>NZ_JAMPPE010000008.1:0-159745 GCF_028480905.1 Providencia sp. PROV156 | reverse complement strand
AAGTATGACGAGTATCGAGTATAGAGAGGACAACTATGTACACTTTAATCATCAAACAAGGTAAGCGTATCGATGGCTCGATTATCGACATTCTTATTAAAGATGGAAAAATCGAAGCGGCAGGCCCTGAATTAGCGAATAATCAGCAAGCCGACAAAGTCATTGACCTACAAGGAAAAACTTATGTCAGTGCTGGGTGGATTGACTCTCATGCTCATTGCTTTGTTGAGTCACCTATTTACTTCGATGACCCTGATTTAGCAGGAGCCGCTGGCGGAGTTACCTCACTGGTTGATGCAGGTAGTGTCGGTGCTGATGATATTGATAAATTTTATCAGCTCACCCAGAAATCAAAAACGAATGTCTTTTCTCTGTTAAATATTTCACGTATTGGCATCATTGCGCAAAATGAATTGTCGGATATGAACAACATCAATGAAGCCTGCTTTCAAGACGCTATCGAGCGCCACTCCGGCTTTGTTGTTGGTATGAAAGCCCGTATGAGTAAAAGCGTGGTTGGTGAAAATGGCATTACCCCACTGGTTAAAGCTAAAGAAATGCAGAAAAAACACCATCTTCCACTCATGGTGCATATTGGCAACAACCCGCCGGATATTGATGAAGTCGCTGATTTACTGACGCGCGGCGATATCATCACTCACTGCTTTAATGGCAAACCCAATAAGATTTTAGGCGAAGATGGCTACCTAAAACCATCAATTGCTCGCGCACTCGCACGGGGTGTCATATTAGATGTTGGACATGGCGGTGAAAGCTTTAGCTTTAAAGTTGCAGAGCAAGCGATGCGCATTGGCACTTACCCTGACATCATCAGTTCCGATATTTACCACCGCAACCGCGTTAATGGCCCTGTTTATAGCCTCGCTTTTGTGATGACCAAATTTCTGTGTATGGGCTTTAGTGCGGAACAAGTGCTTCGCTGCGTTACCGAAAAAGCCGCCAACTTCTTATCGTTACCCGCAAAAGGCTATTTAAGGCCGGGCTTTGACGCCGACATAACCCTTTTTGACCTTAAAGAAGAGCAAACAGAGCTCACGGATGCAGAAGGCGAACACCGTATAGGCACTCACCGCTTCGTACCATTGGCTGCTATCGTCGGTGGAAAACACATTATTCATGCACAAGGTGAATCAGAACATGCAATCGATTTATGATAAATATCAGTTAAAACACGTTATTAATGCCTCTGGCCGCATGACAATTCTGGGTGTTTCAACGCCAACTCCAGAAGTTGTTGAACGTGTTGCTTATGGATTAAATAATTATTTTGAAATTAAAGACTTAGTTAATAAAACTGGCGAATATATTGCTAATCTATTAAATGTTGAAGCTGCGGTAGTTGTATCTTGTGCCTCTGCTGGTATTGCACAAGCTGTTGCAGCGGTGATTGTACAAGATGATGATGATTTACTGCTCAATTTGCATTCATCCGACAAAGTTGTTCCTCGTGAAATTATTTTACCTAAAGGCCATAACGTTAATTTTGGTGCCCCTGTGGACACAATGGTAAGCTTAGGTGGCGGTAAAGTAGTCGAAGCGGGTTTTGCTAATGAGTGCAGTGCCGCCCAGTTAGCAGCAAAAATCACCCCCAATACAGCCGCTATTTTGTACATCAAATCACACCATACCGTGCAAAAAAGCATGTTAACCGTGGAACAAGCCGCCAAAGTGGCTCATGACCACCAGCTCCCCCTGATCGTTGATGCCGCAGCAGAAGAAGAACTTACCGCTTACTACCAAGCCGGTGGCGATATTGTGATTTACAGCGGAGCAAAAGCAATCGAAGGCCCAACAAGCGGTCTGGTTATCGGTAAAAAACAATATATTGAGTGGGTAAAACGCCAAAGCCAAGGTATTGGCCGTGCGATGAAAGTGGGTAAAGAAGGTATTTTGGGGCTCACACTCGCTATCGAACAGTACCTGACTGCGACCAAAGAAACAGGCGCAGAGATGGTTAATCGAATGAGTCAATTCATCAGTGATTTAAATGCCATTAAAGGTATCTCTGCTCGAATCGTCTGGGATGGTGCAGGACGTGATATTGCCCGTACCGAGATTAGCTTTGATGAAAAAATGATAGGCAAAACCACTTACCAAATCATGGCTGAGCTAAAGCAGGGCGATACCGCGATTTACTTCCGTGAGTACAAAGCCAACGAAGGAAAAGTAGAGGCTGACATTCGTAGTGTTAGCACTGAACAACTTGATGTTATTTCTAAGAATATTCGTTTGTTAGTAGAAGGAATTTAAGATGAAATTGTCACCGAATTTTTATCGTGACCGTGTCTGTTTAAACGTACTGGCAGGCAGCCACCAGAATGCAAAAGATATCTATGCCGCAGCAGAAACCTTTGTTGTTGTTGGTGTTTTATCTAAAAATTACCCTGACTTAGAAAGTGCCATTGCAGATATGCGCATTTATGCACAAGAAACCGATAATGCATTATCAGTTGGTCTCGGCGCTGGCGACCCAAATCAGTCAACCATGGTGTCGTTAATCGCAAAAGAAGTTCAACCACAACACGTTAACCAAGTATTCACTGGTGCACCAATTAGCCGTGCACTATTAGGCCAAAACGAAACCTTCGTGAATGCGCTCATATCACCCACAGGCACGGTAGGTATGGTGAAAATTTCTACAGGCCCACTAAGCTCTCAAGCGCCAGATGGCATTGTTCCGGTTGAAACTGCCATTATGATGCTTAAAGACATGGGTGCTGACTCAGTTAAATTCTTTAATATGAAAGGATTAACATATATTGAAGAATATAAAGCCATTGCCAAAGCTTGCGCTGACTTTGATTTTTCTTTAGAGCCTACAGGCGGCATTGATTTAGATAACTTTGCTGAAATTTTGCAAATTGCCCTTGATGCAGGCGTGAAAAAAATCATTCCTCATATTTATAGTTCCATCATTGATAAAGAAACGGGCAACACTCGCCCAGAAGATGTACGTCAATTATTGCAGATGGTTAAGCAAGCGGTTAATTGATGTGGTAGTAAGCAGTAAGTCAGAAAATAAATATAAGCGAGTAAATAAGTATAAATAAGCAGTACAAAATCTGTCATCATGACAAAACAACAAGTTGCCCCGCTCATCATTGTATGCAGCGGGGCTTTTTATTACACATCAATGACCTATCATTCTTGCATTTGGTATAATATGAAACCAATAATTATCAGGTACTGGGCTATCCCAAACGCCAAAATACATAGCAATACCAATAATAATAAATAAAACTGCTAAGGTTAGAATTGCCATCATCCAACCCGATAAGCGAAATTGATGTTTTTTTGTTGGCACTTGCAATGAAAAATCCAACGTTGATGCAACAGGGCAAGATTCAACGCAAGTCATACATCCCGTACATTCCACCGTTCTTACAGTAATTAACTTATCGACAGGTATCCGTGATGGGCAGTTCTTGGCACATTTTCCGCAATCAATACAACTTTCCACATTTCGCCGAATTTTAAATGGCGAAAATAACGAAAAAATGCCTAACAAAGCGCCATAAGGACACAAATAACGGCACCAAGCATTACGAATAAACAAGCTTGCTATCACTAAAATGACCACAGTAATAAGCGCAAACAAGCTAATATAACGAAAAAAATCCAACATTTTTACGTCAATAATGATCCCATAAGGCGACATCATAAAATATTGGATCATCTGCGCAGACATGGAAAATGCAATATAAAGAAAGAAACCTAATAACAAATATTTTAGGCCCCTTAAAGGGATATCGAGCCATTTAGGTAAGCTAATTTGGTTTTGATAACGAAAGACTTTTTTCCCTAACTTACCAGTGTACTCTGATATTGTGCCAATCGGGCACATCCATGAACAAAATGCTTTTTTGAACAGTAAGCTAATCACAATAAAAGAGACTAATAAAAACATTGAGGCCGCATGAATTGGCGGAAAACTCCCCGTTTCCAAGGTATATTTTAAATTCATTAACCCCGCAATCGGCAGCCAACCTTCAATTCCACCAGGGCGAGGAAGGTGAATTGTCGCCCCTCCAGTTTCGTAATATCGTACCCAGTAATAGAAGGTAACTCCAATATAAATATTGATTGCCAATAGCGTGAACTGTACAAATTTACGCCATGTTGATGCATTTCGCCAATCATTCCAAGGGAGTTTTCCCCCAGCTGTACCTGGGCGACGTTGGTACCTTACACGTGATTTCTTTACCATCTACGCACATCTCTTTAACATGCATTATAAATACCACTATTGTAATTACATATTCACATAGCGTATTGATTTGCATCAGAGGGTTGTGACGTTAATGACTTGATGTATCAAATGATGAAGACAAGCCAGAAAAGAAAGAAGAGAAGTATTTTTATATTAAATCAAAAGATTATGATTTTTTCTAAATAGTTCGTGTTATACCGAGGCGGCAAAATGAAGACAGCGCGGGGAGCATACAAAAGTATGTGACCCGTGTGGCTGAATGCAGCCAACACAGGTACAGCTCGAAGCATTATAAACTGAAATTTTTTCTAAATAATTCGAGGTGTGCCAAGGCGGCAAAATGAGGAAATCCCTAGGAGCATACAAAAGTATGTGACTAGGGCTGACGAGTGACGCCAACACAGGCACAGCTTGAAGTATGACGAAAAAATGGGAGTTGGCCGATAAGCCGGGTTCTGTCTTGGACAACCATTCATCTAGGCCAGCACTTACGCACTGGCTCCAGCAACCTACCCGAGTTCAATGCGGGCCGCACCATAAGAACCCCTATTTGGTCTTGCTCCGGGTGGAGTTTACCGTGCCACGAACTGTTGCCAGTCGCGCGGTGCGCTCTTACCGCACCCTTTCACCCTTACCTGATCCTGTAAACAGGCCATCGGCGGTTTGCTCTCTGTTGCACTAGTCGTAGGCTCACGCCTCCCAGACGTTATCTGGCACCCTGCCCTATGGAGCCCGGACTTTCCTCCCCTCTACCCGTCTCCCGAAGGGACTACGATAAAGCAGCGGTTGTCTGGCCAACTCCGCGGCGAATTATAGGCACTTTGTTGTTGCTTGTACAGACTCTAGCGTGTGCAATTTACCACTTATATCAATCAAATCGTGGTATTTGCCCAAAAATCATTCATCACTTTGATTATCAAGCATCAACTTATACAGCATATTTTTCTTGAGACCATAAATTTCAGCCGTGATTGCAGCCGCTTTTTTAGGGGGTAATTCTTTTTGTAATAAATTTAATGTTCTCACCACTTCAGGGGAAACTGCAGAGTCATCCGCTGGCTTTTTATACCCTTCGACAATCAACACCATTTCGCCACGGTGACGGTTTTCATCTTCTTTTACCCAAGCGAGTAATTCCCCCACTGGGCGGCCTTCAATGGACTCCCACGTTTTCGTGATTTCTCGCGCTAAAACAACATGGCGATCTGGCCCCCAGACTTCCACCATATCTGCTAAACTGTCTAACAAACGGTGGGTTGATTCATAGAAAATCAGCGTGCGAGTTTCTTGTTCGAGTGATTGTAAAACATCTTTACGCCCTTTTGTTTTAGCAGGTAAAAAACCTTCATAACAAAAACGGTCTGAGGGTAAACCCGCCGCTGATAACGCGGTAATAGCAGCACAGGCACCCGGTAAAGGTACAACACGAATACCCGCTTCGCGGCAACGATTAACTAGATGATAACCTGGATCATTAATTAAAGGTGTACCCGCATCGGAGACTAATGCGATACTATCACCTTGTTGAAGTCGACTAATTAATTGATCTGCCTTTTGCTGTTCATTATGATCATGCAGAGCAAACAACCGCGCATTTATCGCAAAATTCTGTAATAGAATGCCTGAATGCCGAGTGTCCTCTGCTGCAATAAGGTCAACATGTTTAAGAACATCCAACGCGCGTTGCGTTATATCCCCCATATTACCAATTGGGGTAGGGACAATATACAGCGTGGATGCCATAACCACAGCTTGATTAGGTTGGTTCATTGTTTCATCCGAATAGCCGGTTTAAAATTAAGCAATTGAAAAATACACCATTGGATACAGTATGCGTCCTTCAATTTTTTTGCATTTGAAAAAAGGGTTAATCTGCACAGCAATGCTGTCCACATTTGCACTGTCAGGGTGCCAAATTGTCTCGGAATACTTTCCGTCAACCCAAAAAACGCCTGAGCAAAGCACATCTGATGATGCTAGCCGTTACCAAGCAATCATTGATGCTGCACAAGGTAAGCCTTCAATGGAGGCGATAAGGGCCTACATTAGCCAAGAACCTTTATTAAAAACAGCCGCTGAACGCCAAGCTAATATTGATGGGTTATGGCAGATGTTAACACAGTTAACGCCAGAACAAATTCATGGAATTGGGGCAGATGAAAATATTCTTCAAGGCTGGGTCGATCTTTTAGATATTTATCAAAACAACCGAGACGACACAGATGCTTTACTTGCAGGCTATAACGATTGGAAAATGCGTTACTCGAATAACCCTGGAGTGACGGCAACGCCGACTCTTTTGCAACAAGCCATGATACCTCAAGTGGGCAAAAACCCTAAGATTGCATTGTTTTTACCCATGAGTGGGCAAGGACAAGTATTCGGTCAAGCGATTATGCAAGGCTTTATGGATGCACAAAAAGGCCTGCCTCAAGGGCCCGCTACTCAAACAGCCATAACACCGCCACCAAGTAGTGGAAATGATGTGCTTGACCAAATTTATGAACAAGTTGCAGCAACAACAGGTAATGCTCCCACTTCTAGCGATAGCGACGTGGTGACATCAACTTTGCGTATTGATGCCGCCCCTGTGAATACCCAAAGCGTCAAAGTGTTTGATACCACAAACAAGCAAATGCCTGAGCTTATTGAACAAGCGAAAAATGAAGGTTTCAATCTTATTGTTGGGCCATTATTAAAAAGTGACGTTCAAGTTATTACCCAAATGGGAGCGCCTGTTAGTGTGCTCGCTCTCAATGAGCTTGATGCGAACCAATTACAGCCTCGACCTAATCTTTGCTATTTTTCATTATCGCCAGAAGATGAGGCACAAAATGCTGCCGCTTACATGAAAGCTGAAGGTAAGCAAATGCCATTGGTACTAGTTCCCGCTAATGCTTTCGGTGATAGGATAGCCAAAGCCTTTGCACAAGGGTGGCAAGAAAAAGGCGGCGGGACCGTTTTAATGCAAACCTTTGGGTCTGTCCCTTCTTTAAAAGAGTCGATTAATCGCGGCGCAGGTATCCGTATGACAGGAACGCCTGTGAATACCGGAATACAATCGATAGACTCACAATATGTCGATTCAACTGGTGCGATTGACGGCGTTTATATTGTTGCCACTCGTGATGAGCTGACCTTAATCAAGCCAATGATTGAAATGGCAATTAGTTCTCGTTCTCGCCCTTCGCTTTATGCAAGCTCTCGCAGTAACCAAGCTGGATCTGGCGCAGACTACCGCTTTGAAATGGATGGCGTTAAATTTAGCGAAATCCCTTTACTCGCAGGTGCAAACAATAACTTACGTAAACAAGCCCAACAAAAGCTGAACAATGATTACTCTTTATTCCGCTTATATGCCATGGGTATTGACGCATGGTCTTTAGCCAACAATTACGACAAACTACAGCAATCGGGACAATTTCGTATCAATGGTGCATCAGGAACCTTGAGTACTACACCAAACTGTGTAGTGTTCCGAGAATTACCTTGGTTGCAATTTAAACAAGGCAAAGTGGTTTCCTCACAATAACATCACTGAATACTTCATTTTTTTTCAGACAAGGACGTCATGAGAATTATGCCAAAAGCCATACAATGGTTAACAGGCCGGTACTATGAAAATCAAGTGCTCGCATACCTGAAACAGCAGGGATTAACATTTGTTGAACGTAATGCAAGGAACCGAGGCGGAGAAATCGACCTCATAATGCGAGATAATACAAGTTGGGTATTTGTTGAAGTTCGGTTTCGCAAGAATTGTGATTACGGAGATGCACTTTTATCAGTAAACTGGCACAAACGTCGAAAACTATTAGCTGCTGCCAAATATTGGCTCTCACAAAGGCAAGAAAGTTTTGAAACCAGTGCATGCCGTTTTGATATCTGCGCCATCACGGGAAACCAATTTGACTGGATACAAAATGCATTCAACGAAAATGATATTTATTAACAAATGATATAATCAGTTTTATACGCTGATCATGCAGTCAACAAAGCTATAATTCAAATATAATGGCAATATACAAAAATAATTTGAATTATATCGAGGCGACAAAGGAAAAACTCGTGCTAGACCGAATAAAAGTTTGCTTCACTGAAAGTATACAAACTCAAATAGCAGCTGCTGAAGCGCTGCCTGATGCCATTTCAAGAGCCGCGATGATGATGGTTCAATCTCTACTCAATGGCAACAAAATTTTATGTTGTGGTAATGGTGCTTCTGCCGCTACTGCACAACGTTTTGCTGCAAGTATGATCCATCGCTTTGAAACCGAACGCCCTAGCTTACCCGCTTTAGCACTTAATACAGATAATGCAGTGTTAACTGCGATTTCGGGTAGTAAGCAGCCTTCTGAAATTTATGCGAAACAAGTTAGAGCATTAGGGCAACATGGTGATGTTTTGATGGCAATTTCAACCCATGGTAATAGTAGCGATATCATTAAGGCAGTTGAAGCAGCCGTGACTAGAGACATGACAATTGTCGCCCTAACAGGTTATGACGGAGGGGAACTCGCAGGTTTACTTGGCCCCCAAGATGTTGAAATTCGTATTCCATCCCAACGAAGTGTTCGAATTCAAGAAGTCCACCTTCTTACTGTAAATTGTCTATGTGACCTCATAGATAATACTCTTTTCCCACATCAGGACGATTAAGGAGATAAAATGCGATTAATTCCGGTTTTTGCCATAGTCATTAGTACTATTCTATTACAAGGTTGTATTGGTGCTGCTGTAGTCGGTTCCGCTGCTGTTGCAACAAAAAGCGCAACTGACCCTCGTACAGTTGGTCAACAAGTTGACGATGGCACCTTAGAAGCTCGAGTTAGTGGGCAACTGAACAAAGATAAAGAAATTACGGGCAAGGCTCGTATCATTGCAACCGCTTATAAAGGAAATGTTCTGCTAACAGGCCAAAGCCCTGATATGGCTTGGGCTGAACGAGCAAAACAAATAGCCTCTAACGTTGATGGCACCATCGCAGTTTATAATGAAGTCCGTAGTGGTGAGCCTGTTGATTTAGGTACAGCCTCAAAAGATACTTGGTTAACAACCAAAGTTAAATCTAAAATCCTCGCGAGTGATAGCGTTAAATCTGGTAGTGTGAAAGTCATTACTGAAAACGGTGAGGTTTTCTTGCTAGGTGTATTAACAAGGCAAGAAGGAGATGCAGCGGCTAAAATCGCTAGTGAAACAGATGGTGTTCGTCGAGTAACGACTGCTTTCACTTATCTTAATTAATCATAAACAATAATATATTGTTATAAAAACAAAAGCCGTGGGTTAAAAACCATGGCTTTTTTCTTATTCATTCATCAACTGGTTTATTTTCAGATAATTCTTACCTCCCAATAAGTGCATTTGGTTCAAGATCCAAGCTTGCCTTTTGAGCACATAAGAAGATGGGTTTTTTACACTATATCTATGAGGATTAGGCAAAACCGCAGCTAATAGTGCAGCCTCGCTCATTGAAAGCTTGCTAGCAGGCTTATTAAAGAATTTATTTGCAGCCTCTTCGACCCCAAAAACACCATCACCAAACTCTACTATATTAAGATAAACGGTCAGTATTCTTTTCTTTGACCATAAAATCTCCATAATAGGGGTCATTACTGTCTCTAAGCCTTTTCTTAACCAACTTCTTCCATCCCATAACCACACATTTTTTACTGTCTGCTGTGAGATAGTTGAAGCCCCTCTAATTGTTTGTTTATTACTCAAATTATGTTTGTAAGCTCGCTCAATTGCATCAAGGTCGAACCCCCAATGATGAGGAAAATTTTGATCTTCCGCTGCAATTACTGCTAAATAGATATACGGAGAAATGTGATTTTCATCTACCCATTCAGAATGAGACACATAAGAAAAATTTAAGTTTACCCATGCGCTAACTTGCCGTTCAATCATCACTGCAGAAAAAGGCACTGGTATGTATTTAAATAAAATGACTGAACAAATCCACACCACAAGTAATGAAAATGTGATCTTCTTTAACCAGTGCCATAATCTAGAAACAATAGTTCGCATTCAAATAATCACGCCATTTCCAATACTTTCTTAACAAGCTTATTAATACCCGTATTTGCTTCAGAAATTGATTGAGCTAGCATATAAGCAGGTGTTGTAACAACTCGGTTAACTTCATCAATTACAATATCATCAACAGCACATTTAATATGTTTCCCCCCCATAATTTCTATTTGAGCAATCGTTTCACTATCATCTCCAATAGTTAGTTCTACTGATGTATTTAACATTTTAGGAAGCATCACTGGAGCAATACACATCAGCCCTAGCGGCTTTTTCTGTTGGTGCATTTGGCGTACTAAACTTAATAGTTCTTTATTAATTTCACACTCGCTTCCTTTAACTGCGAAATCACATAAATTTTTTGCCGCCCCAAAACCACCAGGAATAATGAGGGCATCTAGCTTTGAAGCATCAGCTGACGATAAAGGTGATATTTTACCACGTGTAATACGTGAAGACTCTTCCATTTGGTTACGTTTTTCTGTTTTTAATTCTCCATTTATATGATTTATAACAGTAGGTTGCAACTCATCAGGCGCAAAAAAATGAACTTCAGCATTATATTGACTCAAAGCTAGCATAGTTAGCACTGACTCATGAATCTCGCTTCCGTCAAAAACACCGCAGCCACTTAAAATAACCGCAATTGATTTCATATCTTCCTCCATTTGTAGTAAATTATCTCTCAGGCGCTAAGGTGCATAAACATCAATCTTCATCACAGATTTTAATGAATCTTGTAACAGATTCGCTAAATTTTGGTATCTTGATGTTGCCCTTTACAGTGATATACCTAATTTTATGATTTGCAAAAAACAAAAAGCATATGCAAATCAACGATTTCCCTGGTGTTGGCGCAGTATTCGCGCACCCCAACTTCGGTTGGGGTTATTTTTTTGTACGCTCATCAACCCAGTTTCTCAAAGTTTCTATATCTGCTTTCCAATCCTGTTTTAATTCATCGACCCATTCTTGCACATTGTCCCACCATGCAGGTAAATCAGGAGATTGAATCTGTTGTGCAATTTTCTGTAAGTTCTTTAAGCCAACAGAACCTGCTGCGCCTTTGATTTTATGAGCTTCCTCAACAATCCCTTTTTGGTCTTTAGCCACCATATTTGAATCAAGAATAGCTAAGTAACCCGGCAGCATTTTTTCAAAGACATCTAGGCCATCATAAATAAGCTTAGGGCCAACTAACTCAATATACTGTTCTAGCATATCGCAATCGAGCCTAGATTCATCAACACTCGAAGTCTCATGCTCACCCGATATTTCTTCAGGTTGAGTAGATTGTTCCCCCCAAAATTGCTCAATAATTTGGGTCAATGCTGGAACTGATAATGGTTTACTCAATACCCCATCCATACCTGCATCAAAGTATTCTTTTTTATCTTTAAGAACATTTGCCGTTAAAGCAATCAATGGTGGTAAGTCTTGCTTATCATACTGCTGTTTGAGTTGCCGAGAGATATCTAGGCCTGTCATATCAGGTAATTGGATATCCAATAAAACTAAATCATATTCTCCAGGGGCAAACATCTCGAGAGCATCTTTCCCATTCATTGCTACATCAACCGTATTTCCTAAATTTTCTAATACAGAACAAGCAACAACAACATTCAGTTCAATATCTTCTACGAGTAAAATATGTAATGCAGGCAATGGGTAATCGTCTTCACTATCTTGCTGTTCAATAACATGACTTTCAACAACAGGCGCTGTGATAGATAAAGTAAAAGTGGAGCCTTGGCCTATTTCACTTTCAACTTGTATATCGCCTCCCATATTTTGTGCTAAGCGTCGAGAGACAGAAAGCCCAATACCCGTTCCAGTTGCAGGTTTACCTCCAGCAGAATCTGTTACTTGGTAATACATTGCAAAGATTTTATCTAATTCGCCCTTAGGTATACCTATGCCACTATCCTGAACCCTGAAAAACAATTTATTTTCAGCTTCTTGCCAAATACTAAGCTTCACTTCACCTTTTTGCGTGAACTTAACTGCGTTACCAATTAAATTCCACAATATTTGCCGCAAACGGGTCCCATCAGTTAACACCGTTTTCGGTAATGCAGGGGCAACATCCATGACAAATTTAAGCCCTTTTGGCTGTACCAATAATCCACTTAAATTCTCTAAATCATTCACAAATTCAGATAATGTGATGGGCTGGTTATCTAACTGAACTTTACGGCGTTCAATTTTATCCATCTCAATAATATCATTGAATATATTACCTAACGTAACGGCACTTACATGAATAGTTTTTAAATAGCTAGATTGTTCCGAAGTTAAATCTGTATCTAATAAAATTCGGCTCAAACCAACAATGCCGTTAAGGGGGGTACGAAGCTCGTGGCTGATTGTAGAAATAAAGGTGGTTTTCTCCCTACTCGCGCTCTCTAACGCCTCCTGATAGCGTTTACGCTCCGTTATATCGCGCCCAAAGCCCATCAGACCATGGCGTTTACCAACGCGATCATAAAAAGGCACTTTACGAAGTTCAAAACAGGCTTTACGACCATCTGGATATACCAACCATTGTTCATAAGTGAGAGAAACATTATGACGAAATACTTTTTCATCGGTTTCCATAACCTTAGAGGCAATTTCAACATCATAAATATCTAATGGAGTTAACCCAACTAAGTGTTTTTCACTTTTTCCAGTCAATAGTTCCATTGCCCGGTTACACCCCGAAAACTCATTATTTTCGTTGCGGTAATAAACTAAATCAGGTGAGGCATCGAGGAATGAACGAAGTAAAACAGATTGCTGCTCAAGTTCAATTTGCGTCTGCTCACGGTACTTCATTTCTTGTTTTAATTGTTCCAGAAGTTCTAAATGAGCACGCTCTGCTTTTTCTCGCTCTAGAATTTCAAGGTTAAGCTGTTCAATATTTCCCTGTAACTGAGTGTTTAAATCAGCATCACGTTTTCGCATAACTTCAAGTTTATCAACCATTCGCGATAAACGCTGCCGAGACTCTTCAAGCTGCTCAACCACCACCGATAAAAAGTAAACAGCTAATGGGGTAATAATTAACCCAAAGAAAATTGACCCCACCATATCGAGGCTATCAACATGCCCTCTTAAAACAATTGTCACTGCCATTTGCATTATCATGGCGAGAACAACGAGTGCAGATGCGAGTAACAGAGAAAATCGCACCAGCCCGAGCTTCATCATTAAATCGACATAGTATTGCGCAAGGCCGCGAAGTACTTTCATAACCACCCCTTAGTTAAATTCTCTTTGAATCATATATCAAACAAGGCAGTTTCGGATGATTATTCACTCGAAATGTCGATCCTGCTCATTCAATAGCCATTTTTTACTATTAATGATAAAAAACAATCAGGTATTTTCTTTGTGTTAGATAAAGTAAAAATTTATTTTGGGTGTTTTTTAATCAAAATCACATAAAAATCAAAACAATAACGCTACTGTTTCTTGTGGAAGGCCGCTAAAATCAAAGTAAAAGCCCAAGCTATCTCAAGTAAAATCAGACAAAATTCAGTAAGGAATGCCATGAGTTCAAATATTTTCGGTCCCCAACGTTGCGAGCCCCCTAAAAAAGCGCTGGAAATCCGTAAAATAGAGTTTACTGAAGTCTATGAATCCAATAATGCCGTCGATGCACAACAGCAAGCCAGCCGCTGTCTCTCTTGCGGTAGCCCTTTTTGTGAATGGAAGTGCCCACTACATAACCCAATATCGAAGTGGCTCAAGCTTGCTGCTGAAGATAAAATTATCGAAGCTGCTGAATTATCTCACCATACCAATAGTTTACCTGAAATCTGTGGGCGCGTTTGCCCACAAGAAAAACTCTGCGAATTAGCATGTGTACTTCATGATACAACAGGTTCTGTGACTATTGGTCATATTGAGCGGTATATTAATGATACTGCTTTTGCGATGGGGTGGCGGCCAAACCTTTCCCATATTAGCTCTGTAAACAAACGTGTCGCCATTATTGGTGCAGGCCCTGCGGGTCTTTCTTGCGCAGATGTGCTTATTCGAAATGGTGTAAATGTCGTCGTTTTTGATAAACACCCTGAAATAGGGGGCCTACTAACCTTTGGTATTCCGTCATTTAAGCTAGAAAAGAAGCTAATGGTCCAAAGACGGGAAATATTTACAGAAATGGGTATTCAGTTTCAATTGAATACTGAAGTAGGGACAGATGTCTCTCTAAACGAGCTTCTTTCCAATTATGACGCTATTTTTATTGGTACTGGTACTTACCAAGCAATTCGAGGTAACTTACCTAAAAAAGCGATTCAGGGCGTTTTTGAAGCACTTCCCTATCTAATCGCAAATACACGCCATTTAATGCAACTTTCCAACCCTAATGGCGAACCCTATATTAATTTACACGCAAAAAGAGTCATCGTATTAGGTGGTGGAGATACTGCAATGGATTGCGTACGTACCGCTATTCGTCAAGGAGCGAAGCAGGTTAGCTGTTTCTATCGTAGAGATGAACAAAGTATGCCAGCCTCACGAAAAGAAGTCGCTAATGCATTAGATGAAGGAGCCCAGTTCCATTTTAATATGCAAGTCACAGAATTTGTGATTAATGAGCAGCAGAAACTTATGGGAGTTTATGCCGCTCGTACGCAAAATGGCGAATTAGAAAATGGTCGTTATCAAGTAGAACTAATTAAAGATTCAGCTTTTTTTATCGAAGCCGATGCCATAATTGTGGCTTATGGATTTATTCCTCATAACCAAATTTGGTTAGATAAACCGTTAATCCAGCGCGATAAATATGGTCATATTATAGCAAACCGTAACAGTCCCTTTCCTTATCAAACCTCCCATGAAAAAGTGTTTGCCGGCGGGGATACAATAAGAGGCTCAGATCTTGTTGTGACTGCTATTGCTGATGGGCGCAATGCTGCTGAAGGGATTTTATTATTTTTAGGGGTTTAATGATTCATTTATATAAAAAACAGAGGGTTTATTCCCCTCTGTTCATTCATTAACTGCTAACCCGGCTAATGGATTATTTGACAACCCTTAACGAAGGCCGACCTTTTGGTGGTCGTGGTGGTTCATCCCCTGATGGCTCATGCGAATTTTCATCCACAGATTCAGTTTCATGAACTAAAGAAATGTTGTCTTCAAGCTCTTCGACCTGTTCAAAACCTGCTGATAACTCTGCATCATAAGCAGCTTCAGGCTCAAACATCATTCCAGCCCCATTTTCACGTGCATATACCGCCATAATTGCGGCCATTGGGACATAAACTTGGCGAGGTATCCCACCAAAGCGAGCATTAAAACGCACTTCTTCGTTGGTTATTTCAAAATTACCAACAGCTCTTGGCGCAACATTCAATACAATTTGCCCATCTCGAGCAAATTCCATCGGAACGTTAACCGCTGGAACGGTGACATCAACCACCAAATGCGGAGTCATATCGTTATCAAGCAACCACTCATAGTGGGCACGTAACAAATAAGGGCGACGTGGTGACATTGCTGTCATTTCCATCATTCTTTTAGCCTCTTGTAGACAAACGCATTTCGCGCTCAGATTCAGTCAACGATGCTAAGAATGCGTCACGTGCAAACACACGTTGCATATATAATTGCAGATATTTGCTGCTAGATGGGTTCAATTCAATACCGAGTACAGGTAAACGCCATAACAATGGAGCTAAATAGCAATCTACGAGACTAAACTCTTCACTCATGAAGAATTCCATTTCAGCAAAAACAGGAGAAACCGCAATCAATTCTTCAGAGAGTTGGCGACGAGCATTTGCTGCCTCTTGCGCACTACCATTCTCTATTTTGCTCATTAATGAATACCAATCATTTTGAATGCGGTGCATCAATTGACGGCTAGTCCCACGTGCAACTGGATAAACAGGCATTAATGGCGGATGAGGAAAACGCTCATCAAGGTATTCCATGATAATGTGTGGGTCATACAGAGTCAGGTCACGATCAACTAATGTTGGAACGCTTTGGTATGGGTTGAGATCAATCAGATCTTGAGGCAGATGACCGGGTTCGACATGTTCAATTTCAACACTTACCCCTTTTTCAGCCAAAACAATCCGTACCTGATGGCTAAAAATGTCAGTAGGGCCAGAGAACAATGTCATTACCGAACGTTTATTAGGAGCGACAGCCATTAAAACCTCCAAAATACAAAATGGACGAAATGTAATTAATTTTTAATTACCCATTACCCATTTTAAAATCCCCTGTGTTTAACTCTCATTTATCCATACTGATAGTCAACACAACCCTCCCGCACAGTAAAGGCGAGAAATGTGAAATAAAAAAACAGGGGCATATTCTAACAGATTTTGTACAACTTAGGGGGAACACACCGAAAAAATCACAGATTTATTTCATTCTTAGGTTCAAAAAGATAAAAATTTAGAGTTTTTCAATGAAAAAACAAAGATAAATAGAATAAAAAACCTAAAGTTAACTCCAGAGTTCGAGTTGTATTTAGTAGAATTATCTCAATATTAGTCCCACTAATAATTATTTTTGATTTTAGATTAAATTATTATTTTTCTCTTTAATTATATTCATTCTTTTATAAAGTATCATAATTAGACACAGCTATTCTAGCATCAAAATAAAAATGCAAGTAAAACAATAGGCAATAAAAAACCCGCCATTAAGACGGGTTTTTTCATCAATTTTATACCCAAAGGGTAATAAATTAACGTTTGGAGAACTGTGGACGACGACGTGCTTTGCGCAGACCCACTTTTTTACGTTCAACAGAACGCGCATCACGGGTAACGAAACCAGCTTTACGCAGATCAGAACGAAGAGTCTCATCATAAGCCATCAGTGCACGAGTAATACCGTGACGGATTGCGCCTGCCTGACCTGAAATACCACCACCTTTAACAGTGATGTACAGATCCAATTTTTCCAACATTTCAACCAACTCTAACGGCTGACGAACGACCATGCGCGCAGTTTCGCGACCAAAGTATTGTTCCAGTGTACGTTGATTGATTGTGATGTTACCGCTACCCGGCTTAATAAAGACACGAGCAGATGAGCTTTTGCGGCGACCAGTGCCGTAGTATTGATTTTCAGCCATTGCTATAATCCCGATTAAATGTCAAGAACTTGCGGTTGTTGAGCCGCGTGGTTGTGCTCATTACCTGCGTAAACTTTCAGTTTACGGTACATTGCACGACCCAGAGGTCCTTTTGGCAACATGCCTTTAACCGCGATTTCAAGCACACGCTCAGGACTGCGAGCAATCATTTCTTCGAAAGTTGCTTGCTTGATTCCACCTACATGGCCAGTGTGGCGATAGTAGATTTTGTCTTCGCGTTTATTGCCGGTAACAGCAATTTTTTCTGCATTCAGAACGATGATGTAATCACCAGTATCCACGTGCGGAGTATATTCCGCTTTATGCTTACCGCGCAGACGGCTAGCAATTTCAGTTGCAAGACGGCCTAAAGTTTTGCCATCTGCATCAACAACGTACCAGTCGCGTTTTACGGTCTCTGGTTTAGCTGTAAAAGTTTTCATTAAAACTTACCCAATATTGAAGTTACACGTTGGTGAACACTCATGTTCATAAGCTTTCTGAGGTTCACACGACTCTTTGTCCAGTAAACCTACCCCTTCGAGCAGCCTAACTGGCATTAATGCGTTATTTTTTGGGAAATAAAAAACAACGCTGTAACGTGGGGTCGCAAGATTATAGAGAAGTCAGAAACAAAAATCGACCCCAAATGCATTTTTTTTACGTTTGCTCAAATAAACATCGTATACTGTACTTAAATCATGCAATTCAGGTAACTTGTTCGCTAACAACCCTGCTTTGTCGTTTACCTTAAGTTAAATGAGGTATTTTCAGGTACTCTTCACTTTGCATTTCTTGCAATCGAGACAAGCAGCGTTGGTACTCAAAAACCAAAAGTTGCCCTTGATACAGCGACTCCATTGGCACTTCAGCATTAATGACTAATTTAACTTTTCGTTCGTAAAACTCATCAATTAACGCTAAAAAACGACGTGCTGGATTTTCATCTGTTACTCCCATCACGGGGACATTGTACAGCAACACAGTGTGGTAGCAATTTGATAGGTAAATGTAGTCATTTTGGCTACGAGGCTCTTCACACAGAACTTTAAACTCGATTGCTAGCACCCCTTCCGCAGCATGAATGGCTTGCATCTTACGATGATTAACCTCTAAAACGGGATTTTGCTCCCCTTGCTTACCCGCCAATTTAACGAAAACCTCATCTAAATGCTGACGATTTTGAGAATTAATTGGGGATAAAAAAAGATGCGCTTGAGTTAAAGTTCTTAAGCGGTAATCAATGCCTGCATCGACATTCATTACATCACAATATTTTTTAATTTGCTCAATAGCAGGTAAGAAACGAGCTCGCTGCAAACCGTTACGATAAAGATTATCAGGGATGATATTTGAGGTAGCCACCAGTGTGATACCTCGAGCAAATAGCCCTTCGAGTAAAGTGCCAAGGATCATAGCGTCGGTAATATCTGACACAAAAAATTCATCAAAACACAACACATCTGTTTGTTTTTTAAACTCATCCGCAATAATATCCAGCGGGTTCTCTTGCCCTTGTAATGCCATTAAATCTTCTTGTACTTTCTTCATAAAGCGATGAAAATGTAAGCGAAGTTTACGGTTACCCGGTAAACTTTCGTAAAACATATCCATCAGCCATGTTTTTCCACGCCCTACTCCGCCCCACATATATAGCCCTTTTACTGGGGTAATTGGTGCTGTCGATGCTTTACCAAGAAGGCGGCTAAAGCGTTGCTTTAAACCTGAGGGCTTATCTTGTAAAGTGGAAGAAGTTGTATTCACAAGCTGCTGATATATTTTATCTAAGCGTTCTACAGCGAGCTTTTGTACGTCATCTGGCTGGTAGTTTCCATCAGCCAGCGCTTGTTGATAACGCATTGTAGGGGTCATCGGCGACATTAACTGAATAATCCTTAAAAATTTTTCGGTTTTTTTACCGTTATTTGATATACACTGCCTTTATTATAACCAGATTCAGTTATCATTTAACTTTCGGTTAACGAGCCGCTATAGAGTAAGGAAATTCGATTTAAGATTCCACTCTTAATAAGTTGTTGACTAATTTAACCTACCTACTCAGGGCTTGTAGATTTTGTCATCACTTAACTAGCCAAATTACAATATGTTAAGACGCTTTACTTGACGCTTACATGCAACTTGAATTATTTAAGGTATAGTAACGGTAACAACATTTAATTTCTGCGAACATTGAATCTGTGAACATTGAAGTAATGAAGGAGTCAGCATGACCTGGGAGTATGCATTAATCGGATTGATTGTGGGTTTTATCATCGGTGCATTAGTTGTGCGCTATGGCAACCCAAAGCTTCGCCAACAAAAAACAGCGCAAGCTGAGCTAGACAAAAAAAGTACTGAACTCGAAGAGTACCGTAAAGAGCTTGTTAGCCATTTTGCTCGTAGCGCAGAATTATTGGATAAAATGGCGCGCGATTACCGCCAGCTTTACCAACACATGGCACAAAGTTCATCTGAATTAATGCCTGATATGCCAGCACAAGACAACCCATTTAACTATCGTTTAACCGAATCTGAAGCAGATAACGACCAAGCGCCTGTTAAAATGCCACCAAGAGATTACTCAGATGGTGCTTCGGGTCTTTTCCGTCCTATTGAAGAGAAAGAAAAGTAAATTTTTATCTTTTATCACCAGTAAGCAATGCTTACTGGTGATTTCCTATAAAACCTACTAAATTTTATCACTTTCCGTGTGTCTTCCATTATTAAATTTTTAGTTAATAATTCTGAACAAGATTTCCATCCAAATATAATTTAATAATTTATTTATCTACTGTATAGAAGTTAAAGTTTCACTTAAGGTACATGTAAATAGATGTAAAAGAGTGGATATTCGCTACCCGTCATGGGAACTTTTGCGCATAATCGGTGGTCATAGTCATCAGTAAAATTGAATCTGATACCAACCAATATTATCTCAACGCATTGTGTTTCTTCTAAAACTGCATTCACAGTGAGTTGATAACTTATTCTTGAGAGAATCGACTGAATTATGAAAAGAAAAAACTTTTTTCTTACCGCAGTAGCAATGAGTTTAGGCTTATCTTTAGCGGCTATTCCTGCGGTTAGTAGCGCAGCATTACCTGCCACTTTACCGGCAACAGCACAAAGCCAGAACATGCCTAGCTTAGCTCCAATGCTTGAAAAAGTATTGCCAGCTGTAGTGAATATTCATGTGTCTGGTACTCGCGTACAGAACCAACAAATTCCAGAAGAGCTTAAATTCTTTTTTGGCCCGAATATACCACAACAGCAACAAAGCGTACGTCCATTTGAAGGCTTAGGTTCTGGTGTCATTATTGACGCTCAGCAAGGTTATATTTTAACCAACAACCATGTAATTGATGGCGCCGACAAAATACAAATTCAATTAAACGATGGCCGTGAAATTGCCGTTAACTTAATTGGGAAAGACCCACAAACCGATATCGCGTTATTGAAAATAAGCAATGCAAAAGATATCAAAAACTTAACTGCTGTTAGTATTGCAGACTCTGACAAATTGCGTGTAGGTGATTTTGCGGTTGCTGTCGGGAACCCATTTGGTTTAGGGCAAACAGCAACATCTGGCATTATCTCAGCATTAGGTCGTAGCGGCTTAAACCTTGAAGGCCTAGAAAACTTTATCCAAACCGATGCTTCCATTAACCGTGGTAACTCTGGTGGTGCTCTCGTTAACCTAAACGGTGAATTAATCGGTATTAACACTGCGATTTTGGCACCTGGCGGCGGTAATATCGGTATCGGTTTCGCGATCCCAAGTAATATGGCGAAAAACCTTAGCGAGCAGTTAATTAAACATGGTGAAGTAAAACGCGGGATCTTAGGCATCAAAGGTACTGAAATGAACTCCGATATCGCTAAAGCATTTAATATTGATGCACAGCGTGGTGCCTTCGTGAGTGAAGTTTTACCTAAATCATCTGCAGCTAAAGCGGGTATTAAATCCGGTGACGTGTTAGTTTCCGTTGATGGTAAACGCATTAATAGCTTTGCAGAGTTAAGAGCCAAAATCGGTACCAGCCAAATTGGTAAAGAGATCACTATTGGTTTAATCCGTTCAGGCAAACCGATGGAAGTCAAAGTGGTTCTTGAGAACGATGAAGGCTCAACAACTAAAGCTGAAAAGTTGAGCGAATCCTTATTAGGTGCAACGATTTCTAATGCAACCGTTAGCAATACTAAAGGTGTACAAGTTGATAGCGTGGCACCAAAATCGCCAGCTGCCGCCATTGGCCTCGTAAAAGGCGATTTAATCTTTGGTGTTAATGACGCTCGAGTTGAGACTATTGAACAATTCCGTAAGATTATTGATGCTAAACCTCCTGTATTAGCAATGAAAGTATTACGTGACGGTGAAACCTTATATTTACTGATGAAAAATTAATTCATCAAAAACCATCTGAAAATCAACAAAACAGGTACAGTATCACTCTGCTGTACCTGTTTTTTTATGTTATGCTCTGAACATGTTTAAGCAATAACTAAATATTCTATATCCTATGGTGAAGAAGCTAACCTTATCTGTCATGCTTGGCCTGTTGACTGCATTGATTATTATCGTTGCGGTTCCTTCGTTGCGCCCTCAAGGTTTAGCCGACTTATTATATGGTAAAACAAATAGCGAGCCCGTCAGTTATAATAAAGCAGTACGCCGTGCTGCGCCTGCAGTAGTCTATGTTTACAGTAGCTCAAAAGGTAGTTTTTCCCAGTCAGGGCGTGAATTAAAATCCCTTGGTTCGGGTGTGATCATGAGCCCAAATGGCTACATTATCACGAATAAACACGTCGTTGATAACCCAGACCAAATCTTAGTCGCTTTACAAGATGGTGCTATTTTTGATGCCTTACTGGTTGGCTCGGACCCATTGACTGATCTCGCCGTATTGAAAATTGACGCTGATAACCTACCCGTTATTCCAATTAATACGCAACGGGTCACTCATGTTGGTGATGTCGTACTCGCTATTGGTAACCCTTATAACATAGGCCAAACCGTTACTCAGGGGATTATCAGTGCAACGGGTCGCGTAGGGTTAAGCTCTACCCGTCGGCAAAATTTCCTGCAAACCGATGCCTCAATCAACTCGGGTAACTCTGGCGGGGCATTAATTAATACCGAGGGGGAGTTAGTTGGCATTAACACACTTTCTTTCACAGCAGGCCAAGGCATTAGTTCTGAGGGGTTAAGCTTTGCCATTCCAACCGCCCTTGCCACTAAAATCATGGATAAGCTAATCCGTGATGGCCGAGTGATCCGTGGTTATATTGGTATTACGGCGCGAGAACTGCCTCAAATTAGGTCAAATAACAATAATATTAACCAAATACAAGGCTTGCGGGTTTTCCAAGTTGCCCCAAATGGGCCTGCAGCTAAAGCGGGCATACTACAAGGGGATATTATTTTATCGGTTGATGGCAAACCTGCTATTTCAGCCGCAGAGACCATGGATTTAGTCGCAGAAATCCGCCCCGGAAGCAAAACCGCAGTGCAAATCTTACGAGATGGCGAAATTAAAAACATTGATGTGATTATTGAAGAAATTCCTGATGAGCAGGCAGGATAATCATTGATAAATACTCTTCGTAAAAAAAGGTTGCTCGATATCGAACAACCTTTTTTGATTCGCTGAATGGAGGAGCCCCATTCACCCTACCAATGCATTAATCATCTGAATGTACGCGTTGAATATCAGCACCTAAACCACGTAGCTTATCTTCGATGTGCTCATAACCACGGTCAATATGATAAATACGGTCAACTGTCGTTGTCCCTTCAGCAATGCAGCCCGCAATAACTAAACTTGCAGATGCTCGTAAATCTGTTGCCATTACCTGCGCACTAGTTAATTTTTCAACACCGTGACATAACACAGTATTGCTTTCAATTTCAGCGTGAGCTCCCATACGGATCAGCTCAGGGATATGCATAAAACGATTCTCAAAAATCGTTTCAGTGATCATCCCCGCCCCATCAGCAACAAGATTAAGTAAGCTAAACTGTGCTTGCATATCAGTTGGGAACCCTGGGTGTGGTGCTGTACGTAATGTCACCGCTTTTGGACGCTTGCCTTCCATATCTAGGCTAATCCAGTCACCACCGATTTCAATTTTAGCCCCAGCTTCACGCAATTTAGCTAGCACCGCATCCAGTGTATCTGGGCGAGCATTACGGCAGATGACTTTACCGCGTGAAACCGCAGCAGCAATCAAGAATGTTCCCGTTTCAATACGGTCAGGCAGTACTTTATAAACTCCACCACCTAAACGTTCAACACCTTCAATTACAATGCGGTCAGTCCCTGCCCCAGTAATTTTTGCACCTAGGGTATTTAGGAAGTTAGCGGTATCTTCAATTTCAGGTTCACGTGCCGCATTTTCAATTATTGTGGTTCCTTCAGCTAAGGTTGCCGCTGTCATAATAGAGACTGTCGCCCCCACACTGACTTTATCCATCACAATGCAAGCACCTTTTAAGCGACCATCAACCGTTGCTTTCACATAACCATCTTCTAAAGCAATCTTTGCGCCTAATTGCTCTAAGCCAGAAATATGTAAATCAACAGGGCGAGCACCGATAGCACAACCACCTGGTAAAGAAACTTCACCATGACCAAAACGAGCGACCAATGGCGCTAAAGCCCAGATGGATGCACGCATGGTTTTAACGAGGTCATAAGGCGCGCAGTATGTCGTTACCGTGCTTGCATCAACATATACTGAGCCATTGCGTTTTACTTTAGTACCAAGTTGATTTAATAATTTAATCGTTGTGTCAATATCCCTCAAATGAGGGACATTCTGTATTTCTACTGGCTCTTCGGCCAATAGAGCAGCGAACAGGATTGGTAATGCCGCGTTTTTTGCGCCAGATATCGTGACCTCACCCTCTAAGCGGGTTGGTCCTTTAACTAAAAACTTATCCATTCAAGTATTCTCGTATGTCGAATTTTACAGTCTGTTCGCTTAGGCTTTGAAATCAAAGGCCACTAAGTTTACGATCGCGCTCCCATTGCGCAGGGGTGTACGCTTTAATAGACAAAGCATGAATGCGGTTATCCGCAATATACTCCATTAAAGGTGCATAAATTGCTTGCTGTTGCTTAACACGGCTCATGCCGTCAAACATGTCACCGACAGCAATAACCTGAAAGTGGCTACCATCACCAGTAACAATAGCCTCATTCAGAGACAATTTTTCCATCAATACTTGCTTAATTTCGTTGGTATCCATAATGACTCAATTTATTAATTATTTGTGATTTATAATTTTACTCTAAATAGTGCAAATTGCATGCGTTGCATACAGAAACATCGCAATAAGAACAGCCAGAGCTTAATCCTCTATCCTAAAGGATTAGGCTTAACACTTAAACCAAAGAAAACGCCTCTCGTGCCGAAAAGCACATAGAGGCGCTCATTTTTACATAACTTGACCCAATTTAGGATATTTAACCTAATTGAGAATAACCTCTTGAACCCCGTATAGCTCAATCAATGTCTTCAAGTTATCACTGACACCAGTAATATTCAGTGAACGGTTTTTAGCTTGGAATTCACCTTTTAAGCGAACGAGCATCGCCAACCCTGTTGAGTCCACATGTTTAAGACCAGAAACATCTATACTTTCAGTATGTTCTAGCGATGACTCTTTTTTATTCCAAAAAGACATAAGCGAATCACGGTCTAATGTCCCGTTGAAATATAGCGTTGTTTCAATGAGTTCCCATGCTAACAACTGACTCATATTACTTATTCTCTTCTAAAGTAATAGGTGCTTTTGCACTGATTTCTAACTGTTTTGTTAAGCCATCAACACCTTGCTTACGTAGAATATCACCCCATTCATTTTGCTTAGTTGTGATCATACTCACACCTTCTGCAATCATGTCGTAAGCTTGCCAGTAGCCAGTTTTACTATTTTTACGCCATTGGAAATCTAAACGTACGGGAGGGCGGCCGTTGGTATCAACAATAGTCACACGAATAGCAACAATGTTTTTATCTCCCAACGGTTGCTCTGGTGCTATTTGATACGTTTGACCATGGTACATGGCCAATGCTTGACCATAAACTTGCTCAAGGTAATCTTCAAACGCTTTAAAATAAGCCTCACGCTGTGCTGGAGTTGCCCCTTTATAATAGGTTCCTAACACCAAAGCCCCTGCATATTTAACTTGTACATAAGGTAATAATTCCTCACGAACAATTGTTCTAAGGTACTCAGGGTCTTGCTTAATTTTAGGTTGCTCTGATTTCAAGCGGTTAAACGTTTTCGCCGCCGCTTCATCCATTAATTTATAAGGGTTGGTTTGGTCTACTGCCATGGCAAATGGCGCAATTGCCAACATAGCAACCATCATTAAACGTTTAAACATAATTCATTCCTTTATTCTTCAAAGGGAGCATCAAATTACTGTGCAGTTGACTCTGGCTCTGCACCTTGGCTATCACCACTTTTATATAAAAACTGGCCAATTAAGTCTTCTAATACCATAGCTGGCTTAGTATCTTCAAGACGCCCGCCATTTTTTAAGATTGCTATACCTAATTCTTCATCATCTGGGCCGATATTCATTGCAATATACTGTTCACCCAACAAACCTGACGTGCGAATTGACAGCGAGCTTGAATCAGGAATATTGTCGTATTCGCTCAATAAATCAATTTTAACTTCAGGAACATAATTCTTTTTATCTAGTGTGATACTGGCAACTCGGCCAACCACCACACCACCAACTTTAATTGGTGAGCCTTCTTTTAAGCCACCAATATTTTCAAAAGAGGCTGAGATTTGATAGGTGGATTGGCTTCCTATCGATTTTAAATCAGCGACTTTTAAACATAAAAAGATAATTGCGGCAATCGCCAGCAACATAAAACAACCAACCCATATTTCACTTTTTTTACTTTGCATGACTTAGTTCCCAAACATCAGTGCGGTAAGTACGAAATCCAGTCCTAAAACAGACAATGACGCATGCACAACTGTTCTTGTTGTAGCTTGGCTTATCCCCTCCGAAGTTGGGATGGCATCATAGCCATTAAATAATGCGATCCAAGTCACTGTGATAGCAAAGACTAAGCTTTTAATCACACAGTTGACTAAATCTAGCCGCCAATCGACGGAAGATTGCATTGAAGCCCAGAAAAAGCCCTCATCAATCCCCTTCCAGTCAACCCCAACTAGTGCGCCACCTAAAATACCGACAGCAACAAAAATAAGAGATAACAACGGCATACTAATAAAACCAGCCCAAAACCGTGGGGCTATCACACGCCTAAGCGGGTCAACTGCCATCATTTCAAGGCTAGAAATTTGTTCAGTCGCTTTCATTAAGCCAATTTCAGCTGTTAATGCAGAACCCGCTCGTCCAGCAAACAACAAGGCAGTCACAACAGGGCCTAATTCACGTAATAGTGAAAGTGCCACCATCATACCTAAGCTAGCTTCAGCACTAAACGTAGTGAGAACCAAATAACCTTGTAACCCTAAAACCATCCCAATAAATAACCCTGAGACAGCGATGATCAGCAATGACTGCACACCAATGGCGTACAATTGCTTCATCAATAATGGCCATTGTTTACGAAACTCTGGTTTGCCGAGTAAGGCGCGAAACAGCATGTAACCTGCTCGACCAAACGCGGAAAATATATCAATCCATCGGCGTCCGAAGGCTGCTATCGCCTTTATTATCATCTTATTTTACCCTAATAAATCAGCTAGATAATCATTGGCGGGAAAACGGAATGGAACAGGCCCATCCGCAATACCATCAAGAAATTGTCGCACACGAGGGTCTTGGTTTTCACGTAATTCCTCGCCTGTTCCCTGAGCAATGACGTGCTGCTGTGCAACAATATAAGCATTATCTGCGATGCTCAATACTTCTGGAACATCATGGGAAACCACGACACAGGTCACACCCAGTGCTTGATTAAGCTCATCAATCAATTTAACCAAAACCCCCATAGTAATCGGGTCTTGACCGACAAAAGGTTCATCAAACATGATTAAATCTGGGTCAAGTGCGATAGCACGCGCTAATGCAGCACGCCGTGCCATACCACCTGACAATTCGGATGGCATTAATTTTGCGGCGCCACGTAAACCAACCGCCTCTAATTTCATCATTACCGTAGTGTGAATCAGCGATTCTGGCAGATTCGTGTGCTCACGTAGAGGGAAAGCCACATTATTGAATACGTTCATATCCGTAAATAGCGCCCCTGATTGAAACAGCATGCTCATCTTTTTACGGGACTGATACAGCTTTGAGCGTGACAGTGTTGGAATATTGTCACCATCAAACCAAATTTCACCTTCGTTTGGCCGTAATTGGCCCCCAATCAAGCGCAGTAATGTGGTTTTACCAATCCCTGACGGCCCCATAATTGCCGTAATTTTTCCACGGGGAACGGTCAGATTAATATTCTCAAATATTTTCCGATTTCCTCGAGTAAAGGACATGTTCCGTACTTCAATTAAGTTGTCTGTCTGTGCTTGCATGTTAAATAACTCGTTATACACCACGCGTAAATGTTTTTATCCGTTCAGATGTTACCGAAAGATAAACTGAAAATCGTCAAATATCACAACAAAATAGAATTTATAGTATTATAGCGTCGAAAATATGACTTTTAGAATTACAACTCTGTTTTTATCAAAAGGAAACAGAGAAAAAACGATATAATTTATTTATAGTCAGCAAAAACTATCACTATTAACAGCAGATAGCTCTTAGAATGTTGTGATTACCTAACTTGAGGATACGCGAATTTGCATATCTATTTTTGGTTCAAGATGCTAATAAAACCATCTTGTACGTATTAAATTCTACATCGAAGCACCCTAAAATACTCATTAAGTATAAAACTAACATTAAAAAGTGCTTAACTGACAAAATACTTACTGATACTAAGTATTCGTTATACAATTTGATTTCGCTAATCCGATTAACTTAAAAGCTACGCATGGAACTAGAAATGTCAAACTTCGATTTTCAGAAAGTAGGTAAAGAAGTTCTCCATATCGAACACGAAGGTTTAAAAAACCTAGAACAATATATCAATACTGACTTTGACAACGCTTGCCAGCTTATTTTTAACTGTGAAGGCAAAGTCGTCGTAATGGGAATGGGGAAATCGGGGCATATTGGCCGTAAAATTGCCGCTACACTAGCAAGTACAGGAACGCCATCATTTTTTGTTCACCCAGGGGAAGCTAGCCACGGTGACCTTGGGATGATTACTCATAAAGATGTTGTGTTAGCTATTTCAAATTCTGGCGAGTCAGGGGAAATCTTAGCCTTACTTCCTGTTTTAAAAAGAATTAAAGTGCCTTTAATCTGTATGACTAACAACCCTGAAAGTAATATGGGAAAATATGCAGATGTCCACTTGTGTATCAAAGTACCTCAAGAAGCCTGTCCTTTGGGGCTAGCACCGACCACGAGTACAACAGCGACACTTGTAATGGGAGATGCATTAGCTATTGCCTTATTAACTGCACGCGGGTTCACGGCGAATGATTTTGCGCTTTCGCATCCAGGTGGCGCACTTGGGCGCAAACTTTTACTCCTCGTTCGTGATTTAATGAATACGGGTGATGAAATCCCCCATATTCCTAAAAGCGCGTCTTTACGTGAGGCTTTAGTGGAAATCACCCGTAAAAAACTGGGGATGACAGTCATTTGTGATGATGACATGAATATTGAAGGTATTTTCACTGATGGGGATTTACGCCGTATCTTTGATATGGGAATCGACCTAAATAACGCTAAGATTGCTGATTTAATGACCCCCGGTGGAATTCGGGTATCACCAACAATGTTAGCGGTTGAAGCACTAAATTTAATGCAATCTCGGCACGTGACTTCGTTATTAGTCGCAAATGATAATAAATTAGTCGGTGTGCTACATATGCATGATCTGCTACAAGCCGGTGTTGTATAACATAAGGAAATACCATGACGTCTACCTTTTTGGAAACCTGCTATGGCCCTGTTGCCAATACTGTTTTAAATAAAGCAGAAAAAATCAAATTACTGATCTGTGATGTTGATGGTGTCATGTCAGATGGCTTGGTCTATATGGGGAATAGTGGCGAGGAACTCAAAGCTTTTAATGTCCGTGACGGCTATGGGATACGCTGCTTATTAACTTCCGGTATTGAAGTCGCCATCATAACAGGAAGAAAAGCGAAACTTCTTGAAGATAGGGCTCAAACATTAGGCATTACATATCTTTACCAAGGTCAAAGCGATAAGCTTTTGGCGTATTACGAACTGTTAGATACACTACAATTATCAGCTGAAGAAATAGCTTATATTGGAGACGACCTGATTGACTGGCCTGTTATGGCCAAAGTAGGCTTATCCGTCGCCGTCGCTGATGCCCATCCTTTGTTATTACCGAGAGCTGATTACGTGACTCGTATTGGTGGGGGAAAAGGTGCAGTCCGCGAACTTTGTGACCTTATTTTGCTTTCTCAAGACAAACTGGAAGAAGCAAAAGGTTTATCAATATAACGAATAGATTGAATTCATGAGCAATGCGAAGAAGTGGTTAATTGTTATTTTATCCTTAGTAGTATTAGGCCTTATCGGCTGGAATTTAGCGGGTAATGATTCCGACAGTGCAGAGGATAAAGTAATTAATGATGGGCAACCTAATTATCAAACTGATGATTCAGTGACTTTTGTCTATAATCCAACGGGTAATTTAGCGTATAAACTCGTTTCAGAGAAAATAGATAATTATACTGAAGGAAAAATCACGTGGTTTTCGAAACCAGTTCTAACCACTTATAACGAAGCTGGCGAGCCAACCTGGACGGTTAAGGCTTTCAAAGCACGGTTAACGAACGATAGAATTCTCTATTTATATAGCGATGTTCAGGTTGATAGCTTAACCAAAGAGTCGCAGATCCAACGAATTACAACTGAGAGTGCAGTTGTCAATTTGACAACACAAGACGTTTCATCTGATGATAAAGTGACCATTATTGGACATGGTCTCAATTCTACCGGTATGAAAATGAAGGGAAACCTTCGTACAAAAACGGCTGAATTAATCGAAGATGTAAAAACTCATTATGTGTTACAACCAGAAGAGCATTAAAATGAATCAAGTAACTAAGAAACGTTTTATTCAAGGAGCTGTTGCCAGTGCAATTTTGGCTCTTAGCCTACCTGCGATGGCATTAAAAAGTGATACGCAGCAGCCAATGACGATTAATTCGGTCAAACAATCTCTTGATTTAGAAAAAAACGTCACCACCTTTACTGATGATGTTGTTATTAAACAAGGTTCTATTGATATCAGAGCCAATAAAGTGGTTGTAACACGTCCAAGTAGTGACTCGGATAAAATTGTGATTGAGGCCTTTGGGACCCCGGTTACCTTTTACCAATTACAGGATGATGGTAAACCGATTAAAGGCCATGCCAGCAAAGCCCGTTATGAGGTTGATAAACAACTCGTCACATTAACAGGTAATGCCTATCTTGAGCAGTTAGACAGCAATATTCAGGGTGACAAAATTACCTATTTAGTTCCAACGCAACAAATGGAAGCGTTTAGTGATAAAGGTAAACGCGTCACCACCGTGATACTGCCGGCACAATTGCAAGAAAAAGGCCCTGCGGCAAATAAAAATTCATCAGCAAGTAAGAGTAAATAACTGTTATGGCGACACTAACCGCTGAAAATCTAGCTAAAGCCTATAAAAAACGTAAAGTCGTTGAAGATGTCAGCTTGGAAGTTAAATCAGGTGAAATCGTTGGCTTATTGGGGCCAAATGGTGCCGGTAAAACAACGACCTTTTATATGGTGGTGGGTATTGTTCAGCGGGACGCTGGCAAAATTATGATTGATGGTGAAGATATCAGCCTTCTACCGCTGCATGAACGTGCGCGCCGTGGAATTGGTTATCTTCCTCAAGAAGCCTCAATTTTTCGCCGCCTCAGTGTTCATGATAACTTAATGGCTGTGTTAGAAATTCGCGAAGATTTGAGTTCCCAGCAACGTAAAGAACGTGCTGAAGAACTGATGGAAGAATTTAGTATTACTCATCTTCGCGACAGCATGGGGCAGTCGCTATCCGGTGGGGAGCGCCGCCGTGTGGAAATTGCTCGTGCACTTGCTGCTAACCCAAAATTTATTTTATTAGACGAACCTTTTGCGGGTGTTGACCCTATTTCCGTCTTAGATATCAAAAAAATTATTCAGCACTTAAGGGATTACGGCCTCGGTGTGCTAATCACCGACCATAACGTGCGTGAAACCTTAGATGTGTGTGAAAGAGCCTATATTGTCAGCCAAGGGCACTTAATTGCTCATGGGTCACCAACCATGATCTTAGAGAACGAGCAAGTAAAACGTGTATACTTGGGTGAAGGTTTCCGGTTATAAATTATCGTGTTGTCATTTTTTTAGGGAGATTAAAGCAGATTCATGAAGCAAAGTTTGCAGCTTAGAGTCAGTCAACAACTTGCAATGACCCCTCAATTGCAGCAGGCTATCCGCTTGTTGCAGCTGTCTACACTTGAGCTTCAGCAAGAAATTCAACTCGCCTTGGAAACAAACCCACTGCTTGAGCAAGAAGAATTAAATCCCGAGACTGAATCTATTGACTCCCTGAATGAAAATGCGGATACCAGTGAGCTTGATACCAAAGATGCGCTCGAAAACCATGATATGCCGGATGAGCTCCCTTTAGATACTAATTGGGATGAAATATATACGGCAGGAACGCCGTCAGGCACCAGTAATGATTATAATTTTGATGAACTCCCTGTTTATCAAGGTGAAACTACGCAAACATTACAAGATTACCTGACGTGGCAAGCTGAACTGACCCCTTTTACTGACACGGACAGAGCAATAGCTACAGCTATTATTGATTCAATAGATGATTCCGGTTACCTGACAACAGCCATTTCTGATATACATGAAGGGATTGATAACCCAGAGATTAGTATTGAAGAAGTCATTGCTGTCCTAAAACGTATTCAGCATTTCGACCCATTGGGTGTCGCAGCACAAGACTTAAAAGAGTGTTTATTAATCCAATTGTCACTCTACCCTAAGGAAACAGATGGGCTACAAGATGCAAAGCTCATTATCAGTAATCATATTGATTTATTGGCTAACCGTGACTTTCGTCAGTTAGGGAAATTAACTCGTTTAAAAGAAGATGCCCTAAAAACTGCGATAGACTTAATTTTAACGCTGAATCCAAAACCAGGCCAATCCATCAATACTGGGGAGTCGGAATACGTTATTCCAGATGTTTTAGTGAAAAAAATCGCAGGGCACTGGCAAGTTGAATTAAATACAGATAGCATCCCTAAACTAAGTATTAATAACCATTATGCTTCGATGCTAAACAATTCAGCAAATGAAGATGAATCTCAATATATTCGTAGTCATCTACAAGATGCAAAATGGCTGATTAAAAGCCTTGAGAGCCGCCACGAGACACTATTAAAAGTCGCGACTTGTATTGTAGAACAGCAACAAGAATTCTTTGAGCTGGGTGAGGAACACATGAAACCGATGATACTGGCCGATATCGCCTATCAAGTGGACATGCATGAATCAACTATCTCACGAGTGACAACTCAAAAGTTTCTCCATAGCCCACGAGGCATTTTTGAGTTGAAATATTTTTTCTCCAGCCATGTCAATACGGACACAGGTGGCGAAGCCTCCTCAACCGCAATTCGAGCATTGGTGAAAAAACTGGTTGCTGCTGAAAACCCAGCAAAACCATTGAGTGACAGTAAATTGACGAGTATGCTTGCAGAACAAGGCATTCAAGTCGCTCGCAGAACTGTTGCTAAGTATCGAGAATCGTTATCCATTCCGCCCTCTAACCAGCGTAAACAACTGGTTTAATTGATAAAATAAGGAAGATTGTATGGAATTTCAGATTACTGGACACAATATTGAAGTTACTCCTGCATTGCGCGAGACTGTTGAGAAAAAACTCAAAAAATTGGAGCAATTATTTGATCGCATTAATGGTATCCAAGTTGTCTTGAAAGTTGAAAAAGTTCAGCAAATTGCTGAAGCAACCGTGCAAGTTAATGGAGCGGATCTCCACGCATCAGCGGAGGAAAATGATATGTACGCTGCTATAGATATACTCGTAGACAAGCTGTCGCGCCAATTAACCAAACATAAAGAAAAACTGAGACAACATTAATGCATTGATGCGGCTTATTAATTAGCCGAATAATGTTTCAAACCAGATGGTGGGATACACCATCTGGTTTTGTAGTCCTAAGTGAACAATAAAATGAATAGTGATATAGAAATCCAGTTAAACGTTGTTTTATCATCAGCCTGTACACGTAATAATATTGTGTGCACGAGTAAAAAAAGAGCTTTAGAAATTATTAGTGAGCTGGCTGCCGTTGAATTGGAATTACCTGAAAATACGGTATTTGAAGCGTTATTAACCAGAGAAAAAGTTGGCACAACAGGTATTGGTGGTGGTATTGCCATTCCTCATGGAAAGCTGAATGAAGGTGAAAGTAGCCGTGCTGTCGGCGTCTTTTTACATCTAGAGGAACCCATTGCTTTTGATGCAATTGATAATCAACCTGTTGACTTGCTTTTCGCCTTACTTGTGCCATCTGACCAATGTAAAACGCACCTGCATACGTTGTCGCTTATCGCCAAAAAACTAGCCGATAAAACGCTCTGTAAACGCCTACGCAGTGCACAAAGTGATGAAGAGCTATACAGCATAATTACAGAGTAAGTGATAAATTATGTATCTTGCCATATGCAAATGATATTGTTATGGTTTCTAAATAATATTAATTGGCAAGTACTGCTTTTCAAGAAACTCATTATTAGGAAACAAAAGGGAGCAAGCTCATGGTGCTGATGATAGTCAGCGGCCGTTCCGGTTCGGGGAAATCCGTTGCCTTACGTGCGCTGGAAGATATGGGTTTCTATTGCGTAGATAACCTACCGGTTGTATTACTACCGGAGTTAGCGAATTCACTGGCTGATCGTAACATTTCAGCAGCGGTTAGTATCGACGTGCGTAATATGCCCGATAATCCAGAGATTTTCGAAGAAGCGATTGATAAATTGCCTTCAACCTTCTCTCCTCAATTGTTGTTTCTAGATGCTGACCGCAACACGCTTATTCGCCGTTACAGTGACACTCGTCGGTTGCACCCACTTTCAAGTAAAAATCTTTCACTTGAGAGCGCAATAGATGAAGAAAATGAGTTACTTGAGCCTTTACGCTCTCGTGCTGATTTAGTCATCGATACTTCTGAAATGTCCGTTCATGAATTAGCTGAAATGCTAAGAACACGTTTGATGGGCAAGCGTGAGCGTGAACTGACAATGGTGTTTGAATCCTTTGGTTTCAAACATGGTATTCCTATTGATGCCGATTATGTATTCGATGTACGGTTTTTACCCAACCCACACTGGGACCCGAAATTGCGCCCGATGACAGGCCTTGACCGGCCAGTCGCTGCATTCTTGGATAGGCATACTGAAGTCCATAACTTCATCTATCAAACTCGTAGCTATTTAGAATTATGGCTGCCGATGTTAGAAACCAATAACCGTAGCTACTTAACTGTTGCAATTGGCTGTACGGGAGGTAAACACCGTTCCGTGTATGTCGCAGAGCAACTTGCCGACTATTTCCGTTCCCGTGGTAAAAACGTGCAGTCACGCCACAGAACATTGGAAAAGCGCAAATAACAGCAATGACAGTAAAAGCCACAATAACGCTCAAAAATCGGCTTGGAATGCATGCAAGGCCTGCTATGTTACTCTATGATTTAGTTAAACAATTTAACTCAAGAGTTATTTTGCGTAATAATAATCAAATTGAGGCTGAGGCCGATAGCGTTATTGCGATGTTGATGTTAGACTCAGAACAAGGCAGTAAGATTGATATCGAAGTTAGCGGCCCAGATGAAAACCAGGCCTTGTCCGCAATTATCAACCTATTCGAAAACAGGTTTGATGAAGAATAGCTGATATCGCTGATGAAAAGCAGCTGAGTTTCAAGCTAGCTACTGATAATATCAATCAGTAGATTTTTATCTAGGCAGGCTTAGAGATCGTGATCATGATCTCTTCCCTTTAAAGCGTATAGCGCCTAATATTTTAAACAAACTTATTTCTAGCGACACCCCCTACCTTATGGGTGGGGGGTGTTTGCTTTGTATGTCTCTATTGGAGTGTGGTATGACAAAGCCAACAATTATTATCAATGATTTAGATGCTGAACGTTTAGATGCACTGATGGAACAGCCGGCTTATGCGGGCACACCAGTTGCCGAAGCGCTCAATGATGAACTTGACCGTGCAGATATCTTAAGCCCACAAGAGATCCCTGCGGATGTGGTCACGATGAACAGTACCGTTCGCTTTTTGGATTTAATCAGCAACGAAGAACGCACACGCACCTTAGTTTACCCTGCGTCCCTGAAAGATAGTGCAGAGCAGCTGTCTGTTATGGCACCGATTGGGGCAGCCTTGTTGGGCTTGCATGTAAACGATGAAATCAGTTGGGAACTGCCAAACGGCGTTCAAACACGTGTTCGCGTACTGGAAATCGTTTATCAGCCAGAAGCGGCTGGTGAGTTCCACCGTTAATAACGATAACGGATGAATTAAGGAAGGCTTAGCGAAAAAAGTTTTATTTAAAAAACTCAGGTAAGTCCTCTGACATATTCAGGCACTCAATTGAGTGCCTTTTTTGTTGCCTTTAAATGGGCAGAGTAGAAACCTACTCCCCGGCAATACTCATTTCTGGGATCAGTACCGAACCACACTGAATATTACTGCGAGTTTCAATATCATCAGCGATAGTAACCATATTCGCCCACATCTCTTTTAGGTTACCAGCAATGGTAATCTCACTCACAGGATACTGAATTTCACCGTTTTCGACCCAAAAACCTGAAGCCCCACGAGAGTAATCACCAGTGATACCACTAACCCCTTGTCCCATTAATTCAGTAACGACTAGCCCTGTTCCCATTTGTTTCAGCAATGCTTCGAATGAAAGCCCTTGCCCTGCAATACGCCAGTTATGGATGCCTCCAGCATGCCCAGTACTTTGTAAACCCAATTTTCTTGCAGAATAGCTGGTCATTAACCACGTTTGCAAAACGCCATTTTCGACAATATTGCGCTCACAAGTGCGTACGCCTTCGCTATCAAAAGGTGATGACGCCAACCCACCCATTAAATGGGGTTGCTCATTGATAGTTAGCCAGCTTGGTAAAATTTGCTTTCCTAAGCTATCGAGTAAGAAAGAAGATTTACGGTAAATACTGCTGCCACTAATGGCACCCACTAAGTGACCAAATAGACCTGTTGCTACTTCTGCTGCAAAAATAACAGGGGCTTTCATTGTCGGTAATTTACGTGGCGATAAACGAGATAAAGTACGACGAGCACACTCCTGCCCAACCCACTCAGGCGACTGTAATGCCCCTAAGCTACGGCCAATCGTATAAGCGTAATCACGCTCCATTTCACCATTTTGCTCAGCAATCACACAACTTGACATCGAATAGCGGCTTGAACAATAGCTTTGCAGCATGCCATGGGAGTTACCAAATACACGAACCCCGTAGTGCCCATTAAAGCTACCGCCTTCCGTATTCACAATGCGGGAGTCTGCATTTAATGCTGACATTTCCGCAATCGACGCTAAGCGGATCGCTTCTTCAGGAGAAAGTTCGCTCGCTTGAAACAAATTGAGGTCTGGTGCTTCAAAAGCCAGCAAAGATTTGTCTGCCGGCCCTGCACACGGGTCTTCTGAGGTGTAGTTAGCAATATCAATTGCCGCCTGAACAGTCCGTTCAATAGCTTCAGGGCTTAAATCTGTTGAAGACGCACTGCCTTTACGTTGTTGATGGTAAACGGTGATCCCTAGCGCTCCATCACTGTTAAACTCAACATTTTCGACTTCCCCTTGGCGGGTACTCACACTAATCCCAGTGCTTTTGTTTACTGCGACTTCCGCAGCATCACAACGTGTTTTAGCAAATTCTAATGCGTGCGCGACGGCTTCTTCGAGTTTTTTACGTTGTTCGGTGACTTGTTCAGTTACACTCATGCTTTAGTCCAATCAATAATGTGGGGGAAACGTGATTTTCTGCCCTAACAAGCAAATGCTAGGTAGTCATAGAGGGGTTTTCCCAGTTACAATATATAATAGATGAATGTTAACACTCACAACACAGTAAATCATATTAATTACGCGTAATTAAACCACTGTGTTCGGTAAAAAGGAAAATCGATATGGCCAAACAGCCTGATGACTGGCTGGATGATATCCCAGCGCCGCAAGACGAAGAAGACGAGGAAATCATTTGGGTCAGTAAAAGCGAAATTAAACGCGATGCTGAGATCCTCAAAAAGTTAGGGGCTGAGCTCGTTGATTTAAGTAAAAGTGAATTAGAACGCATCCCGTTAGATACTCAATTACTTGAAGCCATTGAACTTGCCCAAAAAATCAAACGTGAAGGCCGTCGCCGCCAATTGCAATTGATTGGTAAGTTATTACGTTCACGTGAGGTTGAGCCCATTACTGAGGCTCTGGACAAGCTTAAAAACCGCCACAACCAGCAAGTGGTAATTTTACATAAACTGGAAGACTTACGTACCCGTTTATTAGATGGCGGTGATGAAGTCATTGAAGACGTGGTTGCCCTGTTCCCACAAACAGACAGGCAACAACTGCGTGCATTAGTCCGTAATGCAAAAAAAGAGCGTGAAGGCAACAAACCGCCAAAAGCTTATCGCCAAATCTTTCAATATTTGAAAGATCTCTCTGAAATGGCTTAATGAATTATCCCCTATGCTACGGCTAGGGGATTTTTCTTTGTAAATTAAGCAATAATCTGAAAAAGCCAGAAGCGTGTTGATAGCGCTGCCGAAACAACCTATCATGCCATTGTTAGACATACTCTGACCCGTATTATCGCGGCTGCTGAACCCCGATAAATAATGAGGAAGATATGGATAATACCCGAAATAGAGCATGGCGCAGAGCCAAAGCTCGAATCAATAAATCCCGTGATCAACTAAATTCACGACTAGTTGACTGCTATACACCTGAAAAAAACTGGAAACAGATGTACGGTCGAAGCGAAAAAATGATCCGTGCAGCCCAATTAGGTATGGCATACCCGCAAGTAAGTAATATACAGCTTGCCCGTATTAGCCTTGAAGAGATACACAACAACTCGTGAATATTTTATTCATTTGCAGTAAAAACCAATGGCGTAGTCCAACCGCTGAACAGATCTGGCGCAACCATGAAAGTTGGGTCACCCGTTCAGCGGGAACGAGCCGCAATGCGAAGCGCCCTGTTAATGCGGATTTAATCCGCTGGGCAGATGTAATTTTTGTGATGGAGCAAAAACATAAAAACCGCTTAAAAGCAGATTTCCCCCGCCTTTTGGAATACAAACCGCTTCATGTTCTGGATATTCCTGATGATTACCCATATATGGACCCAGAGTTGATTGAAATACTCAAAACCAGTGTGCCTAGTATTCTTACCAACCATAACTAGCTAAAATGCGTTTTGATCGTATCAAGTAGTGTTTTGAACTCAGTATAGCCTTCTCTATCAAGGAAATGCCCAGCAGATTCCTCAATAATAACCTGTGTTTTTAAGGCCTCTGCCAATGCTTTCGAAGACCCCGGCGACACAATTTCATCATTGGTTGATATAATCGATATTCGATTATTTGCCACTTTTATGAGTTCATCATAATTCAATGGTTCAACGGTGTGAGGCTGTAATTCAGGCAATGTAGGCTGTTCTTCGTCAAACCCTGATACCAATACATAACCTGCCACCGATTGCCCTGCATGTTGAAGAAACCGCAATGCAGTAACGCAACCTAAGCTATGGCCAATCAAAACCGTATTTTCATCAATATCAAAAGGTAAATGCTGTAAGCGCTGCTGCCACCTTTCAGGGTTGGGGGCTAAAGAGTCAGGCATGGTGGGGACGTTAACAAAAGCGCCTAAGGCTTCAAGCTCTGATTTCAACCATGGAAACCAATTTTTTTCAGGGGATGCCGTGTAACCATGAACAATAAGAAATTTTTTTTCTTTTAGTGGAAATGCAGTGCAAGTAACGTTATTCATCCTAAAGACCCCTATCAGCTCAGTTATCTTATTTAGACTTTACCATGAGTGATAGGAATATTAGTTAGAGCTTTTTGTTATATCTAAAGCAAAAATAAACTCTTCTTCCCACATGTCTTGTGCGTCATTCATCACATCAATAACATCTGCGAATTTTATACGTTGTTCCGCGGTCATATGTGAAAACGTGATGGTTACAGGTAACTCAATGCCTGCGGAAACCATGTCCCACAAAGCATCAAGATTATGACCAAACCAATCAGGAAGGGAAAATTGTTGAGCAAATTGGTCATAAAAATCATTCAATGAGTTTATCTGCCTGAAATCAAAGCTCACCTGTTTGCTCATCACGGTATTTCCTTTAGTTGACTTGTGTAAAGCTCTTATAATGGTCATGAGTCACAAAAATCATCCCATCTGATGAGTATAGCAAACGGTCCGCCCCGCGATGACCACAGCGATAATTAATGTCTGCTTCAAACCATTGGCGTCCTTGTGCAATGGGTAAACTTTTCTCACGGTTAGAAAAACGGTCGCCGCCAATCGCTCTTCCAGGTAACACATCGCAAAGATTACCTTTTTTCGCATCCCATCCGGCTTCACGGGCTTGTTTTTTCGTCATATAGAAAGCGGGAAGTTTTTGATATTTTTCCATAAAACTAACCACGTTATCTTGTGCAGTTAGCTTATCAATCGGTTGTGGTGTTTCTTTTGGCGTTATCGCTTCACGAGAAGGTGGATTGCTTTGATTAACGGATGGTTCAGATGGTGTTTTATCTCCACCATTAAAATAAAGGCTAATCACAATCAAAATAGCCATCAATACGACGGGTAAAAAACGTTTATTCATAACACCTCAGTTGTTTTGTGCTTTGCAGGCACACAATCGCCCCAGTCACAACATCGACAAGAAGTTGTTACAAGGGCGAGCAGAGCCTAGTTTATATCGCCATGAACGATTATGCGGTACCGCCAACGGTCAGTTTGTCCAGTTTTAATGTAGGTTGGCCTACACCAACAGGGACACTTTGGCCTTCTTTGCCACAAACACCAACGCCTTTATCTAGCGCTAAGTCATTACCAACCATTGAAATCTGCTGCATAGCTTCAACACCCGAGCCAATTAACGTCGCTCCCTTCACAGGAGAAGTAATCTTACCTTTTTCAATCAGGTAAGCTTCTGATGTTGAAAATACAAATTTACCTGAGGTGATATCTACCTGACCACCACCAAAGTTTGGTGCATAAATGCCTTTATCCACACTCGCAATAATTTCTTCTGGCGTTGATGCACCTGCTAACATGTAGGTATTGGTCATACGCGGCATAGGTAAGTGCGCATAAGATTCACGACGTGCATTACCTGTTGGAGCAACTCCCATCAGGCGTGCATTCAGTTTATCTTGAATATAATTACGTAAAATACCATTTTCTATTAGGACGTTATACTGCCCAGGTACCCCTTCGTCATCAATGGCGAGAGAGCCTCGACGGCCCGCTATCGTGCCATCATCCACCACAGTGCACAGTGGTGATGCCACTTGTTCGCCTATTTGACCTGAAAAAACAGAGGTGCCGCGACGGTTAAAGTCACCTTCTAAACCATGGCCTACCGCTTCATGCAATAGAACCCCTGGCCAACCGGCACCCAGCACAACCGGCATCATTCCAGCAGGCGCAGCGATCGCTGACAAATTCACCAGCGCCATACGCACCGCTTCGCGTGCATATTGTTCAGCAACCACTTGCCCTTGGTGAATTTCCAAGAAATATTCGTAACCATAACGGCCACCACCGCCACTTGCACCGCGTTCGCGCTTACCGTCATGTTCCACCAGCACGCTGACTGACAAACGCACTAACGGACGAACATCTGCCGCCAAAGTGCCATCTGTTGCGGCGACTAACACTTGCTCATAAACACCCGTTAAACTGGCATTGACCTCGATAACACGTGGGTCTTCTGCACGTGCAACTTGGTCAACACGATGCAGTAAATCAATTTTTTGTTCCCGCGATAAGCTTTGCAGTGGGTCTGCCATTGAATACAGTTTCTTATATTCAACGTTAGTTAGAATTTGTGATTTACCAGAACCTTGCTCATTCACAATACTGCGTGCTGCGGTCGCACTTTGTGTCAGCGCATGTAGCGAAATTTGGTCTGCGTATGCAAACCCGGTTTTTTCACCACTGACTGCTCTCACACCAACACCTTGGTCGATATTGTAAGAGCCATCTTTGATGATCCTATCTTCAAGCACCCATGACTCATGGAAGCTCGATTGAAAGAATAGATCCGCATAATCCAGATGGCGCTCAGATAACAAACCTAAAATGTCATACAGATTTTCTTGCCCAAGGCGGTTGGCGGCCAGCAAATGTTCGCTGACAGAAACTAAACTCATATTCGTTACTCTTTGGTTTCTTTTTTAATCAAGGATGTCAATTGCGGTCTAAAGCGGTTATGTTTCACCACTTTGATTTGCTCTCGCATGACACTCAAGCTGTCTGTTTTAATATTCAGTACCGTAGACGCGACTGCATCCACGTTCTTTTTCATCACTTTACCCCACCCATCAACCGCAAGGCTGTGCCCCCATGTGCGACGTGTACCGTGCACACCGACTTGAGCAGGCGCTAAAATATAGCATTGGTTTTCTATCGCACGGGCACGTAATAACGGCTCCCAATGTGCTTGCCCGGTGTAACGAGTAAATGCCGCTGGTACAGAGATAATTTCTGCGCCTTGTTCACGTAATGCTTGGAATAAACCAGGAAAACGTAAATCATAGCAAATTGTCATGCCAAGACGACCAACGGGTGTATCAACGACAGTGATATGTTCACCGCGTTGATAAATCACAGACTCGTTATAAGTGCCTTGCTCGTCTTCGATATTGACATCAAACATATGAATTTTATCGTAGCGAGCTTTAATATTTCCTTCGGAATCAAATAATAAGCTACTACTTGTAATACGCTCAGGATCTTCACGGCTAATCATTGGCATTGAGCCAATTAAAATCCAAACATGATAACGTTTGGCCATTTCGCTGATCGCACTTTGCAAAGGACCTTTTCCTTGCTCTTCCGCTTGTTTACGATAAGTCGCCGCATCCGCAAATAACAATGCATTTTCAGGGGTCAGTACTAATTCAACAGTCTCTGGTAACTGTTTGATCTGTTGTTCGATTTGCGCCAAATTGTGTTTAGTATTATTTCCGCTACATAACTGCAAAAGTGCAACGTTGCCATTTTTCATTACTCTTGAGTCTCCTTCAGTTGACGTAATACTTCATCAATTTTCGGCTCGTCCAAACTACCTGTTACTCGGTAACGAATAACGGAAACTTTACTCCATAGTGGACCGAGCACTTTCGTTGCCGCAAATACGGCAGCGCCTGCAAATGGGTTTACCACAAACGCGGTTGCTACTCCTACTGTAGCAGATATTTCCGGTGTAATGACGGCTTCAACATTAATTTGGCGTTTAACAAGGTCAATTTGGCCATTAAAAGCGATATCGGCAACTAAACCATCAACATAGGTATTTTTCGAAACCAGTACACCATTTTTAATGGTCGCATCCCCTTTAATGGAGTCAAAATCAAAGTCATCACTAAATGTATCGCTAAAATCAAATCGTAGTTTACGCAACAGGGCATCAAAACTGACTAGACGCAATATTTGCCCGGCACGACCACCGCCCATTTGTGCAATCGCTCCTTTGCCCAATTTTGCAGACATTTTACCATTTAAAGAGGCGATATCTGGTGACCAAGGCAAATTAGCCCAATTTAAATCAAATTCAATAGTATAAGGTGATTGGATAATGGGAACCAATATACCAAAATACGCCGCCGTTTCGTCAAAAGCTTCACCGGTTAATGAACCTGCAATTTGTGTTTTATTGCCTTTTTCGCTGTTCCAAATAGCATCTAACTTTAATTTCGTGACGCTGTTATCTAGCGTGCCATCTGTCAGCTGCAATAAAGTGCCTTTAGGTTGGATATTAGCGCTAATTTCCCCCAATTTCTGCCCAGCGACCCAACACTCTTTACAGTGAAACTGGAACTGCGGCCATTGGCTAAAATCGATTTGTGTCGTAGCAAGGTCATTGATTTGAGTACTAGAGGATTCACTAGGGTTGTAATACAAATAATCAATGGCGACCTGCCAAGGCTGTGAAGCAAAGATTTGTAACGAACCTTTTAAGTTTTCACTATTGATACTGACTAATTGCTCAGCCCGTTGTAAGTCATAGGAAAAATTTACTGCATTCCATTGCTGCCCAGCGAGGTAGATTGATGGGATATTGACCTCAAGCATGTCAGGTAAACCAATATTCATCCCCCCTTCGCGGCTATGGGATGACACTAACAACCCGGCTAATTTCTCCCAGTTCATATCGGTAATCGGTGGCAAATCAACAACAAAAGTTGCATTTTTAGGTAATTCAGGAATACCATCACGCCATTGGGCAATATGGGCTTTTAATAAGCTTAAAGGCTTACTACTCAGTCCCCATTGAGTATTAAAACCAATGCGCTTACCGATATCTCCACCAACCACCAATTGTTCTGTTGTTCCTTTAGCCTGAACATTAATTTGCCCAAGTTCGGCTAATAGAGCGTTATCAATAGCGGGTAGCTGGCTTTTCAGTTGTTTTAGCCCTGCGCTAACGTCTATTTGTAAGCCAACAGGTTCTTTTGCTGTATTCGGAATAGTGATCGCAACTTGGCTTTTCCAGTTAGTGGTTCCTGACACCTTTTGCTTAATCTCAGCAGGCAACATTGCCAACTTATTCACCGCCCAGTTTCCGCTAACATTCACATCCACTAAATAATTTTTTGCTTGATCTGTAGTGGTGAAATCAACAGTAATGGGCTGTTCAAACCAATGGCCTTGCAAGTTTTCACCGCGTAAATCTCCATTGTTAAACTCAAAACTGCCCGTTAAAGCGGAAATAGTGCTATCAATTGGCTGAATGTATAAATCATTTTTATTGAGATTAACTTTCCCTTTGGCAAAAACATCTTTACCCGCCACCAATGGAATAGATAACCCTAATTGGCCATTAACAGTCCCCCCAATTTGTAACTCTTCAAGCGTATCGCCAATTGAGTGGTTCATCGGGGTATGCACAAAATATTGCTGGATTTGTTTTCCAGTTCCACTGATGTCTGCATTGATATACAGCATTTCTTTAGTGTAATCAGGGATGTTCGCATCAAGGTTGGTTGCCGTGGCATCCGCTAATTTCACGCTTGGCGCATGCATATATAACCCTGCACGCCTAAAGTCTAAGTTCATATCTAAGTTCAATAACGCAGGCCATTCACTGTCATATTCGAATGTTGCATCACGCAAAGGGACATAAACTTGGAATTGCCCATCATTGTTATCATAGGGAAAATGAGCAGGGTCGCCTTTATAGACTAAAGTCGCATTATCTACGCTACCGGCAATAATCGCTTTCGTCAGGTAATCGGCCACATCTTGGCCCATTAATTTTTGTGGGAAATAACGCCATGCATCCCCTGCATCATCTAAACGGATTCCGGCAAGAATGGCGAGATCGGCATAATTTCCTTTTTTCGCTTTTGCGTAACGAAACTCACCATTTGCCCAAAGAGACTGAGCTTGTAGCTCTAATGATGGGCTCCACAACTTAAATTCACTGGCATTATTGACCCAATGGAACTGACCTGTTGCCGTTTTTATCGAGAAAGGCGCTTTAAATTCATCACGATAGTCAACTTCACTATCTTGTAAGCTAACGGTGGCACTACCACTTTGCATCCCACCGATTAAAACACCTGAAAAGTGATTAACTGAAGGCAGCTCCTTCCATTTTTTCCAGCTAACATTTTGCCAGTCCATGTTGATTTGTACGTTTTCAGGCATGTTTTGCGTGATATCAAGCGCAAATTCACTCACCACACCAGTTGGTTGGCGATGTTGCCAATCCTGTACCATTTCAGGCGTTAAAAAGGAAAAAGTGGGTAAAATTTCACTTAAACGTTCAAGTTCAATATCTTTTGCACGGATGCGCCAATGGTCATTATCTTGATATTTTTTGCTGGCAGGCAAATACAATACAGAGGCGCTCCCTCGTGGCCAGATAAACTCATTGGTTTTCAAGGTATCAAGCTCAGGAATGTTAAATAACCACCCATTTCCCTGCCTTTTCATTCGCAAAAGCAAATCATTGACTTGCAAGTTTTGCGCTAATTCGCCGGTTCCCCAATTGGCTTCCCCTTGCCGTAATTGAATAAGGCCGCTATCAATCCGGTTATTTTTCAGTGTTACCCAAGAAGACAGGCTAAAATTTGCGTCCCGTAATGACGTGTTATCCCGTAGCCAGCGGCTAAGCCATGGCTGCATATCAATATTATCCGCTTGCAGATAAAAAATACCGTCGCTTAACACGCCATTTTTATCTGACACATCAAGCTTTACTTGCAGATAACCATGCTGCTTATTGATGGTTTCGAGACTAACAAAACCTTGAGCGCGATGCCTGTCGTTATCGTTGAGCCAAGAAAGTTCAGGCAAAATCAGCGTCGTTTTTTGTTCTGAAGGTGTGAGGAAGGTTAATTGGCTTTCTTTTAGTACAAAATGGTCAAATTGCCTTAAAAATAGCTCTTCAATACCATCTAAAGACTGCCCTTCCGAGGAATCGCCAAGGCTGAAAGGGACTTTGTGATCTACATTTAACTGGTAAAAGGTTAAGTCACGAAAACGCCAGCGTAGAGAAAATAACGAACTCCAAATATCTAATTCAACCGTAATAGTATTCGCTGTAATATCGGTAGTTTTATTCTGTAAAACGACATCGGACAACGTCAGTACAGGGCCAAAAGATTGCCAAGCCCCTTCAATTTTACCAATTTGTACCGATACATCGGTCTTTTTTTCAACGTAATCGATCAGGTCTTGCCGATAGTTGTCGATATTTGGCAGAAGAAAACGCAGCCCTGACAGCACTAATGCGCACAGCAATAATATAACCGCAGTCGTCACCAGTGCTACACGTGGCAGTCGTCTCACTCAAATCTCCTTTTACATCATTACGACATCAAAACGTTCCTGACTGTAAAGAGGTTCAGTCTGAACTTTAACTTGCTTTCCAACAAAAATTTCAACTTCTGCAAGGGCGTGTGACTCATCCCCTTTAAGGACATCAACCACCGCTTGGGATGCATAAACTAAGAACCTATCTGCATCGATAGTACGGTGAACACGAACTATTTCACGTAAAATTTCATAACATACCGTTTCTACCGACTTAACGGTTCCGCGCCCTTGGCAAGTCGGGCAATCATCACATAATACGTGTTCTAAGCTTTCTCTTGTACGCTTACGCGTCATTTCGACTAAGCCCAGTTGCGAAAAACCATTAATGGTTGTTTTAACTTTATCTTTACTCAATGCCTGCTCTAATGACGCTAATACACGGCGGCGATGTTCCGGGTCAGCCATATCAATAAAATCAATAATAATAATGCCGCCTAAGTTGCGTAAACGCAGTTGCCTTGCTATCGCTTGGGTTGCTTCGATATTGGTATTAAAGATAGTTTCTTCAAGATTACGGTGCCCAACAAATGCGCCCGTATTAATATCAATGGTCGTCATGGCTTCAGTTTGGTCTATAATCAAATAACCACCTGATTTTAGCTCCACTTTTCGGTCCATTGCTCGCTGAATTTCGTTTTCAACGTCAAACAAGTCAAATATCGGCTGATTCCCTTGATAGAGTTCGAGCTTAGCTGTCATTTCTGGCACATACTCTTCGATAAATTCTTGTAATTGAGTATAGGTCAAACGAGAGTCAACACGAATGCGATCAAGGTGAGCGCCGGCAAAATCACGAATAATGCGGTAAGCAAGTGCTAATTCACCATAAATTTTAGTGCGAGTCACATTGCGTTTTTTTCGTTCAATCACTTTTGCCCACAGGCGTTTTAAGAATGCAGCATCCTGTTTAACTTCCTCTTCCCCGACCCCTTCTGCTGCCGTACGAATGATAAAGCCCCCATTTTCATCACAATACTGTGAAACACACTCTTTTAGGCGTTCTCTTTCATCTTCACTTTCAATACGTTGTGAAACTCCCACATGGGAAGCTCCTGGCATAAAGACCAAATAGCGAGAAGGGAGTGTAATATCCGTAGTTAGGCGAGCACCTTTGGTACCAAGGGGGTCTTTAACAACTTGGACGATTAAATCTTGTCCTTGCTTAACGAGCTCCGCAATATCCCTGACATGAAAGTTTTTTTGTTCATCACCCGCAATACATTCCGTATGAGGCATAATGTCAGAAGCATGCAAAAAAGCTGCTTTATCTAGACCAATATCAACAAAGGCCGCCTGCATCCCCGGTAAGACACGGCTCACACGGCCTTTGTAAATATTCCCTACTAGCCCTCTTTTTGCTTCTCGTTCAACATGAATTTCTTGTAATATCCCACCATCAATATAAGCAACGCGCGTTTCAGATGGCGTAATGTTTACTAATAGTTCCGCAGTCATGACTTCCCCTTACCATCACTTAACGCTAAAAATCGCTGAATTAGCTCGTCTGTTTCAACCAGTGGTAAACCAACAACCCCATGGTAGCTGCCATTAATTTTACGTATAAAACGCCCACCAATTCCTTGTATTCCATAAGCGCCTGCCTTATCCATTGGCTCACCAGATTGTATATAGTCCCGTATTTCGATTAAAGATAACTCGCGGAATGTCACATCTGTCACAATTAGTGACTGCATTGTCTGTTGACGGTTGGATAAGGCAATAGCCGTCATGACTTGATGGGTTTTTCCTGATAATGCACTTAGCATCTCTTCTGCGTGCTGATTATCTCGCGGTTTTTCTAAAATTTCCCCTGCGAGAACAACGATTGTATCTGCGCCCAAAACCGGTTGATTATCGGGTGCAATCGCAACACCAGCTAAAGATTTATCTCGTGCAAGACGTTGAACATAGTCTTGAGGCAACTCCCCCTCCTGCCACTGTTCTTCTACCTCTGGACGTAAAACCTCAAAGGTATAATTAAGTTGCTGAACAAGTTCACGTCGACGGGGTGAGCCGGACGCAAGATAAATTAAACACATAAACTGTATTCCCAGTCAGACCGACAACTAACACCCTAACATACTGAAAATTGCCGACGAATTTTACGTAAAAGCAAAAAGAGCCATGGCCATAGAATACCATTCACTAAGCTATTCCAAAATACTTGCGGGTGGAATAATACTTGTGATGATAGAAATTCAGCCCAAAAAACAGCAAGATCTTGAATGATAGTGAGTAACATAATCACCAGAGCTTGCTGCCACAACGCCATATTACGCAACAATTGGTGTTTATAAGAGACGAGATAGCAAATAATGCTAAAAGAAAGAGCATGCACTCCCAGTGCAGAGCCCTGAATGGAATCTACGATAATCCCTAAAATAAAACTCGTGCCAACACTCACTCGGTGTGGTAATGCCATCACCCAATAAGTGAGAATCAACAGAAGCCATGATGGCCGGTAAAAACTGAGTTGTTCCGGCCAAGGCATGACTTGTAAAATCAACGCAATAAAAAACGATAACCAAATGATGGCACGGCCATTTCCGCGATACTCATCCATGCTAATTTACTCTCTTGCCCATAACCATACTGTGTTTCCTCTACTTATGGTTGTGACGTCGGAGCCATTGATGGTGGCAATGGAGGCCCCTGAATTTCATTCGGATTAGGTAACACTTGCGGCAATACTTTCATTAATCGTTCATTTGCTGCACGATAAACTTCCGAAGGCTGTAGTGGCGTTTTAGGGTCGCTATCATTTCCCCATAGTAGCAGAAGGTAGCGTAAACGCTGCAATTCGGCACTCGGCTTCGCGCTGATAATAGTATAAGCACGTTGTGTGTCGTGTTTTACGGCAGAGACCACCCCTACAGGATAACCTTCGGGGAAACGCCCTCCTAACCCTGACGTGACAAGGACATCACCAACACGAATATCGGTATTTTCAGGCAACGGTTCTAATTGGATATCATCAGCACATCCAGAGCCTGCAGCAATAACACGGACATCATTACGTAATACTTGTACTGGCAGTGCATGGGTAGTGTCGCAAATTAACAGAACACGACTATTAAAGTTACTAACCCCAACCACTTGACCAACTACGCCTTTATCACTAATAACGGGCTGCCCTTCATAAACGCCTTCATTACTGCCCTTGTCTATAACCACTTGGTCACGATATGGCGTATTCGCGCCTGAAATAACTTGCGTGACCATCATGTGTTCATCTTGACGAAGTGGCGAACCAAGTAACTCCCTTAACCGCGCATTTTCCTGCTTAAGTTGTTCTAAAAGCAAGTTGTCCGCTTTTTTCAGTAATAGCTCTTGGCGTAAGGCTTTATTTTCGAATTGCAATTGTTCTCTTGAAGAGAAGCTTTCGGAGATATTATCTAGAAATTGACGTGGGCCATTGGCTAAAAAATAGAATGGGCTAACCGCCGTGTCTAAGTAGTTACGGACTTTATTGAAAGGCTCAAAGCGATGGTCAATCACCACCAGTACAAGTGCAATGATTACCGCAATAAAAATGCGTAGCTGTAGGGATGGACCTCGCCTAAAAATTGGCTTCATGTGTGGCTAAGTTTCACTAATGTCAGAGGAACAAAAAATAGTCAAAACAGTTGGGGACAGCCCCAACTGTTTCTAAAAGGCCATTTAGTCTTCGCTAAACAGGTCGCCACCGTGCATATCAATCATTTCTAACGCTTTACCGCCACCACGAGCGACACAAGTTAGAGGATCTTCAGCAACGATAACTGGGATACCAGTTTCTTCCATCAATAAGCGATCTAAATTACGAAGAAGCGCGCCACCACCGGTTAAGACCATACCGCGCTCTGAGATATCTGAGGCCAATTCAGGAGGACACTGTTCAAGTGCTAGCATGACTGCGCTGACAATTCCTGTAAGCGGTTCTTGCAATGCTTCTAAAATTTCATTGGAGTTCATCTTAAATCCGCGTGGTACACCTTCCGCAAGGTTACGGCCGCGAACTTCAATCTCGTAAACTTCATCTGTTGGGAATGCAGAACCAATTCCATGCTTGATGCGTTCTGCTGTCGCTTCACCTATCAGTGAGCCATAGTTACGACGTACATAGTTAATGATGGACTCATCGAAACGGTCACCACCAATGCGTACAGATGAAGAGTAAACAACGCCATTTAACGAAATAACAGCGACTTCTGTAGTACCACCACCAATATCAACAACCATTGAGCCTGTTGCTTCTGATACAGGTAACCCGGCACCAATAGCTGCGGCCATAGGTTCTTCAATTAAGAAGACTTCCCGTGCGCCCGCACTTAACGCTGACTCACGAATGGCTTTACGTTCAACTTGTGTTGCACCAACAGGGACACAAACAAGGACTCGCGGACTTGGGCGTAAAAAACTGTTGCTATGAACTTGTTTGATGAAGTGTTGTAACATTTTTTCAGTCAGGAAAAAGTCGGCGATAACACCGTCTTTCATTGGCCTGATTGCCGAAATATTACCTGGTGTACGTCCCAGCATCTGCTTCGCTTCACCACCGACAGCAGCAACGCTTTTTGGCGATCCAGAGCGGTCTTGACGAATAGCAACTACAGAGGGTTCATTTAATTTTACGCCTTGTCCTTTGACATAAATAAGGGTATTGGCCGTACCCAAGTCAATAGACAAGTCATTAGAAAACATGCCACGAAATTTTTTAAACATAACGAAAGAGTTATCCTGCAAGCTGGGGACGAATTTAAACCCGTCTACTCTACCAACCACTTGAAGCGGTCTCAAGGCGTTAATGAGCTGCTTCTAAAATATGGTTAATTCATCTATTTTTCACGTACCGTACTGTACATGCTTCTTATCTAAACGAAGCAGATAAAAACCCCAAAAACAGATATTAATTGTATTATTTACCTACAGGATAAAATCACACAAAAAAACACCTATTCTTTGGTTGTTATATACTCCATCTTTTTCTTCCCAGTGTGACAAGTTATTATGGCAACAAGTTCAAATATTATTTAGTTCTTTTTATTATTGCTACACACTGGCTATTTCCAATACAAATTGGGTGAATTCGCTGAGTGTTCGCTCTATTATCTACCAGAAACGCGGCAAATTTATGTCAATATGCAAAATGAATCCGTCAAGATGCGATATTTTGCATGATAAAAGCCTATTTATGCCAGAAAAAAATAAATTTTTACAAATTAATTACAATATTAATAGCTTAAATACTGTTACTACGTCAATGAAATACACTCAAATTTTAGTCATTTTCAAAATACATATTTAATCATTATATAGGAGTGAAAGATGAAAGCTCTCGTCCTACAACAAACTGACGAAAAAATCGTCTCTGGCATTCAACCATTAACTACAGAAATGCTTCCAGCCGGAGATATTATAGTCGATATTTATTGGTCTACACTTAATTATAAAGATGCATTAGCTATTTGTGGAAAAGCGGGCGTTGTTCGCCAATACCCGATGGTACCCGGCATCGATTTTTCAGGTGTGATCCACCACAGTGAAGACCCTCGTTTCCAAGTTGGCCAACATGTACTACTGACTGGATGGGGGGTGGGTGAAACGCATTGGGGCGGGTTAGCCTCTCAAGCAAGAGTCCCCGCAAAGTATTTAACCCCTCTTCCAGAAAATTTGTCCTTAAAACAAGCGATGGTTATTGGCACCGCCGGCTTTACAGCAATGCTCTGCGTAAATGCCCTAGAAGAAGCTGGTGTGACTCCTGATAAAGGCGAAGTCATCGTAAGTGGTGCAAGCGGTGGTGTTGGTAGTACTGCCGTGCAATTACTCTCTTTATTAGGTTATGAGGTTGTCGCGATTTCAGGTCGTGAAGAAAACAGCAGCTACCTGCAAAGTTTAGGTGCCAAGAGGGTATTACCTCGTAGTGATTTCACTCATCCTGCTAAACCATTAGACAAACAGTTGTGGGCGGGTGCGATTGATACAGTAGGTGGTGAATTACTCGCTAATATTCTTGCGCAAACACACTATAATGGGACTGTTGCCGCCTGCGGCTTAGCGGGTGGCTTCGACTTACCAACCAGTGTCATGCCATTTATTTTACGTAATGTCCGCCTACAAGGTGTAGATTCGGTTTACTACCCTGCCGCAAATCGCCCTAAAGTATGGCAACGACTCGCGGAACTTCTACCTCCGTCTTTCTATGAGCAAGTCAGCAGTGAGATTAAATTAGAAGATTCTGTCGAATATGCAAAAAAACTCTTAAAAAATGAAGTGACTGGGCGTACGCTAGTTAACCTGCGAGGTTAGTCACCAATTTATTGCGGTACTTTCGCCTAAATAGGGATTACCGCACATTTTCTAAAATAAATTCGGGTATTTTCTCTGATAAGACCAGTATTTTGCTGCTATATGTCACGAAATAATTATAATGACGAACCTTGTCAGTAGAAAATCCATTTATTTTTATGATAAAAGATGACAAACGCTTAGCATCGCGTTATGTTGTCGGGCTATTGATAATATCGTCGGAGTTAGCAGCATAATGGCAGAAGATATTCACATTTTACTCTTGAATGGGCCAAACCTAAACCTGCTAGGTACACGGGAACCCGATAAATACGGCAACCAAACTCTTGCCGATATCGTATCCAAGCTGGAGTCAGAGGCTAGTCAGTTAGGGGTAAAACTGAGTCATTTTCAGTCAAACGCAGAATTTGAACTAATCGATAAAATTCATGCTGCACGTCATGATGTTGATTTTATTCTCATCAATCCGGCTGCATTCACACATACCAGTGTTGCACTACGTGATGCATTACTCGCGGTGAGTATCCCGTTTATCGAGATCCACTTGTCTAATGTGCACGCTAGGGAATCATTTCGCCAACATTCTTATTTCTCCGATAAAGCAATCGGTGTAATTTGTGGTCTAGGTGCTGATGGTTATAGTTTTGCTTTACAGGCAGCGGTTAACCGTCTGCGCCTAATTAATTCAATCCAAATATAAGAGTACGGAATCATATCCATGGATATTCGTAAAATTAAAAAGCTGATCGAGCTGGTCGAAGAGTCTGGCATTTCTGAACTGGAAATTTCTGAAGGTGAAGAGTCAGTACGTATCAGCCGCGTTTCACCTGCTTCCCAGGTTATGGCTGCACCTCAACAATATTACTCAGCACCGGTTGCACAACAACCTGCTCTGGCTAATGCGGTTGCACCATCTGAAGCTATGGTAGCGCCAGCTGCACCTGCTGCAGTTGCAGGTCACCAGGTTCGCTCACCAATGGTCGGTACTTTCTACCGCGCACCAAGCCCTGAAGCGAAACCATTCGTTGAGATTGGTCAAACGGTCAGCGTTGGTGACCCACTTTGCATCGTTGAAGCGATGAAAATGATGAACCAAATCGAAGCAGATAAAGCAGGCGTTGTTAAAGCCATTCTGTTGCAAAACGGTGATGCAGTAGAATTTGACGAGCCATTAGTTGTCATCGAATAACGAGGCGTTTCCATGCTGGAAAAAATTGTTATTGCTAACCGCGGAGAAATCGCATTACGTATTTTGCGTGCCTGTAAAGAACTCGGCATCAAAACAGTAGCGGTTCACTCTACGGCAGATAGCGATCTAAAACACGTGTTACTGGCTGATGAAACAATTTGTATCGGCCCAGCAGCATCAGCGAAAAGTTACTTAAATATCCCTGCGATTATTTCCGCAGCGGAAATTTCAGGTGCTCAAGCGATTCACCCAGGATATGGTTTCTTGGCTGAAAACGCAGATTTTGCAGAACAAGTTGAAAACTCTGGTTTTGTTTTTATCGGTCCAAAAGCTGAAACCATCCGCCTAATGGGTGATAAAGTTTCTGCAATTAACGCGATGAAAAAAGCCGGTGTACCTTGTGTTCCGGGTTCTGATGGCCCATTAGGGAACGACACTGAAAAAAATAAAGCCATCGCAAAACGTATCGGCTTCCCTGTCATCATCAAAGCATCTGGTGGTGGTGGTGGTCGTGGTATGCGTGTGGTACGCAATGAGAAAGATTTAGAATCTTCGATCAACCTGACACGTGCTGAAGCGAAATCCGCTTTTAATAATGATATGGTTTACATGGAAAAATTCCTTGAAAACCCACGTCATATTGAAATTCAAGTCATGGCTGATGGCCAAGGCCATGCGGTTTACTTGGCTGAGCGTGACTGTTCAATGCAACGTCGCCACCAAAAAGTGGTTGAAGAAGCACCAGCACCGGGTATTACGCCTGAAATTCGCCGTAATATCGGTGAGCGCTGTGCTAATGCATGTATTGAAATCGGTTATCGCGGTGCAGGTACCTTCGAATTTTTATTCGAAAACGGTGAGTTCTACTTCATTGAAATGAATACCCGTATTCAAGTTGAACACCCAGTAACTGAAATGATCACTGGTGTAGACTTAATTAAAGAGCAACTGCGTGTTGCCTCTGGGTTACCATTATCTGTGAAGCAAGAAGATATCGTGGTGCATGGCCATGCTGTTGAGTGCCGTATCAACGCAGAAGACCCGAATACTTTCATCCCAAGCCCGGGTAAAATCACCCGTTTCCACTCACCTGGTGGTTTTGGCGTACGTTGGGAATCTCATATTTACGCAGGCTACACTGTACCTCCGTATTATGACTCAATGATTGGTAAATTAATTACCTATGGTGAAACTCGTGAAATCGCTATTTCTCGTATGAAAAATGCGTTAAACGAATTAATCGTCGATGGTATTAAAACCAATATTGAATTGCACCAAATGATTATGAACGATGAAAACTTCCAAAAAGGTGGAACTAATATCCACTATTTAGAGAAAAAACTGGGTATTGCTGAATAAGTCAGCGATAACCTGTTTAACTTATCGTCAATCGATACCGTAACGCCCTGCGTTACGGTATTTTTTTGTGTTAAATACGCTTTAGTGCACTTTTCTTCTGGTATTTTTCACACTCAGTCCACAGATTATCGTACAATTGCTGATTATTTTTATGGGAATGAAGGGGAATAACGGGTGGATAAACGTTTTCTTCAATCAAATAAAGAAGCGCGCTGGTCATTTTATTTGACTATCGCCTATCTGGTCGGCTGGGTTATTAGTGCCTACCTACCGGACAACACGCTTGGAATTACAGGGCTACCACTGTGGTTTGAATGGTCTTGTCTCATCTTACCCATCATTTTTATTTTGCTCTGCATTATGATGGTTAAACTGATTTTTAAAGACATCTCTTTGGAGGAGAATGATGCAGATTGAAGTTCTCCTGCCTCTCGTCGGCTACCTAGCTCTCGTCTTTTTGCTATCCATTTATGCATATAAAAAACGAACAAAAGGCGAGTTTTTAAATGAATACTTTTTAGGTAATCGTTCAATGGGCGGCTTTGTCCTTGCGATGACCATCACAGCAACCTATATCAGTGCGAGTTCTTTTATTGGAGGACCGGGAGCTGCCTATAAATATGGCCTAGGTTGGGTGCTATTGGCGATGATCCAACTCCCCGCGATTTGGCTTTCCCTCGGCGTGCTAGGTAAAAAATTTGCTATTTTGGCGCGTCGCTATAATGCCGTTACACTCAACGATATGCTGTATGCACGCTACCAAAGTCGGTTTTTAGTGTGGTTTGCCAGTGTTAGCCTACTCATTGCCTTTTTTGGCGCGATGACAGTGCAATTTATTGGTGGTGCGCGCTTATTAGAAACAGCAGCAGGTATTCCATATACTTACGGGTTAATAATTTTTGGGGTATCTATCGCACTCTATACCGCAATTGGTGGGTTTAGAGCCAGCGTCCTGAATGACGCACTGCAAGGCCTAGTGATGCTTTTAGGTACGGTGATCCTGCTGGTTGCAATTATTTACCATGCAGGTGGTTTACCCGCAGCCATAGAAAAAATGCATACCATAGACCCAAAATTGGTTTCGCCTGAAGGTGCAGATGACATTTTAAGCGGGCCATTTTTAGCTTCGTTTTGGATTTTAGTCTGTTTTGGGGTGATTGGTTTACCTCATACTGCGGTACGTTGTATTTCATATAAAGACAGTAAAGCAGTTCATCGAGGTATTATTTTGGGAACCATCGTCATGGCGATACTGATGTTTGGTATGCACTTTGCGGGAGCTCTCGGTCGTGCAATTTTACCTGACCTCACAATCCCAGACCAAGTGATCCCTACTTTGATGGTACAAGTTCTACCACCATTTGCAGCGGGAATTTTCTTAGCGGCACCGATGGCCGCAATTATGTCAACGATCAACGCACAACTACTACAGTCCTCGGCAACCATCGTAAAAGATATCTATCTGAATACCATGCCAACACAAATCAAAAATGAAAAGCGTCTTGCACGGATCTCTAGCCTTTCCACTTTGGTCTTAGGTGCATTACTTTTAGTTGCAGCATGGAACCCGCCTCAGATGATTATCTGGCTGAATTTACTGGCTTTTGGTGGTTTAGAAGCTGTTTTCTTGTGGCCATTAGTCCTCGGGCTCTACTGGGAAAAAGCCAATGGAACAGGTGCTATCAGTGGTATGGTCATCGGAGGCGTCAGTTATGCCATATTGGCAAGTTTTAAAATTGAAATCATGGGCTTTCACGCTATCGTCCCATCACTGATTTTTAGTCTTATTGCCTTCCTTCTAGGTAATCTTTTTGGCAAAAATCCAGTACAATCACCAGCAAACGAACAGGTAACTAGCACTCACTGATTCCTATCTACTGATAGGTGAATTTGGCGTTACCTAATGTAAATGAACAAATGCAATGCTCTAGATAATTCGCGTCATAGATAGGCGGCAAACGAGCTAATCCCTAGGAGCATACACCAGTATGTGACTAGGGTTAGTGAGCGCATACAACAACGCTATGGCGTGAAGAATGACGAGCATTTTAGAAGAGAAAAAACAATGCCTTGGATACAAATAAGACTAAACTCAACCGCAAAAGATGCCGAAGCCCTTGGCGATGAGTTAATCGAAAGCGGTGCTGTGTCTGTCACCTTTCAAGACAGCCATGATACTCCTGTTTTTGAGCCGCTTCCGGGGGAAACGCGCCTTTGGGGTGACACCGATGTTATCGGTCTATATGACGCAGAAACCGACATGAAATTTGTCGTCGCTCAACTAGAAAATAGTCCGATATTGAGTCCAGGTTTTATCCATAAAATCGAACAATTAGAAGACAAAGATTGGGAAAGAGAATGGATGGATAACTTTCATCCGATGCGCTTTGGGGAACGCTTGTGGATCTGCCCAAGTTGGCGCGATGTGCCCGATCCAACGGCAGTCAACGTAATGTTAGATCCTGGCCTCGCTTTTGGTACTGGCACGCATCCAACCACCTCATTGTGCCTCCAATGGTTAGATGGCCTTGATCTAGAAGGTAAAACTGTGATCGATTTTGGTTGCGGATCTGGGATTTTAGCGATCGCCGCATTAAAATTAGGTGCCGCTCATGCGATCGGGATCGACATCGACCCTCAAGCTATCACTGCAAGCCGCGATAATGCGCAACGTAACGGTGTTTCAGAGCGTTTATCCCTATACCTACCAAAAGACCAGCCTAATGACTTACAAGCTGATGTCGTGGTTGCTAACATCCTTGCAGGCCCATTGCGTGAGCTCGCCCCGATGATTAGCGTGCTACCCAGCCCAGGTGGGTTATTAGGTCTTTCTGGCGTGCTCGCCACTCAAGCAGAAGGAGTGGCTGACGCTTATCGTTCAACTTTTGAAATCGACCCTGTTGCTGTAAAAGAAGAATGGTGCAGGATTACGGGTGTCAAGCATTTTTAATGAGTTTTTTTATTAAAATTAGAGAATAATTTCTTTGAAAACAACGCCAGAATAGATTATCTTATAGCTCAAATATTGCTCAATAGCTGGCGATAATCTGTTCTGCACGAGATTTGAACAGCACAACAGTTATTTTAATAAATCGTTATAATATCTACTTAACTATTTGTTAAATATAACTAATTTTATAATTGCAAAGATGCAAGATAAAAAAATTAGTGATAAATAACCGTTTGCTCAAAGTTTGTCCTTTCATATCTCGTAAAAAATGCGTAATATACGCGCCCTTGCAGTCACAGTATGGCCCCCATTTAGTTATGCGAATCGGACAATATCAGTTGAGAAACTGTCTTATTGCTGCCCCCATGGCAGGTATTACAGATAAACCGTTTAGGTCACTCTGTTATGACATGGGTGCTGGGATGACAGTATCAGAGATGCTTTCTTCTAATCCTCAAGTTTGGAAGACCGACAAATCTAGACTCAGAATGGTTCATCGCGATGAACTTGGGGTTCGTTCCGTGCAAATAGCTGGCAATGATCCCGATGAAATGGCTGCCGCGGCTCAAATCAACGTTGAGAGTGGCGCTCAAATCATCGATATCAACATGGGCTGTCCAGCTAAAAAAGTGAATCGTAAGCTTGCAGGCTCTGCACTACTACGCTATCCAGACATCGTTAAATCGATTCTTGAAGGTGTCGTCAAAGCAGTGGATGTGCCTGTCACCCTTAAGATCCGCACAGGCTGGTCACCTGAAGAGCGAAACTGCATAGAGATTGCCAAATTGGCCGAAGATTGCGGCATTCAAGCTCTCACTATTCATGGCAGAACTAGAGCCTGTCTGTTTAATGGGGAAGCTGAATATGACAATATTCGGGCAGTTAAGCAGACTGTTACCATTCCGGTTATTGCCAATGGCGACATTACTGACCCGCTAAAAGCCAGAGCTGTTTTAGACTACACAGGGGCGGATGCCTTGATGGTAGGCAGAGCGGCTCAGGGAAGACCCTGGATCTTCCGGGAAATCCAGCATTATCTGGACACAGGTGAAATATTGCCACCAATGCCAATGGCAGAGGTAAAGCGTATTATGCTAGCGCATGTACAGGAATTGCACGACTTTTACGGTCAAGGCAAAGGAGCCCGTATAGCGCGCAAACATGTTTCTTGGTACTTAAAAGAACATGCACCTGATGACCAGTTTCGGCGCTCATTCAACACCATTGAGGATGCCAGCGAACAGCTGGAGGTGTTGGAAGCATTTTTTGAAAATTTTTGCGTAAATAAAGATAAGAGCTGACAGAACTATGTTCGAACAACGCGTAAATTCTGACGTACTAACCGTTGCTACTGTAAATTCACAAGATCAAGTAACTCAAAAACCGTTACGTGACTCAGTTAAGCAAGCACTGAAGAACTATTTTGCTCAATTAAATAATCAAGATGTTAATGATTTATATGAGCTGGTATTGGCTGAAGTAGAACAGCCTTTGTTGGACATGGTTATGCAATATACCCGTGGAAACCAGACCCGTGCAGCCCTGATGATGGGTATCAACCGCGGCACTCTGCGTAAGAAACTGAAAAAATACGGCATGAACTAATCCTAGTCGGTTAATGCAGTGTTTTTGTGAGCCCTCACTGTGATGCAGTGAGGGCTTTTTATTTGCAAAAATAATGTGCTAGACCGTTTGTGTGGATAAATTGAACTGCTGAACCGCTTGTTGTAATTCTTGCGTTTGCCCCGCTAATGAACTAGCTGCAGTTGCCACTTGTTCAACTAAAGAGGCATTTTGCTGTGTAACGCCGTCCATCTGTGTAATCGCGACTCCAACTTGGGCTATTCCTTTGCTCTGCTCTTCTGAAGCCACGGTGATTTGCTCCATAATTGCTGTTACCTCATTAATTCCCTGTAAAATATTCTCCATCGTTTTTCCCATTTCATTCACCAAACCTGTTCCTTTTTGAACGCAAGCTCCTGAATCGGCAATTAGCCGTTCAATTTCCATCGCGGCTTCCGCACTGTGGCTCGCTAACTTGCGCACTTCTGCAGCGACTACCATAAAACCGCGTCCATGCACACCAGCACGAGCCGCTTCGATAGAAGCATTGAGCGCTAAGATATTCGTTTGAAAACTAATATCGTTAATCATGTTGATAATATCTGCTATTTTTTGTGAGCTTTGGAAGATTTCAGTCATGGTCACGACAACAGAATCAACAATGCTATTCCCTTTATTAGCGACCACGAACGCTTCGCCTACTAATTGATTAGCTTGGTGTGTGTTTTCCATATTCAGTTGAACTGCAGCGGTAATTTCCTCCATACTCGCAGCCGTCTCTTCTAAAGCGGCGGCCTGCTCTTCTGTTCGAGATGAAAGATCGCTATTACCGTTTGAAATCTCACTTGCCCCCAGATAAATATTTTCACTTCCTTGTCGGATTGTATTGACCGATTCACTTAAATCTTTTCTCATCCCTTCAAGTATTGGAAATAATTTTCCTACACAGCTGTTTCCGAATGGCTGTACAGGATGGCTTAAATCCCCTTTCGCAATTTGAGTAAAATGTTGCCTCAGTAGCCCTAATGGTTTTTGCATCATCTCTGCCATATAGCGATCCGTAAAAATGAGCATGAAGATCCCTAATATTGCAGTGACGATCATGACCACTTGTGTAATATCTATCACGCTATCAACATTCTGCCGAGTATGGCTGATCAATTCATCAGCCGTCTGATTAAATTGCTGAATTGAAGCGCCAAAAGCTCGGCTTAATGCAGGTGTTACATTATGGGCATGCGCTAAATATTTGTCCGAATCGTTGTCCATACTCAATGCGAGTTGAGGCGTGACGCCATCATCTAGCAGCGATTGCCAATTATTGATCACAAAATCTGATACTTCAGGATCCATCGGTCCAGGAGAAATCGACTTCATTTGCTCTAAATATTTCCCCATATTGGACATCGCTTCTTTTACAGGGGCATAATCCACATCTTTCCCTTGGTTTTTACTTTCCATGACTCGAGTTAGTCGTGTGACAAAACGAAAATACTGATCATTTCCTTGACTAAGGACGGTCATTTGTTGCACCAATTGCCTATCAATATCATTTCCATCAGCAATACGTGATAATGACCAACCACTGTATACATTCGTTCCCCCCAAGATCAGACACAAAATACTTAATAATACGAAGACCACAGTGCGAATTGAGTAATTTCGAAGTTTCTGCATAGAATTTCTCTTTTGGTGGGATAATCTGACAATATTTAACTTTATCGGCGCTATAGAAAAATATTTTAATCCCTAGATTTGATTAACCAGCACTCGGTATAGGTAAAAATACTTACATTTCAAGAGGGTTACTATTTGATTTTGGGAATCAGGGAAAATTAAAAATTTGAAATTAATTTGAGTAATTTGAAGTAGATCGCTAAATGAGAGCATCCAACCTGAGTAAATGTCCCCCTATCTCTATTTTCACACCTAACCTAGCGTAAAAGTTACTATCCACTCAGTAAGATATACCGCCTAAGTCAACAATTTATTTCCACTTAAATCAAATAATTAGCCATATTATAAATTGTTTTAAATTAATTGATCTTGAAATCAATAACAATATAATAAGATTGATTATCATTTGCATTATCATTACAAAAGGCAAGCCTACTCCAATGAAAAACATTTCCTCCGTTGGAAACAATATGGTTAAATTTAAGCCAAATTTTATTTGTTTCATTATTTTATCAACACTTTCTTTTACGACTCATGCAACCAATAAAGAGCTTGAATCACCACAGCTTCAAGAAGCTGCTGATGCAATTGAGCTACAAGATAGCTATGCACGACCTGACTATGTTGAAATTGAACGTTTACGAGATACCAAGCAAATTATTGTTATTTCAAAAGAAGATATTCAAGGCAAAGGAAACCGCACAATCTCTGATGTGCTTAAATCTGTTCCTGGTATTAGTGTCGATACCTCTGGGCAGGGCAACATAGACTTGCGGGGACAAGGGGCTGAAACCTCACAACGTAACCTACAAGTGTTACTCGATGGGGCTCCAATTACCACATTAGCAAATCACCCTTATACCACTAACTACGATATTATTCCCGTTGAACAACTTGAGCGTATTGAAATCATTCCCGGTGGCGGAAGCGTTATTTACGGCTCAGGGACTGCAGGTGGAGTCATTAATATAACGTCAAACCTGAGAAGTATGGCTAATCCCAAAACAAGTGTTTTATCTGAATGGAACTCAGAAGGATATCGCTTAAATGCTAATTTGGGAGCTCGGGTGAGTGATACCTTCTCAATTTTAGGTACTGCCAGTAAACTAAACCGTGATCTTTACTATAAAGATACCTACCGTAATTCAGAATATTATTCACTAGGCGGTAGATGGGATCTGACTCCAGATCAAAGCCTCATGTTGAGAGGAAGTCATCTCACTGAAAGTTCTCAGTACGTAAAAACGCTCACATCACGTAATATCAAAAAGTATGGTAAAGACTACGTTCCACCAGACAAAACCGTCACTGTCGGTATTGATGAGAATGGTAAACTAATTAAAAAAACGATCAGTGGTTATTTGATCGGTGACCGCGAAGTCGATAGCTATAATTTAAGTTACCAAAATGCATTTACGGAAAAACTCAATTTTGCTACAGATGTTTTCTACACTGATGGTTTTTATACTAATAATGCCAACTGGGAACAAAAAGTTAATCAAAAAAGCCACGGAACAAAAATCAAATTAGATATCGGCTATCTCGATGATAGCAATCTACTTTTTGGCGTAGATTATGCCAAACAAAAGGCTTCTATTCATTATATTGGGAGCTATAAAAAAGATAGTAAAGGCCGATATTATGGGGTTCCTCATAATTTTGATTATGATAAAACAACAAAGGCAATTTATGCTCTTAACAGTCTTAAATCAGATCAATTTGTATTTACCCAAGGGTTGAGACGTGAATTGTCGGAATGGTCATTTGATAAAAGTGGCACAGTAAATGGGTCTGGCACTTCAGACCGTTGGAATACGGCAGCTGAACTTTCTCTTGCTTACCTTTATCGCGATACTGGCCGAATTTATGGGCGATATGAACGAGGCTACACCCTTCCCGATGGCTTGCAAATCAGCGACCAATCTGTCGTTAATGGTGAGAAAATTTATACTCCGACTAAGGCCGAAGATGAGAAATATGACTTATTTGAGATCGGTTTAAGAGATAAATTAGCATTTAGTACTGTCAATATCACATTCTGGACATCTAATACGAATAACCAGCTAAATCGTATTTATCTCACTAGTGTCAATGATGCGAAGACAATGAATTTGTTGAAAACTCGCCGTTGGGGAGCCGATGTTAACTTCCAACAAACGCTCGGTAATTTCACCTTCCAAGAATCATATTCATGGCTCAGAGGACGTTCTGATTATAACAATCATGGCCGCCAGTTTTTGGAAGAAAACGGCAAAAATACCATTGATTACACGAAAAGTGGTTTAACTAAAGTGCCAGAGCACTCCGTTAAACTAAAAGTAAAATACGATTTTACCGATGATTTATCGGGAGACATTCAGTATACCTATTATGGTTCGTACAATAATTTCCTTTCTGATGCCAATAAAGAAGAAGATGGCGTAGTTAAATCACGTGAACTCATTGACCTCAGTGTTCGTTACGCGCCGATTGAACACATCGAATTATATGGCGGGGTCACTAACTTAATGAACAAAACTTACTACGACTATGTTACCGCAGGTTATGGCTCATTAATTCCTGGAAATGAGCGCTCATTTTTTGCAGGCATTAAAGCTACCTATTGATTAAAACAGGAAATGTTTCAGTGACTATAAACCCGTTTTTTCGTTATAAACTTGCTTTAGCACTGTCACTCGTTATCCATATTATTGCCATTATGTTTATCGCCCTACAAACAGGTAGGGCGGTACCTATAGTCGAGGGTGTGGAAACGATAACTCTATCTCTAGGGGGACAAATGGGCTCCTCAGGGGGCACAGGAGAGCAGAGTAATAAAAAACAAGTGCAATCACATGAAGTTATATCAGAATCCCCTTCAAGGGCTGAAGCTGCTTCCCAACAGAAGCAGATGAGCAAGTCTCAACCTAATGAAAGTGAAATACCTTCAAAAACTCAACTTAAAAATTCATTGATTCCTGTGAATATTCCCGTTGATAACACGGTTGAATCGCCTTTACTCACACAAAAAACAAAAGAAAAAACAAAACCGGAAATCAGTCAGTCCGTACAAGGGAAAAAGCCAAAAGAACAAAGTAAGCTACTGAACAATAACACTAAAAATAACACAGAAAATCAACTTATTGCCAATAAGATAAGCCATGAAACGCAGCAAGGCTCACAAGAAGCAGCTAAAGAAATACCACTCCATTCAACTGCTGAAAATCAATCTTCCACAAGCCCATCAGCTTCAGAAAGTGGTCAAAGTGGTAAAGGGAATAATAGATTATCTGGTAATAGCCAATTTGCTGCTAATGGTGATGGCAGCTATACCGCACTCGGTTCGAGTGGTATTTCCTATACAATTTTACAGGATGCGGCTCCTAGGTATCCGAAAGAGGCTCGTTCCTTAGGCTATACAAAAGTTGTTAAAGTGCAAATTCGGTTATTAGTTGGATTAGATGGTCAAATTGAATCCGTTGAAATACTAAATAACAAAATTCCTGATTTAGGTTTTAGAGAAGAAGCGGTTAAAGCAATTAAAAAAATGGCCTTTAAACCCATTATTTATCAAGGTCAAAATATTAAAATGTACTTTAAAAAAACCGTTATATTTCAATATTAGCCTACAATCCGCCATATCGTTGGATAGAAAAAAGGTACAGCGAACCCTCACTGTACCTTTTCAGTTATTTTACAGCTTGTATTTTGAAAAATTAACGGTATATCGGTAACAAATTAAACTGCGCTAACAATTGGCAAATAATGCCGACTACTCCAAAGGCGATAACGGCATAGATTAACCCTTTTCCGCCCCACACTTTGAATCTCGAATCAGGAAAACGCTCTCTTACCTTTAATGCCATAACTGCAGGGCAAATAATCGCCCAGATACATGCCGCCATACCTGCATAAGCTATTGCGATCAAAAAACCATTTGGGAATAACATGCAAAGAATAAGAGGAGGCAAGAAACATAATAATGCAGATTTCATTCTACCTGATGGGTTATCTTTAAAATTTAGCGAAGCAAGAATGTAATCAAATAACCCAATTGCGACACCTAAGAATGAACAGAATACAGCACTAATAGAAAACCACAGTAAGAATGTCGCAATATTTTTGCTATTCAGCACTGCATATAATGATTCAATAAATGCGTCTAAATTACCGCCTTTATTAATAATTGTTAAAAACTCTGCCCGTGGTAGATTTCCCATTGTCCCCATGATCCAGAGAAAATAGAGCACCAATGCCAATACACAACCGATAACACAACTTTTAACGACCTTTCTTTCATTCTCATGATACAGCTTATACAAGCTACAAACATTCCCATGATAACCAAAAGAAGTAATTGCATAAGGAATAATAATAAAAACAAAAGGTAATAACGCTGTTTGTCCTCCTTCAACGGGGGAAGTTAATAGTAAATCTGTTTTTACGATAAAAAATAAACCGGAGAAAGCTAAAATAAACAGAATTATTTTAATGAATAAAAATAATGATGTTAGACGACTTGCCCCTACACCACTCCACCAGATGCTCGCACCTAGAATTAATGTAAAAATAATAAATATTAATCTTAAATTAATATTGTATCCGTAAATGGCGGCAGCTTCTTTAATAACTGAACCTGCTGCTGATATATAGGCATAAATTAGTATGTAGAGTACAAATATTAATGCCATATTTGCAATATAGCATGCCCATCTGGGTAATAATTCTTTAGAGATAAAAAAGTAATTCGTTCCTGCTCCATATTTCGATATACATTCTAAAATATAAATCCCTGAATGAAACATAAAAAAGCAAACAACTAACAAGATAACTACAGAGTTAATAAACCAAGCTCCAGCCATAATAGTAGGCAAGCTAAACATCCCCGCCCCAATCATGGCACCGCCTAGCACAAAACCCCCTACCATTATGGAGGGTTCTTTTTTGGCTGCCGAATTATTCATGGTGTTTACCTTAAGAATAAGGATGAGGTTCCCGCATTGCACGGGAACCATACGAGCGACCTATTATTTAATTGGTTTTAATCTAGCAGTAAAGTGTCTTAATACTGGCGGTTCATATTCAAAATCCAGCCCTTTGAGGGTTGCAAATTTATCTTTTAAACCAATCAGAGCATCTGCAATGTAATCCATATGGTCATTGGTATAAACACGTCTTGCAATGGTTAACCGCATAAACTCCATATCTGCGTGCTTTTGCTTACCAGTTTCAGGATCACGCCCTAATAAAAATGAGCCAATTTCAACCGCACGGACACCTGATTCTAAATAAAGTGCGTTAATCACCGCTTGGGCAGGGAACTGATCACCAGGAATATGAGGAACCAGCTTTTTACAATCGACAAATACGGCATGTCCCCCTGTAGGATATTGAATTGAAATTCCACCTTCACGTAAGCGGTCACCTAAATATTTAACTTGGCCAATACGATAATGTAGATATTCTTCTCCAGCCCCTTCTTCAAGACCTTGTACCATTGCAGCCATATCACGACCCGCTAAACCGCCATAGGTCACGAAGCCTTCCATTGGTACACAGCGTTGTCTTGCCAGCGTAAAGATTTTCTCGTCATTTTTAATACAAACCAACCCACCAATATTTAATAATGGGTCTTTTTTCGCTGACATCGTTAATGCATCAGCATATTTATACATATCAAGAATAATTTCTTTAATAGTCGAGTTTTTATATTTAGGGTCGCGCTCTTTAATAAAATACGCATTTTCACAGAAACGTGCAGAATCCATGACAACAAAGATATTATGCTGTTTAGCTATTTCATAAACTTCTTTCAAATTCGCCATTGATACTGGCTGACCGCCTGCACTATTACAAGTTACAGTAGATACAATTGCGACTACGTTTTCTGCACCATGCTCAGCAATATTATCTTTTAATTTTTGGATATCAAAATTGCCTTTCCAGTCATCGTAAGTATCCGAGTCATAGGCTTTTTCGGTAACAATATTAATTGCTTTACAACCGTTTAATTCAACATGAGCTGCTGTTGTATCAAAGTGGAAATTAGAAATAAAGACCGGTTTTTTAGCTCCACCTTGTTCCTGTTTTACTTTTAATAAAACAGGGAATAACATATTTTCAGCACCACGACCTTGGTGAGCAGGAATGACATAATCATAGTCAAACATCTCTTTCACTTTATCTTTTAAATCATAATAGTTACGAGATCCTGCATATGCCTCATCACCGGTGATCATTGCTGCCCATTGGTGGTCACTCATCGCATTGGTGCCTGAGTCAGTTAATAAATCAATATAAACTGCACTACTTGGTAATAAGAATGGGTTATATCCCGCTTCTTTTAACGCCGCTTCACGTTCTTCTCTTGATGGAATACGGATATTTTCTACCATTTTAATACGGAATGGTTCTACAATTCTTTTAGCCATGATAATACCTTTAATTTTTCATTAAATAATAAATATTAGAGATCTAACCTATAGTTAAATAAGTTAAAAAATTTTAAGAAAGGAAAAGAGAAAGGTTATTTGTTTGGAAAGAAGAAGGCTAAAGAAATATCAATATTGAACCATTTCTTCATATAGAAGAAATACCTTGATATAAGTGATTCGTTTAACAAGAACATACTATGACTCCTATCAACGAGGAATTAGTACAACCGACTATTATTATATATATAACAGTTGGGTTACCAAAGTAATTGCTATTGTCATAATATTGTACCTATATCACACTATTAGTGAGATAGACTAGAACAACTTGATTCAAGTCACAGTATTAACCCATATATTAAATAAGAGTTTAATATTATTATTTTTAGTTTAATCATCCCAATTAAAAAACGTATAAACAATGTAACACGATAATTAAATAAGTTAATTTCACTTAAATAATATTTAACTTAAATAAAATGGGCAAAATATTTTATTCTATTTTGCCCATTATTCAATAATTAATAATTACTGAGCATCTTTACCATATTTAGGCGATCTAGGCCCATATAAGATACCATTAGGCTTACCTGCAGATAATAACCTGACACTTGTTATACCTGCAATTGCATAGCTTTTATCTGTCATTGTATCTACGATTTGGTTAACAACAGCAGATACTAACGCCCCAATAATACCATTTGACGAGGAATTATTTTCAGCACTAGATGCAGTCGCTGAGCCACTCCATAATAACGTTCCTGTTCTAGCGTCAACCAATTTCGCATCCGCAGTGACACGAGTATCACTAGAAATAACCTGATAACTTGTACCGTATTCAGTGATATTCAAGTAAAGTACGGCATCATTACCAAAAATTTCGCGCAATTTTGCAGGTGGAACAGCTTGAATGTCACCTGCATTTGTCATCCCATTTTGCTTAAATGTTTCCTCAACAACAGCAACAGGGAAAACATAGTAGCCAGCCTCAGCTAAAGGAAGAGTCGCTTGTGATAATAAACCATGACTTGCTTGTACTTCTGGTGAACTGTTTTGTGGTAATAGCACCAGAATACTTTTAGGCTTACTTTGATTAAATGCCGTGTAATCAACTTTAGTTGGCTGAGCACATCCCGTTAATAACCATGTCATCACCAATCCGCAGACTATAAGTAAATGTTTCATTTTACTTTTCCTTTATTTTTCATGAGAAAATCCATGTAAGCCGCAGATTCTGGATACAATGCTTTTTCCGCAGTAAATTCTTGCATTGCAAGATCAACCGCTCCAGTTGTTGAATACAATAACCCTAAATGCGCATGCAACCCTGGCGGAGTTGCTAAACCTTTTGCTTTGCTCATTTCCAAATTCTTTTTCAAAGCTTGAATTTGTTCTTGAGGGCCAGTTTCTGTTTGTTGGTAATATTGGTAGACCGTTGTTTGATAACCATCCCAGTTATATAGTGGTTTGGGTTCATTAGCGCAGCCATTTAATAAAATTACGCCGGCTACCATAGCCAATAATTTAATTTTCATCGTATTTCCTTATTTAGCTGGCTGCCATGCACCACTTTCTATACCAGAAACTAAGTTATTTACCGCTTCCCTAATTGCTAAATCTAATACTTTACCATTCAATGTTGAGTCATAACTGGCAGTGCCACCAAAACCAATCACTTCTCTATTTGATAATTCATATTCACCAGCACCTTGTGAAGAAAAGACCACTTCAGATGTTTGAACATTAACAACGTTTAAATTGACTTTGGCATACGCTACTTGTGATTTACCACGACCTAAAATACCGAATAACTGGCGATCCCCAACTTCTTTTCGTCCAAATTCAGTAACATCACCAGTAATTACATAAGTTGCACCTTTTAACTGTTGCGACTGACCTTTAATACCAGCTTCTTCTTTAAGTTCTTGCATATTTGCACGGTCTAATACATTAAAACGACCCGTTTGCTGTAAATGTGTCATCAAAATGGTTTTAGATTGATTACCTAAACGATCAACCCCATCAGAGAAAATACCATTCATATAACTAGAACGATTATCAAATTTCCCTATTGATATTGGGCTTTTTGGGTCTGAATATTGAGTATTATATGTCGCAACTTTTTCTACGGCTAAAGAACGAGAAGATTCTTTAGCACAACCACTTAATAATGCACTTGCAATAAGAATAGATGCAATGCTGATTTTGGATATATTCATTTAGCTATCTCAATTAAAATAAAATTAGAATTAGAATTAATTTTGCATTGCTATTTTGCATTAAATGAAAAGTAGGGTCTAGTCAATCTTACTTATTTTTTATCTGACATTTAGTTTGTTTTTTAATGACTGCAATACTCATAAAGTAACCAAGGTTTACTAATATTTAATCAAATGGTTGATTAAATATTAATACATCTATAAAGAATAATTAGCTAGTAATCTTTAATGATGATATTGAATATCATCATCTATAGTTAATACTATATATTATTAACTACATTTCTTTTATTTTTATTATATATTTCTAATTATACAACTTACTTCCATATAATGAGTTAAAATCGTTTAATTTTTATCTATTTTTAGTCTATCATTAAAACGTACTCTTCCTCTCCTTAAACTGCAAACTATACCTATTTTAGTATTAGCTTAACCTTTAAATAACAATAACAAAAAAGATAGGGAAAACCCTATCCTTATTGAATGAGAACACACTAAATCATCTTTACGCATCAATGCAATGATTGATAAGAAACTTGTGCTCCTTTAGTCAGCGCACTTTCATTTGAATAAGTACTTTCTATTTCAATCAAGGATTGGTCCGCCATATTGTATATTTTGTTATACAAAGGAAACTGAGGACGATAACGGATCTCTTTCGTGGCAAAATCCATCATTAAATATTGTTGCGAACCTCTAACTATATTCGAAACAATTAAACCTTGATTGCCGACTTCTAAGCTGTTCATGTGGTTATAACCGCTTTCTGCCATCACCTCAAAATTACCATTAGTATGAAATTGCATCAAAGAAAATAAGCGACGTGAGGGCTCTTGAGCAACCACAAAAATATCGCCTTTAAGATTTTGTGCAGCTTCATTAATTCTAACAGGCAACCATTTGCTACTAATAACCTGCTTAGTCGGGATATCCATGATAACTTCTAATGAGCCCATTTGATTACCATAGCTGTACCACATTACGATTTTATCTCGATATGTTGCATAGGAAAAATTTGAATTACCTTCAATTTCTTCAGGGAATAATGATTTAGCTAAATCACGAACATTCATAAAATGTTCCCATGTCATTCCTTTATCAGCGCTGATAAAAATATTTTCATTATCCGCAACAACATAGAAAGGAGAGCTTTTAGATAAGTAGATTTTTCCCATAATCAACGTTGAAAATAGCTTGCCAGTTTTTTTACTCCAAGGTGTAAATTCACTCACTGAAAAATCAGTTAAGTTAATTTTTTGATAGCCATCACTGAACATCATTAAACATTGTATTCTTTCACAGACTGCATTATAAAAACTTTGATCGCTATAAGTAATAAAATGCACGCCATTATTATCTGCAAATAAAATCTGGTTATTATATTCGCTTGAAGGCATATAAGTATTATAAGACGAGTAATAATAATTAGAGCGGCCACTTTTTTGAGCTATAACTAACATCCCATTTTCTGCTGGAAATGTTGTTGCAAAATCATAACTACCAATCGGGAAGCTATTTTCATTGTGGTTTTTCCACTGCCAATCAACCGTACCAGTACGAATAAAAATAATAAAAGTGAAAGCGAGGCTTAATACAAACACCAAAGCCAAAAAGAGAAAACGTTTACTCAGAAATGGGTTCATGAGCGCACCTCCGTCACATAATCCGTTTGGCCATTCTTACGACGTAGATGCTTCAAAATATATTGCGCTTGATAATACCCATTTCCACGCTGAGATAATTTAAAATATATCGCCACGCACAAAGCAATAAGAAAACTGATACCGAATAAAATCGTTACTGCGAAACTGATAAATAGCACACCTGTATCCACAATATTAACCCAGTCCCAATAATCCCAATATCCACCTTTCTCTAGGGTTTCAGAAATTGATAACCCTCCGGCCATAAAGACAAAGAACATTAAAAGTAAGCAAATGCCCCCCCACAGCCCGAAATAAAAACCTCGTTCTTGAGGAGCCCCCTTACCAATCAAGCTATAGGCAAGCCCATCCTGATGGTTATAAATACCAAAAATGACCTGCTCTTTTGAATGCGCTTGGATATTTTTATGAAAAACTTCAAGTTCATCACCTTGAGCAATAAATAGATTGTGGTTGTTGAATAAGGGTTCATTTGCTGAAATTAGAACATCCATATGGCTTTTATTAATCTGCAAACCAACATGATTGAGCTTTTGTTCTGCATCCCCCGTAGCAACTGTTAAGCTGAGGGTTGATGTAATATTAACCTTCCCACGGGTGACGAGTAATGACGCTTTATCACGATAGTTATCTGCTGATTTACGTAATTTATTGGCTTTATTTTTTAAGCTTTTAATTCCTAAAATTTCAATTTGTTGCTCTTGTTCACTCTTTTGATATTGCCCATCAATAACTAAATCCAACGCTTTTAAAATTGATTTTCGTTTTGGACTTAAAATATGCTTAGTCTCGGCCAGTGCAAGAGCAAACAAAACTATTCCACCAAAGGCAGCACAACCTAAAAGTGAGACTAAGATAATCATTAAGAAGCTATCATCTGCATTAATAAAACAGTAATACACTGCAGGTATCAGGGCCATTAAGGCTAACGAAATTAAATACTGTTTTCCTAGTGAGCGATTAAAACTAATGGTTCTATCTGGCTCAAGTCGACCATGCTTTTCATGGTAAACCCACTCAGCCCAATAACTGCCATCATTCATCTCTTCTGCACAAATAACCAAGGTATCGCCTTGTTGTAAGCGTTCTAAAAAAATTTCACTATTTGAAAAATCACCTTGATTAAAGAAAAATACTTTTTGGGAGGCAATCAATCTTACCATTCCCATTGGGCTGACATTTTGATAGTCACATTGAGTAAGACTGACATGGAAATATTGAACTCGCATGAATAAATGCCTATTTCGCTAAGTAAATTTAACATTATGATAATAAATAAAGGTATATAGCCCTAGTAAAACTTACCTTATAATTAAATAATTCAGATAAGGACGAGCACCTTAAACAACTATTTAACTCAGGTTAATCATTAGAAATAGGTATCTCCTACTAGCAAAGCCAGTAATTACTGATAAACTTGCATTCAATACAAAGTTTGTGAGTGAAATGTGGCAATAAAACAATGTTACCACTCCTTCCTTTAACAATAATTTTGAATAACAGCGATGACATTACAACCTGCATATAAGCAAATTCAGTCTTACATTTTACGCAGTATTGATTTAGGCATTTTTAAGCCTGAAACACAAATACCGACAGAATTAGAGCTATGTGCTCAATTCAATGTAAGTCGTATGACCGTGAATAAAGCCATTTCAGAGTTAAGTCAAAAAGGGATCCTACATCGTATTGCGGGCAAAGGTACATTTGTCGCCACTCAAAAACATGAGCTCCCCGTAACAAAAGCGTTTGATATTTTTGATGAGATCTCAACAAGTGGTAATAAATATAGCGGCCACCAGCTGCAACTAAAAATTATTCCCGCATCAGCAGAAATTGCACTACAGCTCGGGATTAGTGAAGGAAGTGATGTGGGCTATTGTAAAGTACTACATTTTGAAAACGATATTCCTTTAATGTTAGAAGAACGCTATGTTAACCACGCCATTGTGCCCGACTTTGTTAAGCAAAAATATGGTGACACTGAAACTCCTAGCGGTTATTTGCAACGCCATTTTCCTGTCAGTGAAATGGAACATACCATTGAAGCTGCATTAGCCACAAAATCTATTGCTCAATCATTATCAATTAAAGAAAACTCACCTTGCTTACAACTTAGCCGTCGCACTTGGACAGGTAACACTCTAATTAGCTATGTTAATATGATCACAGCTGGCTCTCGTTACAAATTAAAATTACATTCTCGAATTGAGAATTAATGCAAAAATAAAAAAATGGGGCAAAATTGCCCCAAAGCGACTGATAAAACAAAAAATATCAAGCACAACTACATCACAATAAATTCGTTTTACATTCCTTGATAAATAGGCCCTTCCCCTCCTTGGGGAGCAGTCCAGGTGATATTTTGTAACGGATCTTTAATGTCACAAGCCTTACAATGCAGGCAGTTTTGCGCATTAATTTGCAGTTTTTCCTCACTTTTATTCCCTACAATTTCATAAACTCCCGCGGGGCAATAACGCGTCTCGGGCGCAGCATATTTCATTAAATTAACTTGGATAGGGACATTAATATCAGCCAGTTTTAAATGGCAAGGTTGTTCCTCTTCATGGTTAGTATTCGATAAAAATACGGAAGAAGACTTATCAAACGTTAATTTACCATCGGGTTTTGGGTAATCTATCGGTGTAAAACCCTTGGCTTCCTTTATTCCTTCATGATCCGATTGTTTTAATTTCAACGTCCACGGGGTACACCCCTTAAATAACAGTTGTTCTGCACCAAATAGTATTGAACCAACCACTAGCCCTTTTTTCATATAGGGCTTAAAATTGCGTGTTTGATAAAGCTCTTGATATAACCAGCTCTCTTCAAATAGCTGGCGAAATTGCTTTTTAAACTGTAAATAGTCAACCATTCCATTCTGGTTAGCACTGAACCAAGCTTCTGCTGCTAATAACCCACTTTTCACCGCACAATGGGTGCCTTTAATTCGGGCTGCATTAAGAAAACCTGCATCATCACCAATTAACACACCTCCGGGAAAGCTTAGTTCAGGTAACGCGGCTAACCCACCCGCCACCATCGTTCTAGCACCATAGCTGATCCGTTCTCCACCCGATAAGAAATCACTAAAAGCAGGATGGGTTTTTAAGCGTTGAAACTCATCAAACGGTGATAAATACGGATTTTCATAATTTAACCCGACCACCAAACCCACTGCGACTAAGTTATCCCCATAATGATAAGCAAAGCCACCACCATAGGTGTGGTTATCTAGCGGCCAGCCAACGGAATGGACAACTAACCCTGCTTGATGTTGCTCTTTTGGAATTTGCCAAATTTCCTTGATCCCCAAACCATAGGTTTGTTTACCGCTCTCTGTGGCTAAATTAAAGTGATTTATCAATTGCTTACCTAGCTGACCACGGCATCCTTCCGCAAAAAAGGTCATCTTTGCCAGTAAATTCATACCCGGTTGGTACATCTGTGTTGGGTTGCCTAATTTATCAAGCCCCATATCTCCAGTTGTGACGCCTATCACTTGGTTTTTATCATCAAATAACGCCTCCGTGGCAGCAAAACCGGCAAAAACATCAACACCTAATTCTTCTGCCTCCGCGGCTAGAGCAGCACTTATCTGCCCTAAGCTACCAATGAAATTGCCATTGTTTTTCAAACAGTTTGGCAATAAAGAGAGGGGTAAATGACTCGTTTTATTTTCTTTTAGCCATAAAAAACAGTCATGGCTTACAGGTGTTAAAGAAGCCGAAACTTTTTGCTGCCAATCTGGCAGTAATTCATTGAGAGCACGTGGGTCTATCACCGCACCAGATAAAATATGAGCTCCTATCTGTGCACCTTTATCAATTAAACAAACCGAAATTTCTGTTCCTTTCTCTGCCGCTAGTTGTTTTAATCGTATTGCTGCAGATAACCCCGCGGGCCCACCACCGACAATCAGGACATCGAACTCCATCGATTCCCGCTCGGGAGCCTCGTTTATCTTATCAATCTTGTCGATAGCCATTCGTCCACCTCTTACGCTAATGCTTTGTCAAATTGAGGTAAGATCTCAAACAGATCGCCAACAATGCCATAATCCGCAACTTGGAAAATCGGCGCCTCAGGATCACTATTGATAGCAACGATCACTTTGCTTTCTTTCATTCCTGCAACATGCTGAATTGCCCCCGAAATTCCTACAGCTATGTACAAATCAGGTGCGACAATTTTCCCTGTTTGTCCTACTTGGTAGTCATTTGGCACAAAACCAGCGTCTACCGCAGCACGTGAAGCCCCAACCGCAGCCCCTAGCTTGTCAGCTATCGTTTCCAATAACGCAAAATTTTCACCTGAGCTCAAGCCTCTCCCGCCTGAAATAACCACTTTTGCAGAGCTCAATTCCGCACGGCTAACTTGAGTTAAAGATTGGCTTTTTAATTGACTACGCAGCGGTATATCGGCAAGGGAAACTTTCTCTATTTCAGCACTATTTTGCGTTTCATATCCCCCTGAAAATGCCGAACTACGCACCGTAATGACCACTTTCTGACCATTGTTTTGTACCGTTGCTAACGCATTCCCTGCATAAATAGGTCTAACAAAAGTTTGCGAATCAATAACTTGAGTAATATCTGAAACTTGTGCGATCCCTAACTTTGCAGCAACCCGTGGGGCAATATTTTTACCAAATGTCGTCGCTGGAAACAGTAAATGAGTATATTCTTCTGCAATATTCACCACCGCATGAGCCATCGGTTCTGCAAGTTGGTTTTTAAGGTTATCTGATTGTATTTCTAGGACTTTACTCACGCCTTTTATACTCGCAGCTAGCTGAGCGACCAATTCTGTCTCACTTCCTGCAACTAATAAGTGCAAATGGCCACCTGTGGTGAGAAGTTGTTTTGCAGCGTTAATACTATGATAAGTAGAGGTTTTTATTGTTTGATTATCATGCTCGACAACCACTAATACAGATATTTGGCTCATAGGTATTTTCCTCGATTAAATCACTTCTTTCGCTTGTAATGCACTGACTAGCTCTGTCGCACTGCTTAGCAATGTACATTGCCCCGCTCGTTTTTTGGGTTCTGAGACACTAAGCGTTTTAATTTGCCCTAATGGGGTAAAATCCATATCAGTAATATCGATAATATCTAACGTTTTTTTCTTCGCTTTCATGATATTAGGTAAAGTTGCATAACGAGGTTCATTGAGCCGTAAGTCTGTTGTGATGACCGCTGGCAATGGCATTTCTAACGTTTCTAAACCACCGTCAATTTCCCTCGTAACTTGCAGTGATTGCCCTTCAAGCTTAACTTGAGAAGCAAATGTCGCTTGCGGGTAATCCAATAATGCGCTGAGCATTTGGCCTATTTGATTGCAATCATCATCAATAGCTTGTTTGCCTAATAAAATAAGATCTGGCTGTTCCCTTTCTACGATTTGTTGAAGTAAACGCGCTATATCCAGTGGCTCTAGTGTTAACCCCCCAGATCTTTGGACTAAAATCCCACGATCAGCGCCAATCGCCATCGCACTACGTAATGTTTCTTGATAACCAATGTCACCGATGGAAACCACAATCACTTCTGTTGCTTTTCCCGCCTCTTTTAAACGCACAGCTTCTTCGACGGCAATTTCATCAAATGGATTAATTGCCATTTTGACATTCGCCAATTCAACCCCTGAACCATCGGCTTTTACTCTTATTTTGACGTTATGGTCTATCACTCGCTTCACTGCGACTAAAATTTTCATAGCAACTCCTATCCCAATTCTTCAACGATTGGTGGGTATGGTAATGTTCTAAAACCGTTTTTTAGGTTGAGAGAAACCGTAACAGTGATAGTTACACTGCTACTGGCTATCTCAATTTTTACGCTTTTTAATGCTAGTTTTTTATGAAATGGTTATTTTGTTGTCGGTAATATCAACCGATCTGCGACTGACATAGGCCATTTTTTAATCGCAACATAGTAAAGAATACTTGTTGCTACTAAGCCAACAATCCATGAAATATCGACACCACCGAGTTTTTCGACTAAAGGCCCGGTATAAAAACCTGTTGATATAAATGGTAATTGTATTAATACACCGGCAATGTAAGTGAATATCCCGACTTTATTCCAACGCCCATAGCGGCCATTTGGGTTTGCAAGTTCGGGAACGTCGTAGCGACCTTTAGTGACCCAATAGTAGTCAACTAAGTTAATTGCACTCCAAGGGGTAAAGAATGCAAGTAAAAACAATAAGAAAGCAGAGAAGAGTTTTAAAAATGAGTGCTGGCCCGCTAACCCAAGTAGTGTTGAAAAACTGACCATTAGAATAATAAAGAACAACCTTTGGCCACGAGAAATTTGGCTTTTCCCACGGAAACCACACCAAATCGCAGCCATAGACATAAAGCTACCATAGGCATTCAATGCAGTTATTGTCACTTTCCCATAGAAAATACTGATATACAGTAACGCCGCAATTAAACCTGTACTGCCTAAGCCCACAATATACGAGACTTCGTTACCCGCAAATTTATTGCCGGCAAGCGCTGCGGCAAAAACCCCTAAAATCATTGAGGCTTGCGTACCAATTACTGTGCCTGAACCCACAGCCAAGAAGGCTTTAATTGTCGGGGTTTTAGTCGGTAAATAACGAGAATAGTCAGCAACATAAGGCCCAAATGCAATTTGCCAAGAAGCAGACAATGACATCGCTAATAAAAAGTTCGTCCAGCTAAAATGGCGATTTTCCAGTAATACCGAAACATCATTCATATAAAACAGACGGAAAAATAGATAAAAGAACGTAATCACGCCGATAACGCTCGCTACTTTCCCTAAAATATGAATGATGCGATAACCACAAATTGTGATGCCGATAATCACTACACCAAAAATAATAATTCCAACCCAATCAGTCACATGTAACAACTGACCAACTGCTTGCCCTGCCAGCACGGTACCACTAGCAGAAAACCCGACATACATCATGCAAACTAATAAAATAGGGATGACGGCACCGTATACGCCAAACTGTACACGGCTCGAAATCATTTGTGGTAACCCCAATTTCGGCCCTTGCACCGCATGCAAGGCCATCACCGCACCCCCTAATAATTGGCCAATAAACAAGCCAATTAATGACCAGAATACATCTCCGCCAAGCACGACTGCCAAGGCCCCCGTTACAATTGCCGTTATTTGCAAATTAGAACCGAACCAAAGTGTGAATTGGCTCGATAAAGTGCCATGGCGCTCGGACTCTGGAATGTAATCGATGGAACGCGCTTCGATTAAGGGGACATTCTCCTGCCGGTTTTTTTGCCCTGTAGCGATGTCGTTTGAAACTGTCATGGTAACTCCTCTTTAAGCAAGGCTGGCTTAAAGAATGAACCAATTAATCGTAATGGAACCGAAATAACTACAGTTGTAAGGTACAGTTATTAAGCATTACGCTGGGTGATATTTTATCTGTTATTCACCCTGAATAACTAATTGAAATACATTCTTAAACCTGATTGTTGTTGTGTTTTTAATTCCATGATCCTGTTGTCAGGTAGTGCTTCCTGTGGTGCTCCATAAACGAGTAAACGCCTGTCCCGCTTACTCATTTAATACTTAAAATGAATTAGTGGGCGTCTAAAACAGCACGTGAAATAATAATTTTTTGTATTTCTGATGTCCCTTCAAAAATCCGTAAAATCCGTGCGTCACGCACATAACGTTCAAGAGGGAGGTCACGAATATAGCCGTAGCCGCCATGAAGCTGTAAAGCCGCATCCGTTACAAAACCCGCACACTCAGCAGCAAACAATTTCGCCGTAGCGGATTGCAAACTAAAACGCTCCCCTGAATCACGCAATTCTGCAGCTTGCCAAGTCAACATGCGAGCAGCCTCCAATTGCGTGTGCATATCCGCAATACGCCATTGAGTTCCTTGGTATGCGGCTAATGGCTTTTTACCAATTTGGCGTTCTTTTACCCAACCTAAAGCACTTTCCATCGCAGCCCGAGCAATACCGAGTGACGTTGCGGCCACTTCAACACGCCCTTTATCTAAAACTTCCATGGCGGTGTGGAACCCTTTATTTTCCTCTCCCAGTAATGCCGATTCCGGTAGCCAACAATTCAGCGCTAATTCATAAATCGTGCTACCCCTTAATCCCATGGTTTTTTCAGGTTGAGAAAATGCCACGCCTTCCGTGCCTTTAGGGATCATAAATGCGCTGATCCCGCGGGCTCCCGCTTCTACATCCGTTTTCGCATACAACACGATAAAGTCAGCCTCTTTGGCGTTAGTAATATAGTGTTTATTACCCCGAATACGCCATCCGCCATTTTCACGTACAGCCACAGTACGCATATCCGCTGGGTTAGAGCCCGCAGCCGGCTCAGTTAAGCCGAATGCACCTAATAATTCCCCAGCAGCGGCTTTTGGTAACCAATGATTTTTTTGCTCTTCTGTCCCACCAATTAAAATTGAATCTGTCGCCAAAAAATGCGCCGTTAGAGCCGATGACGTCGATGCACAAGCTGCTGCAACCGCTTCCACGACCTTGCTCATCGCCACACTGCCAATACCAAAACCGCCATACTGTTCAGGTAAATTAATTCCCCAACAGCCCATTTCCCCTAACGCTTGTAAACTTTCAGCACAAAAGGTTTCGGTTTCATCGTATCTTTGTGCATTTGGCTGTAAAATGTCATGGCAAACTTTTTCTACCGCATCTACAACCGCTTGTTCCGTTTCATTAATATCAAAGCTCATTGCATCGTCTCCGCATTTTTAATTGTTGTTTTCGCTGGTTTATAAACTAAGTTTGCCTCACCTAATTTCGGGGCACGGCGGGTCGAATGAGGTTTATTTCCATTAAAAAAAACCGGTTGAGAAACCAATGGTGTTCCTCCATCATTCAGGTACGTCAGTACTTTCCTCACTTCGGCATGTTCACTTTGTGTGGCTTGGTGCAAATTATGAATGGGTGAAGCAGGAACCCCCGCGTTTAATAATATGTCACATACCTCTTCAACCGTTTTTTGGCGTGTCCAACTTTCGATTTCTTTTCTAAGTTCAGCTTGATACTGCGTTCTGCTTGGGTCATCACCGTAGCGCGGGTCGTGGCATAACTGCGGTTTTTCCATACATTCGCAAAAGCGTTGAAATAGCTTTTCACTCGCAATCGCGATAACGACTAAACCGTCTTTTGCTTGATAGGTATCAAATGGCGTGGATACTGGGTGGCGGTTCCCCACTAAGCTCGGGGCCTTATCATTTGCAAATAAGTTTGAAAGCCCAGTTAACTGCATGCTCAATAAGACATCTACCATCGCCACATCAATATACTGTGCCGCTTCGCCATGACGCTCTCTCGCAAATAGCGCACTGCTTATCGCCCATGACGCAAACATCCCTGCACACACATCGCCAATTGACTCACCGCTACGTGTTGGCCCTGTTTCTGGGAACCCCGTAACACTCATTAGGCCTGACATCGCTTGTGCCACAATGTCATAAGCCGGGTAACTAGCAAGTGGGCTGTTTTGTCCAAATCCTGAAATACTGGCGTAAATTAATTTAGGGTTGTGCTGCTTTAAGCTCTCAAAATCGATACCAAGTCGTTGAGTCACACCAGGGCGAAAGTTTTCAACCACCACATCACTTTCTTTGACTAATTGAAATAAAATTGCTCGGTCTTCATCCGCTTTAAGGTCTAATTCAATACTGCGTTTACCTCGGTTAATCAAACCGTAATAAACACTTTCACCATCAATAAATGGCCCTAAATGGCGGCTGTCATCACCGTGGTTGGGCACTTCAATTTTGATCACTTCAGCACCAAGATCGGCCATCATACCGGTGCAATAAGGACCTGCTAACACACGGCTTAAGTCGATCACTTTGATCCCCGCCAGTGGCCCTTGTCTTTTCTGAGTTAACGCAGCATTCATACTGAATTCCTTATATTCCAGAAAGTTGCCGACCGATTAAGCAGCTGGCAAAGGACATTACTTCACCATCGGCAAGTTCAAGCCTTGCTCTTTCGCACAGTTAATGGCGATGTCATAACCTGCATCTGCATGGCGCATAACGCCCGTTGCAGGGTCATTATGTAAAACGCGCGCTAAACGTTTATCAGCAGCGTCCGTTCCATCACATACAATGACGACGCCTGAATGCTGCGAGAAGCCCATGCCAACACCACCACCATGATGTAAACTGACCCATGTTGCCCCACCTGCGGTATTTAACAGTGCGTTTAATAAAGGCCAGTCTGATACGGCATCAGATCCATCTTTCATGGATTCCGTTTCACGGTGTGGACTCGCAACAGAGCCTGAATCTAAGTGATCACGACCGATGACAATAGGGCCTTTTAACTCACCACTTTTCACCATTTCGTTGAAAGCACGCCCTAATCTTTCTCTGTCTTTTAAACCGACCCAACAAATACGTGCAGGGAGCCCTTGGAATGCGATACGTTCACGTGCCATATCGAGCCAATTATGTAAGTGTTTGTCATCTGGTAATAATTCTTTTACTTTTTGGTCTGTTTTATAGATATCTTCTGGGTCACCGGATAACGCGACCCAACGGAATGGTCCAACACCTTCACAAAATAATGGGCGGATATAAGCAGGAACAAAACCTGGGAAATCAAAGGCATTACTAATTCCTTCATCTTTTGCCATTTGGCGAATATTGTTGCCGTAGTCAAAAGCTGCTGAGCCACGTTTTTGCATCGTTAGCATCGCATCTACTTGTACTGCCATGCTTTTTTTCGCAGCTTTGGTCACTTCAGCAGGGGCAGTTTGTTGTTTTTCACGCCATTGGGCGAGTGTCCAGCCCTGTGGTAAGTAGCCATGTACTGGGTCATGGGCACTCGTTTGGTCGGTCACTGAATCAGGGGTGATATTGCGTTTCACCAATTCACTGTAAACATCAGCCGCATTACCTAATAGCCCAACAGAAACGGGTTGGCCATTGGCTTTGGCATCGTCGATATATTGCAATGCTTCATCAAGAGAAGTCGCTTTTTTGTCTACATAACGGGTTCTTAGACGAAAATCGATACGGCTTTCATCGCACTCGACCGCTATCATGCTAAAACCTGCCATAGTTGCTGCTAATGGCTGTGCTCCTCCCATCCCTCCAAGGCCACCAGTTAAGATCCAGCGTCCTGCGGCGTTGCCATTAAAGTGCTGTTTAGCAAGCGAAACAAAGGTTTCATAGGTGCCTTGAACGATCCCTTGAGAACCAATATAGATCCAAGAACCTGCCGTCATTTGGCCATACATCATTAAGCCTTTGCGATCTAACTCATTAAAGTGATCCCAATTCGCCCAGTGAGGAACAATATTTGAGTTCGCGATCAACACACGCGGAGCATCTGGATGGGTAGGGAACACACCAACAGGCTTACCTGATTGCACGAGTAATGTTTGGTCATCTTCCAATGTGGTCAGCACATCTAAAATTTTGTCATAACATTCCCAATCACGTGCTGCACGGCCGATACCGCCATAGACCACTAAGCTTTGAGGGTGCTCAGCAACATCTGGGTCTAAATTATTTTGGATCATGCGGTATACCGCTTCTGTCAGCCAGCTTTTACAGGTTTTCTCACTGCCACGTGGTGCGCGGATCACTCGAGTTGAGTCAGTACGATTTAACATGGTTGTATCCCCTATCATCCATTTTTAATTAACTTTAAATTAACAACTTTATTTATAATAATCTGCGAGATACCCAGTTAGTGGCGATGCACCTGCGTCTTCAAACTAATTAATTGATTATAAATCAATAAATTAATTTTCTATCAACTTGCTCGAGATTATCTATTCATTGAGAGCATTTATCGATGAAGTAAATATATATACATTTACTTCACAAAGTATATACATTTAAATTTGAAATTTTGTAGGAAGTGTGAAGGTTGGAATACGAGGGATGTTATACAACAACAAGTAGCTGTATGTTTCTAGAGAGAAAGTTGTATATACATTTGTTTTTATATATAGAAACAAGCAAATAACAAAATTGAGAGTCGCTTCACAGAACATTGTAACGATGTATAGAAGTAGATGCGCTATTTATTAGCCATTCACGCTTCTTGCAATTATTTCTTCTAAAAACAGGTTATTTTTCCTCCTGTTTAAAATCGGAGAATTTTATGAGCATCAACATTACTAATTTTTTTAATCGGGTAAGAAATTATTTTATCCCTAACAGCAAGAGAAACCTTGATATCACAAAAATAAATAAAACTCAGTTATCACTTCCTGCTTCAAAATTTAATTCTATACCTAAAGTTATTAATACCGAAGAAGAGGCTATTCAGTTTGCTGAAACTCATTATTTCTTACCTGAAAATTTCATACATAGAAAAGGGTGTGATACCTCACTAAATAATTTAACAACAGATAATCAACGAGTTGAATTAAAAATCAAAAAAGATATAAATTCTTTTTTTAATTCAAAAATTAAAAATCACAGTGAGACATTAACAAAAGTAAACAATAATTTAATTCCCTCTAGTCAACCAACAAAAAAATATTCATCCTTAAATCAAATCTGCCTTGATATACCAAGAATGAATATTTTTGTTAAAAATAAAGATAATAATCCAACTAGACTACAATCCATAATTGATATTAATAAATACCTAGGAAAATTACCGCCTTCACATATATGCCATATTTGTAATATTGCAAATCAAGCCCATTTGGCAGAAGGCACTATTAAAGCCTCGGAAATGATAAGAAAAACCCAATCCGAATTTCTATTTCAAGATCATGGCAAATCATCAATCATGATTAATATTTTAGATAATAATAATTATCAGGTAATATCTGAAGGTTACTTTAATTTAATCAATACAAAAACTGGAAAAAAAGTTAATAATTCAGAGGTTATAGCAGAAACGACGACTCATTTTACATTTGATGAACAGGATAAGTTAATTGCTGAAAAACAGGACAAGTTAACGCTAAAAATAAAAATTGAAACGAACCCACCACAGCTATAACTCGATAGCATAGCCAATAGCAATTTAATGATTTAATAAATAATTCACGTTGTGGCTAGGCGGCAAAATGAGGATATCTCGGGGAGCATACACAAGTATGTGCCCCAAATAGCTGAATGAAGCCAACAACGCCACAGCGTGAAGTATGACGAAAATTTTAGCCGCCGAGATACGCGCTTCTAACCGCCTCATTGGCTAAAAGTGCTTTACCGCTGTCTTCTAACACAATATGCCCATTTTCCAACACATAACCACGGTCTGCGAGCTTCAACGCTTGGTTGGCGTTTTGTTCGACAAGGAAAATCGTCATTCCTTCTTCACGTAGCTGTTGGATTGTATCGAAAATTTGCATAATGATAATGGGAGCAAGCCCGAGGGATGGCTCATCAAGCAACAACAACTCTGGCTGGCTCATTAAAGCACGGCCTATCGCTAGCATTTGTTGCTCACCACCTGACATCGTTCCTGAACGTTGGCTTCGGCGCTCATATAGCCTTGGAAACAACTTATAAACCCGCTCAATACGTTCTTGGTACTGTTGGCGATCAGCAAAAAAGCCCCCCATTGCGAGGTTTTCTTCCACAGTCATACGAGAAAATACACGCCGCCCTTCTGGTACTAGAGCAATGTCTTCACGCATAATTTTCGAAGTGGGCAATTGAGTGATATCCACGCCTCGGTAAATGACTTGGCCTTCCGATGCTCGTGGATCGCCACAAAGGGTACTGAGCAACGTTGTTTTCCCAGCGCCATTTGCTCCGATTAAGGTCACAATTTCACCTTTTTGGATATTCAAGCTAATCTCACGTAACGCTTGAATTTTTCCATAATGGGTAGAAACTTTTTTAAACTCTAGCATCAGTAAGCTTCCCCCAAATAGGCTTTTATCACATCTGGATGTTGGCGAATCTCACTCGGTGTGCCATTCGCCAATGGCGTTCCTTGATTCACGACATAAATACGATCTGAAATTCCCATGACTAATTTCATATCATGTTCAATTAATAGAATTGAAACATTATGATGAGTACGCAACTCAGCAATTAAGTCATCCAAATCATTGGTTTCTTTAGGGTTAAGACCTGCCGCAGGTTCATCCAGCATTAGAATTTCAGGACGAGTGACCATACAGCGAGCAATTTCTAACCGACGCTGCTGACCATAGGCTAAATTACCCGCTTGGCGATTTGCAAAGGGGAGTAAATCAACACGCTCAAGCCATTTTACCGCATTATCAAGCGCTTCAGACTCTGCTCGACGAAATGCAGGGGTTTTCAATAACCCAGAAAAAATGCCACTTTTTAAATGTTGATGCTGCGCCACAAGTAAATTTTCAATCACCGTCATTTCTTTAAACAACCGCACATGCTGAAATGTTCGGATGACACCAAGGCGTGCAATCGCCTGCCCGGTCAGTCCCTCAAGATGTTTTTCTCGATATAAAATCGTGCCACTGGTCGGCTTATAAAAACCGGTTAAACAGTTAAAAATGGTGGTTTTACCCGCCCCATTTGGGCCAATCAGTGAGACGATTTCCCCTTGATTAATAGTTAACTCAACATTATTGACGGCAAGTAACCCACCAAAACGCATTGTTAAGCCATTCACTTGTAACAAAGGCGTGGTTATATGACTCATACGCCCTCCCCTTCAGGGACTTTTTTCACCTGCATTTGACGGCGTTTCATCGGTAATAGGCCTTGTGGTCGCCAGATCATCATCAGCACCATTAGCGCCCCTAATAGCAGCATGCTGTATTGGTTAAGGTCACGCATCATTTCCCGTGATACAACTAAAATAATTGCGGCTAAAATAACGGAGGTTTGTGAACCCATTCCTCCTAAAACGACGATGGCTAACACAAATGCCGATTCCACAAAGGTAAAAGACTCTGGACTAATAAAACCTTGTCGTGCGGCAAATAACGTCCCTGCAAACCCTGCAAAGGCTGCACTGATAGTAAATGCGGTTAATTTTATTCGAGTTGGACTTAACCCTAATGAGCGGCAGGCAATTTCATCTTCGCGTAATGCTTCCCACGCACGACCTAATGGCATACGCAGTAACCGATTGATAACAAATAAGGTTAAAACCACTAATAGTAAAGCGACAAAATACAGGAAGATAATTCGGTCACCTGGGCTGTAATCTAAGCCGAAAAAGTTATGGAAGGTGTCCCAACCCTCTTTCGCGGTACGGCTAAATTCCAAGCCAAAAAACGTCGGTTTCGGTAATTGGCTGATCCCATTTGGCCCACCCGTGATTTCGGTATTATTCAGTAATAAAATACGAACAATCTCCCCAAAGCCAAGCGTCACTATGGCAAGATAGTCACCACGTAACCTTAGCACAGGGAACCCTAGTAAAAAGCCCGCTAACGCAGCGGTTAAACCTGCAATCGGTAAACTTTCCCAGAACCCAAAACCATAATAATGATTTAATAAACCAAAAGTATAAGCTCCGATGGCATAAAAACCGGCGTATCCAAGAACCAGTAATCCTGATAACCCGACAACCACATTTAGCCCTAAGCCTAGCATCACATAAATTAATGTTAGGGTGGCAATATCCACACTTCCGCGAGAAACAATAAACGGCCAAATAATTGCAGCAATAATAATTATAACCGCAAGAATTTTTTGCTTGGTTGTCGAACCATCAAAATCAGGAATAGCCCACGCCTTCTTAGGAACCCCTTGCCAAACTTTACTCAACGTTGGGCGAACCAATTGATAAACAAAGATCACCACAATGCCAGCAATGATCCAGTTCCAACGCACAGAATCCCCAACTGTCACGATCAGTTTTGTGCCATCGAGCGCAAGTTGCAAGCCCATCATAAACAGCGCCAGCACGAAGAAAGTCGAGGAAGCAACAACGGCATTAATCCAATTTTCTTTTCTCATACTTTTTCGACCTCCGGGCGTCCCAGAATGCCGGTTGGCATGATTAATAACACACCTATCAATAAACCAAATGATACAACATCTTTATATTCTGTACTTAAATATGCAGAGGTCATTGCTTCTGCAACGCCTAAGATTAACCCGCCTAACATAGCACCCGGAATACTCCCAATTCCCCCTAGCACTGCCGCGGTAAATGCTTTCATTCCTGCCATAAAACCAATATATGGGTTAATCACACCATAAAATTGCCCCAGCAGTACACCAGCTACAGCAGCCATTGCCGCACCGATAACGAAGGTCAATGAAATAACTCGATCGGTATTAATACCTAATAAGCTGGCCATTTTAAGATCTTCCGCACAGGCTCGGCAGGCTCTTCCCATCTTTGAATAGCGAATAAATAGCGTCAAAGCTAACATCGCAAGCACGGTAACCACCCAGATGGTCAATTGCATCTTAGTCACCGTGGCTTCAAAACCATCGCTTTCACCTAGAACCCATTGCCCTGTGATCAAACTGGGTAAGGCTAAATCACGGGAACCTTGTGACAGGCTGACGTAGTTTTGTAGGAAAATAGACATCCCGATCGCAGAGATCAACGCAATCAAGCGTTTAGAATGGCGAACTGGCCGATAAGCAACGCGTTCAATACTCCAACCATAGGCGCTAGAGACCACGATTGCCGCAATGAAGGCCGCAGCAACCAAGATCCAGCCGATATCGATCCCAAGCATCATTAAGCCTGCGATCACAATAAAAGAGACATAGCTACCTATCATGTACACTTCGCCGTGGGCAAAGTTAATCATCCCAATGATGCCATATACCATCGTATAGCCGATAGCTATCAATGCATAGGTACTGCCAAGGGTTAAACCATTCAGAAGTTGCTGAATAAAATAGAGAATTTGATCTGACATAAGACTATCCTTTCGAACTACTTGTCCTATATAGAGAGCAGAAGCCGGAAGTAAGTTACTCACTTCCGGTTCTTATTCGCTATGCTGGAACACTGCTGAGTACTATTTTACAGAGGTGGATGTCCCATCTTTGTGCCACTCAAATACACCGAACTCAAACCCTTTCAGGTCACCGTTTGGCTGCCAGCTTAATGTTCCCATGACCGTTTCGACCGGGTTTGCTTTCAAGTCTTTCACTAAATCTTCAGGCTCGATGCTGCCAGTACGCTCCATTGCCGTCGTTAAACCTTGGATAGCAGCATAAGTTGTCCAAACAAATGGCCCTGTTGGGTCTTCTTTCTTCGCTTTGATGGCATCAACAATCGGTTGGTTAGTCGCGACCTGGTCATAGCGTTTTGGTAAAGTTACCAGCATGCCTTCCGAAGCATCACCTGCAATATTCGATAATGAAGAGTTACCGACGCCTTCAGGCCCCATAAAGCGAATATTCAAGCCAGCTTGTTTAGCTTGGCGTAAGATTTGCCCCATTTCTGGGTAATATCCCCCAAAGTAAACAAAATCCACATTCTCTTTTTTCAATTTTGCGACTAAAGCAGAGAAGTCTTTGTCACCCGCTGTTACCCCTTCAAACATCACTTCTTTAACGCCGGCTTTATTGAGGCTTTCACGTACAGAGCGTGCTAAACCTTCCCCATATTGTTGTTTGTCGTGAACAACAGCAATACGGGTTGGTTTGATATCTTCCATAATAAATTTAGCGGCTGTTGGTCCTTGGTCTGAATCCAAACCTGTTGTACGCAACACCATCTGGTAACCACGCGTGGTTAAATCCGCATTGGTTGCTGCCGGGGTGATCATAATGACGCCTTCATCTTCATAAATATCGGATGCAGGCTGTGTTGAAGAGGAACATAAATGCCCAATAACATGGCGGATACCATCGTTAATGACTTTGTTTGCTACCGCAACCGCTTGTTTTGGGTCGCAAGCATCATCATATTCGACTGCCACTAATGTGTTTCCATTAATGTCACCTTTAGCATTAATATCTGCAATCGCTTGGCGCGCACCTGTAAATTCCATATCACCATATTGAGCCACAGGCCCCGACATCGCGCCAACAACCGCTATTTTAATTTCCTTTGCCCATCCAGCTGAACTGAATGCCATCGCAATACAGCCCGCTAATAATGCTTTATTCATATTCTTCATTTTATCGTCCCCGTCTTCATGGTTCTGAGTGTTTGTGTTTGATTTGTAGTAGATTATTATGGTTGACAGGTACAATGCCTGATATTTCAAAATACAGCGAATAAGGCTATATATTTCATAACATTAAACAAGATAATTATGCTAAATAGCAAATGGATATGGCAGGTTTTTACATTAGAAGCAGAATAAAAAACTGATGTGTTAAAGTAGGTTTTTTGTAAATACTAGTGTTATATTCGGGTTAAATTTAAATTAATCCGAGTGAAATTCGGAAAATTCAGTATCACCAAATTTTTCTCTCTAAAATCAAAAAATCGGTTGTAGATCACTCTGGCAGGATGAGTGACTGCAACTCTTACAGGGAAACAAACAAAATATCATGAGACTCACTATTATCCCGCTGGTCAATCCTACTGAGCAACAATATCTGGACTTACATAAAATCTGGCCTGACCAGAGCCCTTTTGAGCTAGCCAAAATGTGTAAAGCAGGTGAGCAATTTTATGCAGCTCGCTTTAATGACCGCCTTCTTGGCGCAGCAAAAATTACTGTGGATCATAACACCGCCACTTTGCAGGATTTTTGCGTACGAGAGGTCACTCGCCGACGAGGTGTAGGCTCATATTTATTAGAAGAAATTTGCCAAGCAATCCCTGATATTTCACTATGGAAATTTGACATTAGTGGGGTTGCCCGGCAAGAAAAAGAAGCAATGCAGCTCTTCTTGTCAGCAAATGGCTTTAATGCCACCGCACAACCTGATATATGGGAAAAACAGCATGAAGTTAAATAAAATTCACCATGTTGCTATTATCGCATCCAATTTTGACGTCAGTAAGGATTTTTATTGCCGTATTTTGGGCTTAAATTTACTTGAAGAACATTACCGTCCAGCAAATAATTCGTGGAAAGCAGACTTAGCTTTTGGTGAGCATTACCAAATTGAGTTATTCAGTTTTGTTAATCCTCCAGCGAGACTAAGTTACCCCGAAGCCACAGGGCTACGTCATTTAGCCTTCGGTGTCGATGATTTAGATAAATGGGTCGCTTATTTAACTGAACAAGGTGTGGCTTGTGAAGCAATACGGGTTGACCCCTACACGCAAAAGCGTTTCACATTTTTCACAGATCCAGATGGCTTACCACTAGAGTTATACAGTGATTAATTGAACAATCAAAAATGTAAAAATAGAAATGATTATCTGCATTTATCCACCTCTTAACAGGCAATAAATGCAGATAATTTTAGTGAGCAACGAATTGGCCAGTAATAAATTACATTTCGCTATCTTCGTCTTCTTCCATCGCCAAACGTAACTTCTTCATGGCGTTCTTTTCAAGCTGACGAACGCGTTCTGCAGAAACGCCGTATTTATCAGCAAGTTCTTGCAACGTTGTTTTGTTGTCATCGTCTAACCAACGAGCTCGGATGATATCCTGACTGCGCTCGTCCAAAGAGTCTAGTGCATCTGCTAAGCGATCAGTTGCATGGCTTTCCCAATTATCATCTTCAATTGAGCCGGCAAAGTCTGATGCTTTGTCTTGTAAGTATAAGACTGGGGCTACTGGACCACCAAAATCACTGCTGTCATCGTCATCTGACATATCAAATGCCATATCTTGTGCAGCCATACGTGATTCCATTTCACGCACATCTTTAGTACTTACCCCTAACTCTTGGGCAACCATATCGACTTCGTCCTGGTTAAACCAACCAAGACGTTTTTTATTCTTTCTTAAATTAAAGAATAACTTACGCTGCGATTTTGTCGTCGCGACTTTCACAATACGCCAGTTACGTAAAACGTATTCATGAATTTCAGCTTTGATCCAGTGAACCGCAAAGGAAACAAGGCGAACGCCAACTTCAGGATTGAAACGACGCACCGCTTTCATCAGGCCGATATTACCTTCCTGAATTAAATCAGCTTGCGGTAAACCATACCCTGCATAACTACGAGCAACATGAATAACAAAGCGCAAATGCGATAAGATCAGTTGCTTTGCAGCATCCAGATCACCATGGTAATGCAGCCGTTCAGCAAGTTCCTTTTCTTCCTCAGCGGTAAGCATCGGGTAAGAGTTAGCCGCCCGAACGTAGGCTTCAATACTCCCCTGTGGAACAAGAGCTAATGATTGCATGTCTTTGGTCATTCAGATCCTCAATAAAATAATAGAAAACAGATTAGTTTGTATTGATAACCGCATTGGTTAACCATGAGGCAAACACTTCTAGTCTACCAGTTTAACCGCGTTAAATAAATTATATACAAAATTTGTTAACAATAGGTCAATGTAGGACAAAACAATTCAGACTAAGTTCATTTTTAACGCAAATTGCAATGGAATCAAAGAGTCATGATATAATTAAATCATGACTCTTTAATAAAAATGACGAGAAAACAACTCGTTACTCAGGTGTAAAGTGTCGTAAATGTTGAAGTGTTGCCAACCATGCTGCTATCCAACCAACCATAGCGGATAACAATAGAATCAATAAAGACTCTTCCCATAACAACCCTTCAATCTGAAATTGTGTACCAAACACACTGGCTACTTTTGCAACACCGTCTGCTAACTGCCAAACAAGTAAAAAGGTCATAATCAAGGAAATAATGGCACCTAATGCGCCCAAGACAAGGCCACCATTTAAAAATGGCCTCATGATAAACCCATCGGTAGCACCAATTAACTTCATCACATTAATTGTATCACGGCGAGCAAAAATATTGAGCCGTACGCTATTTCCTATCACAAGGAACAGTGACACAATCATTAAAATCCCAATGACAGAAGCAACTTTCCCCACCAAACCTGTTAGTGCGGCTAACCGTGCAAACCAGCTATCATCCATGCGAACTTCTTCAATGCCATCGACTTGGCTAACCCTATCACGCAGTGTTGTTAATACATCAGAACCTTCAAAATCAATTTTAGGCGTAATTATAGCTACCGCTGGCAGTGGGTTCTCCTCTAGCATGTCGAGCGCAGTACTAAAACCAGACCAACTGCGAAACTCACTCATAGCTTGGTCACGTGAAAGATAATTCACATGGTCAACCCCATCAAGCGCTTGCAACTGCGTTACCACATTTTGCCCACCTTGTTCATCAAGAGACTTATCCAAATAAACAGTGAGTTGTGGTGTTGGGTACCATTGCTCCGCGGCTTGCGAAACATTTTTCCACACAATATAGCAAAGGCTCGGTAACGTGAGTGAAATGGCAATAACCATGATAGTCAAAAAGGTGGCTAAAGGCTGTCTAAGCATATCAGCGAGCGCATTCAACCACGAATAACGCCACTGCTCTTTCCAACCGCCTTTTAATGCTTTACTTTTCGATTGCTTGGCTCGTTCCGGCTTACTTTTTCGGACATTCTTAGCCATGTTGACCTCCAAGCATACGGCCTTCACTTAATGTAAGAACACGGTAGTTACGGCGCTCAATCAATGCAATATCATGGGTTGCCATTAAAACAGTCACCCCTACACGGTTGAACTCTTCGAATAAACGCATTATCCCTTCTGACAATTCACCATCAAGGTTACCTGTTGGTTCATCCGCTAATAACATCGTTGGCTTATTCACTACCGCTCGGGCAATACCGACACGCTGTTGCTCCCCACCAGATAACTGAATAGGAAAGTTTTTAGCTTTGTCCAATAACCCGACTTTATCTAATGCCGCAGAAACTCGGCGACGAATATCTTCGGTACTGGCACCAGAAATGATTAGCGGCATTGCGACATTATCATATACCGTTCGATCAAAAAGCAGGTGGTGATCCTGAAAAATCATCCCGATCTGCCGACGCAGAAACGGGATCTCTCGATTTTTCAAGCGGCTGATATCATGACCATTGAATAAAATATGACCCGCACTTGGGCGTTCAATACCACAAATCAGTTTAAGTAATGTACTTTTACCTGCGCCTGAATGGCCTGTTAGAAATGCCATTTCTCCAGGTTGAAGATGAAAATCAACCCCTTGGAGTGCTTGGCGGCCACCGCGATAAGCTTTACTAACGTGTTCAAAGCGAATCATCGAAAATTATTCCTCTCGGGCAAATAGAGCCTCGATAAAGTCATCTGCTTTAAATGGACGTAAATCTTCAATACCCTCACCAATACCAATATAACGAATTGGAATACCAAATTGGTCGGCAATAGAGAAAATTACGCCACCTTTTGCTGTGCCATCGAGTTTAGTCAATGTGATACCTGTTAGACCGACCGCATCATCAAAAAGTTTTGCCTGACTTACCGCATTTTGTCCAGTACTTGCATCTAGCGTTAACATAATTTCATGGGGAGCATTTTCATCGAGTTTTTTCATTACCCGAACAATTTTTTTCAACTCTTCCATCAAGTGCGATTTATTTTGTAAACGTCCAGCGGTATCTGCAATTAAAACATCAACCCCTTTCGCTTGTGCTGATTGAATTGCATCAAAAATAACAGATGCAGGGTCTGCACCAGTATGTTGGGCTACCACAGGGATCTTATTACGCTCACCCCATACTTGAAGTTGCTCAACGGCTGCTGCACGGAAAGTGTCCCCCGCGGCTAACATGACGCTTTTTCCTTCCGACTGATATTGACGTGCTAATTTACCAATTGTAGTCGTTTTCCCGACCCCATTAACACCAACCATAAGAATAACATAGGGTTTTTTATCTTCAATCACGAGTGGTTTATCCACTTTCGCTAAAATATCAGACATTTCCTCACGCAATTTGCCATATAACGCTTCTGCATCCTTGAGTTCTTTACGGCTTGCATGTGCCGTTAAGTTATCAATGATTTTACGAGTGGTATCAACCCCGACATCGGCAATCAATAGCTGTTCTTCTAGCTCTTCAAATAAGTCATCATCAATTTTTTTACCTGAAAACAGCCCAAAAAAACCTGAACCTAAATTCTGGCGAGTTTTTAATAACCCTTTCTTTAGCCTAGCAAAGAAACCTTCTTTTTTAGGTTTTTCTTGCTCTGTTGGTGAATTATTTTTTTCTTCTTCTAAACGTAAGCGCTCAGCTTCAGCTTCTTCCTCTGCAATTCTCGCTTCTTCTGCTGCTTGGTGCTCACGTTCCGCTTGTTCTTCGGCTAAACGGGCTTCTTCGGCTGCTTGACGTTCGCGTTCGGCTTGTTCTTCCGCTAAACGTGCTGCTTCTGCTGCTTGGCGCTCGCGTTCGGCTTGTTCTTCCGCTAAACGTGCCGCTTCTGCTGCTTGGCGCTCGCGTTCAGCCTGTTCTTCGGCTAAGCGTGCCGCTTCTGCTGCTTGGCGCTCGCGCTCAGCCTGTTCTTCGGCTAAGCGTGCCGCTTCTGCTGCTTGGCGTTCGCGTTCTGCTTGTTCTTCGGCTAAACGTGCCGCTTCTGCTGCTTGGCGTTCACGTTCCGCTTGTTCTTCGGCTAAACGTGCGACTTCTGCTGCTTGGCGCTCACGTTCCGCGTGTTCTTCGGCTGCTTGAATGACAGCTAACTCCGCCTGACGGCGTTGCTCTTCGGCCTCCTCTGCCGCTTGAATCGCAGCTAGCTCAAGCTGACGCTGACGTTCCATTTCTTCTTCAGCAATACGCATTGCTTCAGCTTCTTGACGCTCACGCTCAGCTTTTTCTTCCGCTAGTTTTTTCTCTTGGGCTTCCTGACGCGCTTGTTCTGCTTGCTCTTGGGCGGCTTGGAGTTCTGCTAGTTTCGCTTCTCGCTCACGTTCTGCTTGCTCTGTTGCTGCCTCAATCTCAGCTTGCAGTGCTTCATACTGACGTTCAGCTTCGTCTTCAGCGGCTTTAATCGCGGCTTGCTCTGCTTGATGTTGGCGTTCTACTTCGGCTGTTGCGGCATCTACCGCAGCTTCATGGGTTGATTGTTTTTCAACGTCCTTGACTATATCATTATCATTCTGTTGAGCTTCTTGTTGCTGGGTTTCTTCTTCATTTTTACGCCCAAACCCCAACCATGAGAAAAAACCTTTTTTCTTGTCTTTAGCCATTTGCCACTACACTCCTCGCGGTAAAAATATGGCACTCGATAATCAAATCGCAATAAAATTATATGCAGTCTACCATTTCATCGCTCAGCAACACATATCTGAAAGAAAAATCCTGCCAATTTAATCTGAATTTTCGTGTTAAAACTGTGAAAATGAAGCACTATAATTGAAATACAGCCAATCAGAGATAACAACACTGCAACTTATCGCCTGACAGGTATACAATAGTAACAATCAAATTTAAGTACATAAACCCGTTAAGCAACAATAAACATTATGGCAAAAAAACCACAATCTCCCTCTTTAGGGCAAATTCGTATTATCGGTGGGAAATGGCGCGGAAGAAAGCTGCCAGTTCGTGATAGTGAGGGCTTGCGCCCAACCACAGACAGAATTAAAGAAACATTATTTAACTGGTTGATGCCAATTATTCGGGATGCGCGTTGCTTAGATTGCTTCGCAGGCAGTGGTTCTCTGGGCTTTGAAGCACTTTCTCGTTTTGCAGAAACGGTCACCTTTATTGAGCTCGATAAACAAAACGCACAATTACTGGCTGAAAATAAAGCTCGCTTACAAGCCGATAACGCAACCGTAGTGAATCACAATAGCCTAAATTTTTTAAGCCAAGCAGGTATACCTTTTGACGTCGTTTTCATTGACCCACCATTTCGCAAAGGGCTGCTCAATGAAACCATTCAATTGTTAGAAAAAAACCAATGGTTAGCTGAAGAAAGCTGGATATACGTTGAGTCAGAAGCGGAGTCACCACTTACTGACATCCCAGCTAATTGGCAACTTCATCGCGAAAAAATAGCAGGGCAAGTCGCATATCGCCTTTTTATTCGAACTTCACTTTAGGGACAAAAACATGTTTATAAATATTGGACGCCTGCTCATGATTTGCGTTTGGGGCTTTATGGTCTTTAATCTCGTCCACCCATTTCCTAAACCATTGAAATATTTTATGGATATTGCAATGGTTTTTATGATTTTCATGCACGCACTACAAACTATTTTCCTAAAAGCAACGCTGCCAAAAGGAGAGAAAATCTCTGGTTTAGTTCAATTACGCATTTTCTTTTTTGGCGTATTCGAAATGCTAGCCATGCAGAAAAAAAATAAAGCCGATTTAGAAGAAGCAAAGAAAAAACAATCAGGTGAATAACTTATTCTACGCTGGCTCAAAACGAATAAACCGAGTACCTTGCATAATGAGCTTGCCTTCATGGCCAAGCTCAACGCCTTGATACTGTTCTTCCGTTACAATAGTTTTAATAATTTCGCCGCTTGATAGCGTTTTAAAGTGAATCTCATAGCGAAAAGTTTCAGGTGAAACAACATCCCGCTCTCGAGAACGCATGTTAGGATAAGGGTAGTCTTTTTTGCTATCAACCTTTACTAAGTAGCTTACAGGCAAAGCGTTATCATTAAGTTCATTTTGCTTGCGTTGGTCAAAAAAACGCTTAGTGGCGAGCACCGCAATAATCGCTAAAACGATAATCAGTAATATTGGCTTATTCATAATGTGTGCATTTTGCTTAAAAAGTCCGTCATGATAGTTTATCTTATTTAACTAAACAGGACACGTTTCTAAGTTACCGGATCCCTGCCGTGTCATTCATTGAACATATAAGGATGTGTATATGATTAGTTGGCCATTCCTCGCTGTACTCTTTTCCGGTTGGTTATATGTCGATGCCGCCTATCGAGGACCCGGGTGGCAACGTTGGTTATTTCGCCCAATCACACTGCTACTTTTATTACTTTGGGGTTGGAGCTCCGACGACCTTAACCTGCAAAATTATCTTATTCTTGCGGGGCTGCTAGTTTCTCTCGTTGCAGATCTTTCTCGCATGCTTTCAAGTGAGCACTTACTAGCTTCCGTCGCGTTGATGTTCTTGAGTTATTTGATTTATACCATCAGCTTCGGAATGCAATTTAATTTCGGGCTCTATCTACCTTGGCTTGCCGCACCTCTGATTGTCGCTGCCGTTACTTTAGTTTTCATTTGGGGCAAGCTTGAAGGCCTACAAGCTATTGTTTTTGCATCATTAATAATGTGCATGATTATGGCATGGGTTGCTGGTGACCAATATTTTGGTCTCGGTCGTGAATACAACTTCTCAATCATGATTGGCGCATCACTGCTATTTCTTTCTAACTGTATTTGGCTAATTGCTCGATTCCGTATTCCCTTTAAAGCCTCAAAAGCCGTTGTTGCAGCACTATACTTCCTTGGACAGTTTTTCATTGTGCGAGCGATTTACTTATAATCACACCTTTTAGTCATACCATGCCAATTGATAAAAAGTGCTATTTGAGAATTTTATCAATTGGCCGCCCTATTTTTGTTTGACTCTGGAGTAGACTCCAGAGTGTAAACTTATCCACAATGATAGAACACATTGTTTGATAAGGGGGCGCTTATGCACTCACATTCCCATAAAGAAACACATAATCACACAAGTAGCTGCTGCTCTAGCAACAGTTGCTGTTCATCTACTGTAGCGGGCAATAGCCAAAAAGTTAGTGATGACTCACATACTCATGAACATGGCAGTGTGAAGAAACATCCTGACGACGATGAAGGCACTCACCGGCACAGTGGTGAGTGTCATTCAACTCATAATCACGCCGCCAATGACCATTCTGGTCATGATCACAAACATGGCAATAGCTGCGGGTTAACTGCGAATATCAGCAATGAAGTTGAGCCTACCCAAGCGGCAGGCCAGCGCTTTAGCTGGATCATCCGTGGTATGGATTGCCCAAGCTGTGCAAACAAAATTGAAACTGCAGTTAGGCAAATAAGTGAAGTAAAACAAGCCAAAGTGTTATTTGCTACGGAAAAACTGGTGGTTGATGCCAACACCGATATTAGCACAGCGGTGCGTTCTACCGTTGAAGCTGCGGGTTATGAATTACTTGAAGTCGGTGGCAACAGTGCGGCAACTATCGCGCCACCACAAAGCTTACTCAATGAAGCTAAGCCCGTTATTATATTAGCGATTTTAATGGCGATTAGTTGGGGAATTGAGTTTATCAATCCACAGTTGGGTAATATCGCCTTTATTTTAACCACTCTATTTGGGTTATACCCGATCGCACGTAAATCATTGCGCTTAATGAGAACGGGTTCCCCTTTTGCTATCGAAACTTTGATGTCCGTTGCCGCAATAGGCGCAATCTTTATTCAAGCAACAGAAGAAGCCGCAATGGTTATCTTACTGTTTATGTTAGGCGAAATGTTGGAATCCTATTCTGCCGGAAGGGCCCGACGAGGGGTTAGCGCCTTAATGGCACTGGTACCAGAAGACGCCGTTTTAATCAAAGATGGGCAAAAAACAACGATTCCTGTTGCGCAATTACGACCAGGAGACATTATTGAGATTGCACCGGGTGGGCGTTTACCTACCGATGCGGTGTTAGTGTCAGGTTTTGCCAGCTTTGATGAAAGTGCGTTAACAGGTGAGTCCGTTCCTGTAGAGCGTAATGTCGGTGAAAAGGTGGCTGCAGGCTGCTTATCTATTGATAGAGCCGTTCAAATGCAGGTGGTATCAGAGCAAGGTCAAAATGCGATTGACCGCATTTTACAGCTAATTGAGGAAGCTGAAGAACGCCGTGCGCCGATAGAACGTTTTATTGACAGCTTTAGCCGGGTTTATACCCCAATCATTATGCTTATTTCAGCACTAGTGATTATTATTCCACCAATATTCTTCAGTGCACCATGGGAGACTTGGATTTACCGAGGTTTAACACTGTTATTAATCGGTTGTCCTTGTGCATTAGTGATTTCAACCCCTGCAGCGATAACGTCTGCACTGGCAACAGCAACACGCCGAGGTGCATTAATTAAAGGCGGTGCGGCACTTGAACAACTGGGCACTATCACGACAATTGCTTTAGATAAAACAGGCACACTCACGGAAGGTAAACCTCATGTCACTGACCTTATTCCTGTAGAAGGCATGACCGAAAGTGAATTAGTCCAAATTACCGCCTCCGTTGAAGTGGGTTCACATCATCCTCTGGCAAAAGCGGTGGTGAATAAAGCAGAGGCGTTATCGTTAGGCATTGTTGAAGCACAAGATCGTAAAGCATTAGCTGGAAAAGGAGTTGAGGGTGTACTTGATGGTAAGCGTATACTAGTGAGTTCGCCAAACCGCCTTGATATTCCACTCGATAGTGAATGGCAAAATAAGGTCGAAACATTAGAAGCTGAAGGAAAAACGGTTGTTGTCACACTCGAAAATGACCGCGTAATTGGTTTAACCGCACTGCAAGATACATTGCGCAGCGATGCAGTAGATACGATGAGCATGCTGAAAGCGCTCAATGTGAATGCTGTAATGCTAACAGGCGATAACCCTCGTGCTGCAAGCGCTATTGCAGACCAATTAGGCATGGAATACCGCGCAGGGTTATTACCAGAAGATAAAGTGACGGCAGTTATGGCCCTTAATCGTAACCACAGCACAATGATGGTCGGTGATGGTATTAACGATGCCCCTGCAATGAAAGCGTCTAGTATCGGTGTTGCCATGGGTAGTGGTACTGATGTGGCATTAGAGACCGCCGATGCTGCATTAACCCATAACCGTTTGACTGGACTTGCAGAGATTATTGCATTATCTCGTGCGACTCGGAAAATTATTCGTGAAAATATAGCGATTGCCTTGGGGCTAAAAGCAATATTTCTGGTGACCAGTTTATTGGGAATTACCGGGCTTTGGGTCGCCGTACTTGCTGATTCAGGTGCAACAGCACTCGTCACTGCGAACGCTGTACGTTTACTGCGAGTCAAGTTACCTCAAGTGAAAAAATAATTTATACCAATTGATTTAAACGCCACACTTAGTGGCGTTTTTATTTACAACCATTCCAATATTTTGTTGTATTACAATATGTTAAATACAACCTTAATTAGAGAATTAGGACTAACTTTTTCTCCATCAGTCTCAATCTTCGCTAAAATACGTTTTGTAAATAGATTATTTCGGCATGACGTTTAGCAGGTACTTGGCATGGTAAAAAATCACAGTTCAACACCACATGATGCTGCATTTAAAGGGTTTATGTCTAAAATTGATAATGCACGTGATTTTTTTGATATCCATTTACCCGGCCATATTAAGCAATTATGTGATTTCAAAACATTAGCGATAACAAACTCTTCTTTCATTGATAACCAGCTACGCACTCGTCTTTCAGATGTTCTCTACACTGTCGAGACACAGCAAGGTGAAGGGTATATTTATATGTTAGTTGAGCACCAATCAACACCCGATAAACTAATGGGTTGGAGAATGATGCATTATGCATTCCTTGCCATGAACCAACATTTACAACAAGGTCATCGTGATCTACCGCTGGTTGTGCCTGTTTTATTTTATCATGGGAAGATAACGCCTTATCCATATGCTAAACCATGGACACACTGTTTCCCATGGCCAGAAATTGCATCAAACTTATATAGTCAGCCATTTCCGCTCGTTGATATTACTGTTATTGATGATAACGAACTCGTAAATCATCGCAAAGTTGCCGTCATGGAACTCGCAATGAAGCACAGAGACTTAAGAGATAACATAGAAAAAGTCACGCAGTTACTAGCTGAAGCGATGAATCAAAATTATCATCATAGTGATGACATCATCACTATTTTCAACTATTTATTTATTACTATGGATTCACCTCATTTTGAGACAGTGGTTAATCAACTTATATACCAATTAGAAAATAACCAAGAGGCTATTATGAACATCGCGCAACGATTAAAAAATCAAGGGTTACAAGAGGGAATTGATATTGGCATAAATAGAGGCATTGATATTGGAGCAAACAAAAAACAACATGAAGTTGCACTTAAAGGTTTGCAACTTGGTACAAGTATTGAACTTATCTGCCAACTTACTGGGTTAAGCTATCAGGAAGTATTAAGCCTACAATAATATCCCTACCTCTTGGCAGGGATTAACATACAAAAAGAAATTAGCTAGTAACAACTAGCTCGATTTTTTACGCAACAAATAACGATATGGTGCGTTGTCAGCCTCTACTGCTAATAAATCATGCTCCATAAAGCGGCAAAAACCTGGGATATCACGTGTGGTTGCTGGGTCATCAGCAATAATTAACAACGTTTCACCATCGGCCATGTTACGAACCGTTTTACGCACTAACATCACAGGCTCAGGGCAACGCAGCCCTAGTGTATCAAGGGTTTTCGTTGGGTTAGCAAATAAATCAGACATTAAAAAACACTTCTAAAAGGGATCAATAGACTGATTATATAATAAAATATCCATTGATAAATGAACAGTTTTGCATTTGTTGCGCAACAAGAGTATGATGCGCTGCTCCCAAGTGTTGGGATGTATTTCATGGGTTCCCTCACCCCATTGTGACTAAAAAGGTACAATATGTTTGATTTTACTGCGCAGCAAAAAGCCACTGCGTTAATTTGGCTTTCGTTATTTCATATTTTAATCATTACTTCTAGTAACTACCTCGTGCAGTTGCCAATTAATATTTTTGGCTTCCATACCACTTGGGGTGCATTTACTTTTCCATTTATTTTCTTAGCTACTGATTTAACCGTTCGTATTTATGGCGCGCCGCTTGCACGCAGAATTATCACTGCAGTTATGCTGCCCGCATTACTGATTTCATACGTTATTTCAGCTTTATATTTCCAAGGTGAATGGCAAGGTTTTACCGCATTATCTGAATTTAACTTATTTGTAGCACGTATTGCCGCAGCGAGTTTTATGGCTTATGTACTGGGTCAAATATTAGATGTCAGTGTTTTCAATCGATTACGCCAAAATGCACGTTGGTATGTAGCACCTGCCTGTGCAATGTTCTTTGGTAACTTGATTGACACTATCGCCTTTTTCTTTATTGCTTTTTTCCGCAGTAGCGATCCATTTATGGCTGCAAATTGGGTAGAGATTGCTTTAGTTGACTATGTCTTTAAGCTACTTATTTGCATGCTATTTTTCTTGCCTGCTTATGGTGTGCTTTTGAACTTTATCTTGAAGTCTTTCTTTGCAAACTCAGATAAAAAACAGTTAGCCAATCAACACTAAAAACAAAAAAAGGAGATAGTTATATGCTATCTCCAAATAAGTTTAACTGAGCTAAAACAAAAAATAACAACCCTACAATTCGATAAGTAACAGATCACAAAGCTTTTGCTAGAAGTGAAATCGGGTGCTCACACTTCTTACTCGTCGACATCTCAATCTGCCACTTACAAGTTTCGCAGTCTGTAATCACCATATCCGCACCACTTTCTTCAATTTGACGGAACAGCCCTGCCCCTATTCCTTGAGAAACCTCATAGTTTTCTTTTTTGAAACCATAGGTTCCTGCGATACCACAACATTGTGAATCCAACACAATTAGCTCAACCCCTGGTACACGTTTAATTAACTCTAACGTATAGGAAGTCCACCCCATTTTTTCCATATGGCATGGTGTGTGATAAGCCACTTTTAAAGGCGTATGTTTCAGTTTGAGTTCACGCCCTTCTTCAAGTAAACGATAAATATAACGCGTTGCGAGCTCGATGTTATCCCTCATAGCAGAAGTATCAACATCAAGTACATGCGTATATTCATCACGGATGGTAAACGTACAGGTTGATGAAGTTGCAACAACAGGTACATGTTTTTCAAGGATAGTTTCTTGCAATGACTCTAAATTAACATTGGCTTGGCGCTTAGCCTGTTTCATAAAGCCATTGGCTATTAATGCCACACCACAACATTTTTCACGTTTAAGTAGCTGAACACCAATATTCATGCCGTTAAAGACTTTAATTAAGTCTTTACCTAATTGAGGGTGGTTATAATTCACATAACAGCCATGGAAGAACGCAACTTGCTCTTCAAATTTAGCTTGTTCAGCGGCTTGTTTTGCATACCAACGGCGGAAAGTCCCAAACGAATATTTAGGTAATTCACGGCGGTGGTCTATTTTCAATGCTTTATCAAGGATTTGACGTACAGGTTTTAACCCTGTAATAGTATTGACAACTGGTGCAAATGGCGTCGATAACGACCCCATTAAATCCGTATGGCTGAGAATAGCATCACGAATTTTAGGTTTCTGTTGGCTGTAAGTATTACGCGCACGAGCAATAATATCGCCAATCTTCACATCTGATGGACAAGCGACTTCGCAACGCTTGCAGTTAGTACAATATTTCAACGCTTCGTCATACAGCATCGGATCTTTTAAGCGTAAACGCTCACCGTCTGGCCCTGCTTGCTTAGGGCCAGGATACAGAGGATTAACCTTTGCAACAGGGCAATAAGTGGTACACACAGTGCATTTAATACAGCTTTCAAAGCTTGCATCTTGAATACTCATTGTGCCACCTCCACCTGCATAGTTTTATTCTTACTCAGTTCATTAATAATTTCATTAGCGGCATATAATGCGCTAATTATCGATACGCCCGCACCACAACCTTGAGTGAGAGGGTCAAAACCGCCTAAAACAGCGCCGGCTACATAAAGATTAGAAATGGCTTTCCCCTCTTTTTGTGCGCGTAGTTTTTCATCGGTTTTCACACCAAAAGCCATATAGGGCTGGGAAGCGAAAAACTCTTTGTTAGTCCATTTTGCACGTTCTGAAATTTCACACAGGTCCAATTGCATCAAAGGCTCATAGACACGGTCAAACTCTGCCACCAAACCATTATTAAAAAAGCTTCCCGTCGCCAGAACAAAATGCTTAGCTTTTAAAGAGATATCGCCATGATTACGAGTCTGGACAGATTCAATTCGGCCATCAACACAATTCACAGCGGTAACTTTATCACCAGGCATCACAATTCCACCTTGGCGACGGAACTGACGCAGTAACAGTTCATGCAAACGAATCCCCAATAGCGAAGGAGGAAGAGTCGGTAGTAAAAATAATGGCTTACCTAAGCTCATTTGTAATTCATGTAAAGGTTCATCACTATCGAGTCCGATACAGGCTGGCATAAAAATCGCCTCTGCATCTGTGACCAACGGAGAAATTTCAGCAACCATTTGTGCCATATTTTCTGGTCTATCAAGCCAACGAGCAACATTAACCGCTCTAAACTCACTCGGGTTTTCTCTTAATCGGTCTAATAATGGTAAATGCACATAATGCGATGTTGCTTGTAACCCCTCACGTTGTAGCTCATCAGCCACCATCTGAGGTTGAAAATCCAAGAAACCTTCGATACCAACCACAGCAATCTTGCTAACATCCATTTTATGGTGCAAACCGACAGTCGGAACAGACTCAGGACTAAGCCAAGTCATCCGTTTATGGCCCAGAGGTGTAATACGATAATGGTTTTCTTCACAAGAGCCTTTTAAATGAACTCCTGCTTGCTGCAATATTGACTGAGCCATATGCGCTAGCTCAGTAACTTGCGTCTTTCCGATTAAACTATAAGGGTGTGCTGGCGCCTGTTCCTTTAGCGCATCAAGCATTTCTAGTGGTTTTTCAGCCACTTGTCCATTTGGTAAATGGGTTAATAAATCCAAGGAGCCTGATGAAAAATGTAATGCATTTTGCCCTGCACTAACAATTGCACAAGATAGACCAGACTGGGTCAAACGGATACCGCTCATTAATCCAGCTAAACCGCCGCCCATTACCACTACATCATATTTCATTGTCCGCCTCCTTCTGTGCATCCTTGCCAAGTGTCGCTTCATTCATGCCACATAACCCGTGATATACCCAGCTGGTAAATTCACTTTCACGCAATGCGTCACCCCAAGCAATTGGACGTACACCTTTCCAACGTTCATTAAGGAAGTGACTCAGTTGTTGCTCTGTTTCATGAGGCGTTGTGACATTAAAACGATTGAGTAACCCCGCAGCACGGCAAGCACATAATTCACCTTGGCAAGTTCCCATCCCCACACGAGTACGACGCCTTAAATCAAGTAAATTATTCACCGTTAATGAATTAACGGCATAGCGTACTTCACCAGCAGTAACGGCTTCACACTCACAAACTAAACTTTTATCGAGCCTATCCGTACTGAGAATTGCAGAAGCCCTGTCACCATGACGGTAAACCGCTGAGCCACGAATAGGGGCTGGGATAGAAACAACATTGCGTAAGGCTTCTTCTGCACTATGTTGCGAGCCCGGTAGTGGCGCTTCTGCTGTTGTACACTTGGCACTGTGGCCTAATTTTTCACAAACTTTATCAGTAGCCCACTCAGCCATCAGACGATATGTCATTAACTTACCACCAGTGATAGTGATAAACCCTTCTAAGCCATCGCGTTTAGCATGGTCTAACAGCACAATACCGCGGCTGACATTACGCCCTGATGGGTCATCATCACTGGCAACTAATGGCCGAACACCTGCATATGCACGTAAAATACGTGTTGTTGCAAGTGCTGGCGATAGCATTGAACCTTCACGAATAAGAATATCCACCTCTTCAGGGGTGACATACATATTATCAATTTGGTCATATTCAATATGAGTCGATGTGGTCCCAATCAGGGAAATCGTATCGCCGGGAACTAAAATATCGGCATCTGCAGGTTTGCGGCAACGGTTTATCACCATGTTGTTCAAGCGATGGCCTAAAATTAATAGCGCCCCTTTCGCAGGGAACATTTTAATTTTTAATTCGCCATACTCTGCGATTTTTTGCCCCCAGATCCCGCCTGCATTGACGACAATTTCCGCGTAAATATCATATTGCTTCTTGGCGTGGTGATCATAAACCGTAACGCCACGTACGGTGTCGCCATCACGAATCAAACCAATAACTTCATGATAAGTTAACACTTTCGCGCCATGCTCTCTGGCATCTAACATATTTGCCGCAGTCAAACGGAATGGGTCAACCGTGCCATCAGGAACACGAACCGCACCTATTAGATGTGGGTTAACAGAAGGTTCAAGGCGAATAGCCTCTTTGGGGTCAATTGCAGTCGCATCAATACCCGCAGCTTGGCAAGCCGTAATGAATTGTTGCTGATACTCTAAGCTGTCTTCAGGTAAAGTAATAAACAAACCATCAGTTCGCTCTATACAGTGATGCGCGATACGTTTTAAAATCTTGTTCTCTTCTATACATTCTCTGGCGGATTCACCATCTGTGACTGCATAACGCGCGCCACTATGAAGTAACCCATGGTTACGCCCTGTCGCGCCAGTCGCAATATCATGCCTTTCGAGTAAAACAGTTCTTAGACCTCGGCGAGCGCAGTCACGAGCGACTCCTGCACCTGTTGCGCCACCACCAATAATGATGACATCCGTCTCAGTCACAGATGAGCCATTCATGTCGCATTCCTCACATTAATAAACATTTCTATAATCGATAAGTATAGATTCTATTTTTATAATCTATTATTAAATATAGCCCAGAAACGCGATCAATGTTTGATAAGGAACAAAAACGAAAGCAATTGATGCATATTCAGTGTTCAAAAGAACAAAATCGTGATGAGAATCACAAAATAATTAACATTTCTAGTTCCATTCTATTCACAAATGTCATTTACTATGCAACTTCATAAACAAAATCAATAATTGTGCGTTGGATTACAGATAAATTGTTTTTTAACGACTACAATTTAGAGCAATTAAGAAAATAAAGACTCTTAAATTACTCGATTACTTTCGTTTTTGTTACTTCACCAATAATAAACACTCAATATTTCTCTGAAATAGAGAAATGGAAGTGTAAATAAAAATTAGCATGCCATCGGAGGCGTATATGTTAAGCATTTTTAAACCAGCACCTCATATAGAGAGGCTGCCAGCGGATAAGATAGATCCTGTCTATCGTAAGCTTCGCTGGCAGATCTTCATGGGTATTTTCTTTGGTTACGCAGCGTATTATCTAGTCCGAAAGAACTTTGCGTTAGCGATGCCATATCTTGTTGAACAAGGTTTCTCTAAAGGTGACCTTGGTTTTGCATTATCAGGGATCTCAATTGCTTACGGATTTTCTAAATTTATCATGGGGTCGTTTTCCGACCGTGCAAACCCGCGTTATTTCTTACCAGCAGGTTTGATTCTCGCCTCCGCAGTGATGTTAATTATGGGCTTCGTACCATGGGCAACATCAAGCATCATGGTAATGTTCGTATTACTGTTCCTTTGTGGTTGGTTCCAAGGTATGGGTTGGCCTCCTTGTGGGCGTACCATGGTTCACTGGTGGTCACAAAAAGAACGTGGCGGTATCGTTTCGGTTTGGAACTGTGCACACAACGTCGGTGGTGGTATCCCTCCATTACTGTTCATGTTAGGTATGGCATGGTTTAACGACTGGAAAGCTGCGCTGTATATGCCTGCATTGGCTGCTATCCTTGTTGCAATCATTGCATTTGCGTTAATGCGCGACACCCCGCAATCTTGTGGTCTTCCTCCAATTGAAGAGTACAAAAACGACTATCCAACTGACTATAAAGCATCAGATGAGCAAGAGTTAACTGCAAAAGAAATCTTCATGAAGTATGTTTTCCCTAACAAACTATTATGGATGATTGCGATTGCGAACGTGTTCGTTTACTTACTGCGTTATGGTGTTTTGGACTGGTCTCCAACTTACCTGCGTGAAGTTAAACACTTCGCAATGGACAAATCTTCATGGGCTTACTTCTTATATGAATACGCAGGTATCCCAGGTACGTTACTGTGTGGTTGGATGTCGGATAAAGTCTTCCGTGGTAACCGTGGAGCCACTGGTGTGTTCTTCATGGTTCTGGTAACCATTGCAACTATCGTGTTCTGGATGAACCCAGCTGGTAACCCAAATGTTGATATGGCATGTATGTTGATCATCGGTTTCCTAATCTATGGTCCTGTTATGTTGATTGGTTTGCACGCCCTTGAACTTGCACCGAAAAAAGCAGCAGGTACAGCCGCAGGATTCACAGGCTTGTTCGGCTACCTCGGTGGTTCTGTAGCAGCAAGTGCTATCGTTGGTTATACCGTAGACTACTTCGGTTGGGACGGTGGCTTCGCAGTCATGATCGGTGGTTCAGCACTGGCCGTTGTTCTACTGTTTATCGTGATGTTGAGCGAAAGCAAACATAAACGCGAATTAGCAAACTCACAATAAACATTCATCAAATGTTCATTGTTAATCGCTAGACTCGTGGGCTATATCAAAAAATGATGTAGCCCATTTTTTTACCCAAATAAAGTGCCAAGGAGATATAATCATGAGCTTTCCATTAAAAACATTGGTGGCTAGTATGGTTTTAGTGATGTCAGTGTCTGCTGTAGCTCAAGCTTCAAGTAAAGTTGTCATTGCACATCGTGGTGCAAGTGGTTACTTACCGGAACATACCCTACCTGCAAAAGCAATGGCTTACGCACAAGGTGCTGATTTTCTTGAGCAAGATTTAGTTATGACGAAAGATAACGAGCTCGTGGTCTTACATGACCATTATCTCGATCGCGTGACAGATGTTGCTGAACGTTTCCCTGACCGCGCTCGTAAAGATGGCCGTTACTATGCGATTGACTTTACCCTTGATGAAATCAAATCACTCAATTTTACAGAAGGATTTGATATTGTTGATGGTAAAAAAGTGCAAAGCTATCCGAACCGCTTCCCAATGGGCAAATCAGACTTCCGCGTTCATACTTTCCAAGAAGAGATTGAATTTGTTCAGGGATTAAACAAGTCAACGGGTAAGAATATTGGTATCTACCCAGAAATTAAAGCCCCTTGGTTCCACTTACAAGAAGGCAAAGATATCACCAAAAAAACACTCGAAGTCCTTAAAGAGTATGGCTATACCACCAAGGATTCCAACGTTTATCTACAGTCATTTGACCCTAATGACCTAAAACGTATCAAAAATACCTTGATGCCAGAAATGGGAATGGATCTTAAATTAATTCAATTGATTGCTTACACCGATTGGAATGAAACTCAAGAGCAAAAACCTGACGGAACTTGGGTTAATTACAATTATGATTGGATGATGAAACCCGGCGCCATGAAAGAAATTGCGACCTATGCAGATGGTATTGGCCCTGACTATCATATGCTAATTAGTGAAGAATCCACGCCAACTAATATCAAAGTGAATGGCATGGTTAAAGAAGCTCATGATAACAAAATGGCAGTTCATCCGTTCACTATCCGTGTTGATAAGCTGCCAAAATACGCCAAAGATGGGCAACAGCTTTATGACATTATTTATAACCAAGCCGATGTCGATGGCGCCTTCACAGACTTCCCTGACTTAGGGGTTAAGTTCTTGGAACAGCAGAAGCAAAAATAGTTTTCTGAACCAAAAACAAGAATGCAGCCATTCATTTGGCTGCATTCTCTTTAAGTTAACCGTCTTAGTTAAGCAATAGTGACAGGGAATGCGATCACATCACTGATTTTGTCTGCATTTAATGCAATCATTATCAGCCTATCAACCCCAACTGCTACACCAGAACAATCGGGTAAACCATGCTCTAAAGCCGCCAATAAGTGCTCATCAATAGGCGCAGTAGGGAGCCCCATTGCCGCACGCTTACGGTTGTCTTGTTCAAATCGCTGGCGTTGTTCGCTTGCATCGGTGAGTTCATGGAAACCATTCGCCAGTTCCATCCCTTTATAATACACCTCAAAACGCTCAGCTACGCGGTGGTCTTCCGTGCTAATCACCGCAAGAGAAGCTTGAGTCGCAGGGAAATGATACACGACTGCAGGCTTTTCTTTACCAATATGAGGCTCAACGCCCATGGTAAATAGCAGTTGAAGTAAGGTATCTTTATCTTCTTCCTGATCCGCGATATTGCTCAAATCTAAACGGGCTGCAACCTCACGTAATTCGCTTTTCTCGGCGGACAGCGGGTCAATATCCAAATAACGTAAAAACGCTTGTTGGTAAGAAAGTAGCTCTGCACTCTCACATTCTAAAACTTGTTGCAGTAAATCATCCACTTCATTAATCAAACGATACATATCAAAATGCGGACGATACCACTCTAACATGGTAAATTCAGGGTTATGATGTCGCCCTGCTTCTTCATTTCTAAAGCTACGACCTAACTGATAGATAGGGCCACTACCTGCCGCTAATAAGCGTTTCATGTGGTATTCAGGGCTAGTCATTAAATATAAATTAATGCCTTGTGCCGCACCAGGACCCACAAAACGCGTTTCAAATGGAACAAGATGAATGTCAGTGACTGTTGCCTGACTCATTGCGGGGGTTTCGACTTCAAGTACACAGCGATCAGTAAAAAAACGTCTGACTTCCGCAATTATTTTTGCGCGCTGTAACAGGTTAGCGATGGGGGCGGTTGGCTGCCAATTCGCTATATCACTCATTAAGATAACTCCAAAATAAACTTAGTCGTGCAGTGTACCCACCTCACTTGCAACACACAATGCATTTACACTGATAATGCACATTTATCTGGGCGTAAGTACTTGTAACTGTCGACATGATGAGTAAGTAGAGATAACCAGATTATCTCTTGCTTTATACGATTAGGCAAAGCCTTTACTTTGAGCTATACATCGAGTTAATGAGGAAAGATAAAGAAAATAGTCAGAAACATGATTATTTCTTATGTTATGTGACATAACTGTTACTAAAAAAGCGAAACGATTCGCTTTCTCAATCTATTTTAAAATTTTCTCTTCGAAATTGAACTTCTTCTAAAAATAAATAGTGAGACTCCTCGCAAATTAGCATTCAATATGAATGAAACTCTTCAGCTATAATAATAGTATTATTCACTTATTATTGGTAAAACCTGACTAATTCCCTTGGTTTTATACACTAAAATTTTATGTAAATTTAATGATAATTATTTGAAATTCCTTTTTATTCGATGTTAACAGCCTAGAAAATCGAGCAATGTAAAAACAATTTATAAAAAGAAGATCTACCTCACACTTTATCGCTAAATTTGGCCAAAACCCCCCTCTATATCAAATTTATCTTGAGTACTATTCGCTATAATTCACAGCATGATAAGTCATTATTAGCTATTATATTATTTACTATTAAAAAACAGATATTTCGTAGTTTAGCTTTAAGTTGAACTGAAAATGACGTAGCTAATTATCAAAAGTATTTAAAAGAATTTATCAATTTTACACTTGAACAATGGAGAAGCGCAGTGCAAACCTTCAATGCCGATTTAGCGATTATCGGGGCCGGGGGCGCAGGCTTACGTGCAGCAATTGCTGCCGCTGAAGCAAATCCCAATATCAAGATTGCTCTGGTCTCAAAAGTATACCCAATGCGTAGTCACACTGTGGCCGCAGAGGGGGGATCAGCAGCAGTTACTCAGGCTCATGACTCCTATGACTATCATTTTAATGATACTGTAGCTGGTGGGGACTGGCTGTGTGAGCAAGATGTTGTCGACTATTTTGTCGAACACTGCCCAACAGAAATGACCCAACTAGAGCTATGGGGCTGCCCGTGGAGCCGTAAACCAGATGGTTCAGTTAACGTTCGCCGTTTTGGTGGAATGAAAATTGAGCGTACGTGGTTTGCTGCTGATAAAACTGGCTTCCACATGCTCCATACCCTGTTCCAAACTTCATTAAAATATCCACAAATCCAACGTTTTGACGAACATTTTGTTCTCGATATCATTGTTGATGAAGGCCAAGTCCGTGGTCTTGTCGCGTTAAATATGATGGAAGGAACAAAAGTCCAGATCCGTGCTAATGCCATCGTGATGGCAACTGGCGGTGCTGGGCGCGTTTATCGCTACAACACCAATGGCGGTATTGTAACCGGTGATGGTATGGGTATCGCATTCCGCCATGGCGTGCCGCTGCGTGATATGGAATTCGTTCAGTATCACCCAACAGGTCTTCCTGGTTCTGGTATCTTAATGACCGAAGGTTGTCGTGGTGAGGGCGGGATCCTTGTCAATAAAGACGGCTATCGCTATCTACAAGACTACGGAATGGGGCCTGAAACTCCACTAGGTAAACCTGAAAATAAATATATGGAACTGGGTCCACGTGACAAAGTTTCCCAAGCGTTCTGGCACGAATGGCGTGCAGGTCGCACCATCAGTACCCACCGCGGTGATGTTGTTTACTTAGATCTTCGCCACCTTGGCGCAGAAAAACTGCATGAGCGTTTACCATTTATTTGTGAATTAGCGAAAGCCTACGTGGGTGTTGACCCAGTAACAGACCCAATTCCTGTTCGCCCAACCGCTCACTACACTATGGGTGGTATCGAAACGGATCAACGCACAGAAACACGCATCAAAGGCCTATTTGCTGTCGGTGAGTGTTCTTCTGTTGGCTTGCACGGTGCAAACCGTTTAGGTTCTAACTCATTAGCTGAATTAGTCGTATTTGGTCGTCTGGCAGGTGAAGAAGCTGCTCGCCATGCTGCTGAAGCAACACCAGCCAATGCAAATGCTATCGAAGCCCGTACTCGTGATATCGAAGCTGACCTCAGCAAGCTCATGAACCAAAAAGGGAAAGAGAGCTGGTCGAAAATTCGCGACGAAATGGGTATTTCAATGGAAGAAGGCTGCGGTATCTACCGTACTCCTGAATTAATGCAAAAAACCGTTGATAAAATTGCTGAGCTGAAAGAACGCTTCAAACATGTCGAAATTACCGACCATAGCAGCGTATTTAATACTGACCTACTGTACACCATTGAATTAGGCTTTGGCCTTGATGTGGCGGAATGTATGGCTCACTCTGCAATCAACCGTAAAGAATCACGTGGTGCACACCAACGTCTCGATGAAGGCTGTACTGAGCGTGATGATGTTAATTTCCTTAAACATACTTTGGCATTCTATAACCCAGAGGGCTCCCCTCGTTTAGAATACAGTGACGTGAAAATCACGAAATCTCAGCCAGCTAAACGTGTTTACGGTGCCGAAGCTGAAGCTCAAGATAAGGCGAAGAAGGAGCAAGCTAATGGATGATATGAAACACCTAAAAATGGAGATCATGCGTTACAATCCGGAAACGGATAGTGAGCCCCATTTGGTGACGTATGATGTCCCTTACGACGAGCAAACTTCTTTGTTAGATGCGTTAGGCTATATCAAAGATAATCTCGCTCCAGACCTGTCTTACCGCTGGTCCTGTCGTATGGCGATTTGTGGTTCTTGTGGCATGATGGTGGATAAAGTGCCTAAACTGGCTTGTAAAACATTCCTGCGTGAATACCCGCAAGGCATGAAAGTTGAGCCATTAGGTAACTTCCCAATCGAGCGCGACCTTGTTGTTGATATGACTCACTTTATTGAGCGTTTAGAGGCGATCAAACCGTACATTATCGGTAATGACCGTAAACCTTCTGAAGGCCCAAATAAGCAAACGCCTGCCCAGATGGCGAAATACCATCAATTCTCAGGCTGTATCAACTGTGGTCTGTGCTATGCAGCTTGCCCACAATTTGGACTGAACCCAGAGTTCATCGGTCCAGCCGCGATTACATTGGCAGAGCGCTACAATTTAGATAACCGAGACCATGGTGCGAAAGAACGCATGACCTTGTTAAACGGTGACAATGGTGTCTGGAGTTGTACGTTTGTAGGCTACTGCTCTGAAGTCTGTCCTAAGCATGTCGACCCTGCGGGTGCGATCCAACAAGGTAAAGTTGCCAGTGCGCAAGACTTTGTTATCGCCATGCTGAAGCCACGATAAGGAGAATTGAAGTCATGACAACAAAACGTAAACCCTATGTAAGGGAAATGAAGGGCGATTGGTGGCAAAAGCTAGGTTTTTACCGCTTTTATATCATGCGTGAAAGTACTTCAGTCCTTCAAGTCTGGTTTAGTATCTTAGTCCTATATGGAGTATTTGCACTCAAGAGTGGCCCTGAATCATGGGCTGGCTTTGTTGGGTTCTTAAGTAACCCAATCATTCTTATCATTAACATTATTACTTTGGCAGCAACATTATTGCACACCACCACATGGTTCAATCTTGCACCAAAAGCCGTCAGTATTATTGTGAAAGATAAGAAAATGTCTGATGAGCCTATCGTTAAAGGCTTCTGGGCTCTCACGATTGTTGTTACGGCAGCAATCTTAGCTATCGCATTATTATTTTAATCTAAGGAGAATCTGATGAATCTAACGCCTAAACGTTCCGATGAGCCGATTTTCTGGGGATTATTTGGTGCCGGTGGTATGTGGAGCGCCGTAATTGGCCCTGCAATCATCATTCTGTTAGGGATTTTAATTCCTCTCGGCGTTGCGCCAGAAATGCTTAGCTATGAGCGCATTATGGCATTTAGCCAAAGCTTTATCGGCCGCGTATTCTTATTACTGATGATTATTTTGCCAGTTTGGTGTGGTATGCACCGTATCCACCATACGCTGCACGACTTTAAAATCCATGTCCCTGCGACAAAATGGGTTTTCTACGGCGGCTCAGCAATCATTAGCGTTATTGCAATTATTGGTGTATTTACTCTGTAAATAATTCAATCACACATTATTTTAATAAAAGGTATGACAGCACATTGTCATACCTTTTCTTTTTTAGGGCTTAAAGCCTCGAATAATTGATTCTAAACCAAACAAAAATGCTTCTGTTCCATCATCATTATCCATGATTTGAACAGCTTCCTTTAATAGCAATGGCATCGCCTCGTCTTGTTCAACATCTCTCTCACCCATTGCCGCTAAATGCTCTTGCTGCTCAAGTACTGAACCCAATGTAAAGTGCCCCACTGCACTCACTGCATAAAGGCCACTTTTTAATGAAAAACCGCTATCAATCATAAATTGTAATTGCTTTTCTACGGTGGCGTATTGTTCTGTACTAGGGCGTGTTCCTAAATGTACCTTTGCTCCATCACGATAACTGAGCAAGGCTCGGCGAAAACTTAATGCGTTATGGTGCAAAAACTCCTGCCACGATTCCCCCTCAACGGGTAATGAATGGTCATGGTGTCGTTTTAGCATTTCAACAGATAATGCATCCAACAATGTGCGCTTGTTCTTCACATGCCAATACAGTGTGGGTTGCTCAACCCCCAATTTTTGGGCCAATTTTCGTGTTGTCAGCCCTTCCATTCCCACTTCATTCAATAAATCTAATGCCGCCGTAATAATGGTTTCTTTATCCAATCGTGCCATCGTTTTCCCCTTAATTTCTATTGACACTCTATCACTGATAGGGATATATTCCAACTCTATCAATGATAGAGAAATAGATAATGAATAAATTTGCGATCACGGCATTAATGATCACAGCCCTTGATGCGATGGGGATCGGTTTGATCATGCCTGTTTTACCTGCTTTACTGCGTGAATATGTCTCCATAGAACATTTGGCTAATCATTACGGCATACTGCTCGCGCTCTATGCCATCATGCAGGTATTTTTTGCTCCAATATTGGGTAAATGGTCCGATAAATTCGGCCGCCGGCCCATTTTGCTTCTTTCCCTTGCCGGAGCAGCGCTGGACTACACTTTGTTGGCTTTATCGAGCTCACTTTGGATGCTGTATTTAGGCCGTTTAATTTCAGGGATCACTGGTGCAACAGGCGCAGTAGCCGCTTCTGTTATTGCAGACAATACACTGCCACAAGAACGTACCAAGTGGTTTGGTCGTTTAGGTGCAGCTTTTGGTATTGGCTTAATCGCAGGGCCTGCGATTGGGGGTTTTGCAGGACAACTCTCTCCTCATCTTCCTTTTGTTATTGCGGCTATTTTGAATGCGTGCTCTTTTGTCGTGATCTGGTTTATTTTTAAAGATCAACACAAAGTCGCTGAACAGGGTGAGCAGAATGCGGAGCTATCGTCACCTGTTCCCTTCATGCAAGTGGTAAAACCCGTGATTTTGCTACTTTTCGTCTTTTTTATAGCACAGTTAATTGGCCAAATCCCTGCAACAACTTGGGTGTTATTTACCGAAAACCGCTTCCAATGGAATAGCATGCAAGTTGGGTTATCCTTAGCAGGCTTAGGCGTTATGCATGCCTTGTTTCAAGCCTTTGTCGCAGGCGCAATAGCCAAAAGATTCAATGAAAAAGTGACAATCATTGTCGGCTTTGTCGTGGATGGGGCCGCATTCATTATTTTGTCATTACTGACAGAAGGCTGGATGATTTACCCAACATTGGTCTTACTCGCTGGTGGCAGTATTGCATTGCCAGCACTACAAGGGTTGATGTCAGCTCAAGTTAATCAAGCTAACCAAGGTAAATTACAAGGAATTTTAGTCAGTTTAACCAATGCCACTGGGGTTATTGGTCCATTATTATTTAGTTTTATTTTTGGTCAAACACTCGCAACATGGGATGGCTGGGTATGGCTGATTGGTGCGATGATGTATGTTTTATTGATCGCATTTATTTTATCTTTTCATAGAAGTAGCAGCCAGATAGTTAAAATAACGAAACTGCCGGAGAGCTAAGTTTTAGCATGTTAATATCAAGTGCTATGATGGCCTTATCAGATTTGCTTTTGGAACATGACGTTAAGAGATATTTCGATGACAATACAACCTAAAAAGCCGAGAACGAAACCTGCAAAAGAAAGGCTAGATAACCTGATAAACGCATCATCTGAACTTAAATCATGGTATGAAAATAGCGTCAAATACTATGTCGAAAAGCAAAATATTTATATAGTTAATAAGGTAACTATCTGATTTTTCGTTACTGTAACCCTATGATGTATTGATATTTAACCCCCCTTAAGGGGGATTAAATCATGACTAACACTAAACAGGATTTGGTTTTGGCAACCAAGTAGATATAAAGTAGGAAAGCCCACAAACCGCAACAAATAGCCCAACATAACCTAAGTTAAAGTGACCTAAATAACCGACGACTAAAGGCGTTATCCCCCCGATAGAGGCAGAGGCGCCATTGTACCCTACGCCTAGTATTGTTGCTTGCCCATTTGATTTATCCATCAGTACGGCCGATAAATTACACAATATCATCGCTGAATATACGGACATAACGACTTGAGCGAAAAAGACTAGAAGTAAATTATCTAGCTGCAATGAAAAATAGAGTGGTACTGAAAGCAATACCATCCCAATGACTCCCATATTAAAAACAGATTTAACTGAGCTATATTTATCGGTTAACCAACCACATATCAGCATAAAAATTAACAATAGACCGGACGAAAATATTTCATAAAAACTCTTTATCTCGTCTATCATTAATTTTTCAATAATTAATGAAGTTGATAAATTTTGAGAGTAGAAAGTGACAGTACCAGGAATGGTAAATAAGAAAACCCAAAACACATGGAGCCAACTGAATATTGGTTTTTCATCTAATTCACTTTTATAATCCGGTAATTTTGCTCTAAACCAAAAACTAATTAAAATATTAATTAAACCAATTAATAGTGGGAGCCTCCAGCCAATTGACTGCATCGCTTCTTCAGAAAATGTGTTCTTTAACATGAAAACGACAGCTAATGATGCGATTACTCCACATAAAGAACTACCAACAATAATTGATGAAACTCTAGATTGAATATTCCCACCTAAATCCTTAAATAAATAAGTGATTAAAGAAGGAAATTCCCCAGCAAAACTAAAAGAAAGTGCTAATTGTAAAATTAATATTACTAATGGCGTATAGTTCCCTAATAATTCAATGGGTAACAGTGCCATCATTAATGTTGCCGTACCGGTTATCATACTTGTTAATACTAGAGCTGATTTTTCCCCTACCGTATCAGCATATCGGCCTATAACATACCCACCTAGTGGGCGGATTAAAAAACGTAATGCAAAAATCCCCCATACCATTTCCGTTGCTTGTGTATAACCTAAATTAGTTAATTCCGTACTTAAATAAGTGGATATAGCCGCAAATACAGCAATATCATAATACTTTAAAGCATTACCTGCGACGGCGCCAAACATGAATCTCCATTTCATTATTAATCCCTTTTCTATTAATCAATTTCCTTGTAGAAAAATATTCTCATATTTAAGGGTAACTCACCAAAGATTCCAAACACGCAAGAGTAATGCCATTTTCTTTTAAAGCCTGAAATAAACCACTAGGTGAAGTATAAGAGCAACCTAGTTTTTCTTTAATGCGTAGAATACGTTTATTTTCTGTCGCTTCCGAACAACCTTGAATATAACTAATTTCCTTTACTCGGCAATGTGATAATAATAAACGAATAGTTATCATTTCTTTACGGGTAAAACGAATGTTACCAAAACGCATATAATGATGAAAATCTAAAATATCTCGGTTATTATCTTCAATTTGTTGAGATAAGCTTATGTCCGCCCTAAGTGGTAAAATAATATTTTCATTATCTTTCCAGACATGCTGGGAGTAATCAGAAATAACAGCTCTTAATTTATAGAGCTCTAATAACTCATTAGATGAGAATTTCTTTCTTGAATTTATTGATGTAATTTCATATACACCGCCATATTGAGTACAAAAATCCACTTTCATTTCTTTCTTATCTGTTTTAGATAATGTTTTTTGAAATTCGGCAGAGTAATTATTCCAATATTGAATACCAGGGATTAATCGTTCCTTTACTTTCTTATCTAGATCATCATCCCAAAACATAAGAACCCAATTGTAATTACTAGAAATGGTCCTTACAGAATGATTAATTACATCTACTCTGCTATAATTAACATCTATATCATTCCAATCGAAATACTTTAAAAACTTATCACCAAAACCAGAACAAGAAAGTTCTAGGTGTTTATTTTCTATATTCATATGTCACCCTTACATTTAAATAGTTAATAACCTTTGTTTTTTACTCAATAACAATGAAACAAATAGAGTTAACGAACTCAACGAAACAAAAACACCAACCAAGGAAACATCAATGATGACTAAATAATTGATAATTAAAGGCGTTAACCCGCCTATAATCGTCGATGCAAGATTGTATCCCATACTTAAAGTCGTAACTTGTCCATTGGCTGGTTTTGCCATGGCATAATTCCAATTACATAAAACCATTGCTGAAATAATAATAATTGACGATTGGGAGATAAGTACTAATGATAAAACCTTAGTCGACATTAGGTAATAAATAGGAATTGATAGTATGGCAGCTAACTTTACCCCTAAGTTAAACACCCGTTCAGCGTAACTGTATTTATCTGTTAACCAGCCAACTATTGCCATTAAAATCAATAATAAAGTTGATGATATCATTGAATATATACTTTTAAATTCTTCTAGCTCTAACTCCTTAAGTAAAAACGAAGATGAAAAATTTAAGGTATAAAAAATAACCGAACCAGGAATAACAACCAGTAAAATATTAAATGCCTTAAGCCAATCTATTTTTTGGCACCCATCATACTCAATGGGTTGGTCTGGTAAGCGATAGCGAAACCAAAAACAGATCAGTATATTACCTAGACCTAATAGTAGTGGTATCCTCCACCCCACCCTTTGCATGGTTTCAGGGTCTAATATATTTTCGAGAATTAACACGATTCCTAACGAGCCAATAACACCAACAACCGCACTTCCAGTTAACAACGCCGAAATTCTACCTCGTTCTTGGGGCTTAGAGTCTTTATATAAATAGGTAGACAGTGATGGGCTTTCACCCGCAAAACTAAAAGATAGCAACATTTGAAGAAATAATATGGCTAAAGGCGTATATACCCCTAAGAGTTCAATTGGCAGAAATGCCATACATAATGTTGCACTACCGGTGAGAATACTTACCAAAATCATTGCCGGTTTTTTACCAACTTTATCTGCATAACGGCCAATCACATACCCACCTAGTGGCCGTATAAGAAAGCGTAAAGCAAAAATCCCCCACACAAGTTCCGTTGCTTGCTGATAACCTAGCCGAGTTAATTCTGCACTTAAATATGATGAAATCGCTGCAAAAATTGCAACATCATAAAATTCTAAGGTATGCCCTGCTACAGCGCCAAAACGTAATTTCCATTTCATAAAATGATCCCATATCCCTATATGAAACAAATAGTTAAATTAATTAATAGGCATTAATTTTTCTAAGCTTGCTAATGTAATCCCGTGATCTTTCATTACCGAAAAACATTCCTTTTGAGATACCATTTCACAGTTTAATTTTTTCTTGATATTGTTAACCCTTATATATTCGTCCTCCTCCGAACAGCCTTGAATACGGCTAATTTCATTTATATTTCGGTGGGAAAGCAACAAACGGATGGTTAATACTTCTTTATTTGAAAATGACAACTGCCCAAAACGTATATAATTAGAGATTTCATTACCCCTGCAAATAATAGGTGCGGTTTCGTCTAATTCAATTTTTTGGCGTAATGGTAATGCAACCGTTTTATTTTCAGACCATTTTTCATATGCATATTCAGAAACTATTGAACGCCATCGATACAATGAAAGTAAATGATCATATGGGACTTTATGATTCGCATTGAGTGAAAATATCTCAAATAAATTATTGTATCTATTGCAAAAATCAATTTTTTTATTTCCTTTATCTAATTTGGTTAAAATTTTCTGGTATGCATCTGAATAATTACTCCAATATTGAACACCCGCAAATAACCGTTCTTTTAATGACAAATCCATATCATGGTACCAATAAATTAATTGCCATTCATAATCACTAGATAATGTGTATATATTTCTTTCATCAACATTAATAACCGTATAATGGATACCAATATCATTCCAATCAAAATAATTATATAGATCTAATTTCATTCTAGTACTTATTTTTTCCATCCTATTGTTTTCTATATCCATAAAAATCACCTTTTAGTTATTTAAATAAAAATAAAGATAATAAAAACGTTGAATCTATATCTTTAACACATAAAAATAAATATTCAAAGGCCAAAATTTAAAGGTATTCAAAATTAAGAATTATTTTTTTATCTTTATATCTCAATTGAATTACAGTTCATTAAAATAATTTAAATTATATTTATATATTAACTATTGGAGATCATATGAAACAAGATTGGCACTCGGCTGATATTATTGCAGCAATAAAGAAAAAAGGTTCTTCTCTTTCACAAATATCACGTTCAGCAGGGTTAAACTCATCAACATTAAATAATGCCCTGTCAAGACGCTGGCCAAAAGGAGAACGTATTATTGCCGAGTTTTTGGGTGTTGCACCATCTGAAATTTGGCCATCGCGTTATAACGAAAAATAACATAAGAATTGTTTTCTCTATGTCCCCAAAAATATCAAAAAAAGCGGGTAACTTTCTCTGTCACCCGCTTATTATTCATTTTTAATTAAAAAATGCTTAATTTGAAAGCTAACTTGATACTTTTAAACCAATTAGCCCTGTAATAATCAAGGCAAGGCTTAATAAGCGAAACATATTCGCTGATTCCCCAAGAAAAATAATCCCAACAATTGCCGTACCCACTGCACCAATACCGGTCCAAATTGCATAAGCCGTGCCGACAGGTAAGTCACGCATTGCGTAAGCTAACAGACCCATACTCGCAATAATCGCAATAATGGTAATGATACTCGGTGTTAAACGTGTAAAACCGTGGGTATATTTTAAGCCAACAGCCCATACAACTTCTAATAAACCCGCAAATAAAAGGACGATCCAAGCCATAGCTGGTTGCTCCCGTTAAATACTCGGGGTCGTCCCCATATTTAAATGACGTTAATTCAGGTCGTCCTGAATACGTATGAAGTGAAAATCCATTATAAACATTCATGTAACAAGACTCAAGCAACGAAAAATAACAAATAAGCGCAAATCAGCAATAATATTTAACCTTTTTATACTGTTTTTTATGATTAAGCATCATAACTATCGCACTCAAAATTATACACAGGTAAAGTAGGTGTCTTATCTGGCAAGTTCATCGAGAAAACAGCATGAGTCTCAGAGACATCTTACTCGCCCTTTGTGTGGTGATTATTTGGGGAGTTAACTTCGTTATCATTAAGCTCGGGGTAACTGCACTTCCACCGTTATTATTAGGTGCCTTACGCTTCATGTTTGTGGCCTTTCCCGCTATTTTTATTTTTAAACGCCCTAAAATTCCATTCAAATTATTACTTCTCTATGGGCTAACGATTAGCTTTGGTCAATTCGCCTTCTTATTTTGTGCTATTCGAGTTGGTATGCCCGCGGGTATAACCTCTGTCATATTGCAATCCCAAGCTTTCTTTACCCTATTACTTGGCGCAATGATTTTAAAGGAATCATTACAGCCAACCCACTTTATTGGTATGTTTATCGCGATTGCAGGGCTGACGGTGTTAGCCAATGGTGCCACTGCCGGTGGGCTTGATGATATCCCATTACTCGGATTAGCATTCACTTTAATTGCTGGATTATCATGGGCTTGTGGTAATATCACTAATAGAATTATTATGAAACAGGAAGGCGCAGAGAAATGCAGCGCCCTATCTTTAGTCAGTTGGAGTGCTCTGATCCCAATTATTCCGTTTTTAATTAGTTCATTGATTTTAGAAGGTGAAGAAGCAATTATTGAAGGGCTATCTGGTTTTAATTGGTCGGTCTTTGGTGTCATTATCTATTTAGCTTATTTATCAACATTTGTTGGTTATGGGATCTGGGGTGTCTTACTTGGTCGCTATGAAGCGTGGCGTGTTGCTCCTTTTTCATTGTTAGTTCCCGTCTTCGGTTTAAGCAGTAGTGCATTATTTCTTGATGAGCACATTAATGGCGTACAAGTTGCTGGCCTTGTTTTAATCATGTTTGGCCTAATTACTACACTTTTTGGCAAAAAAATAATTCAAAAATTAAGACATACCTAGTTAACCAATTAATAATCGGAGGTTTTTTAACTTCCGATTATTTGCCCTACCTTTACCCATCCCCTCATCGGTAAAAACACATCAACAGTCATTAATTTCAAAATAAATAATAAATCAAGATAAAAAACCAATTCAATAGACAACCACTAGTCCAAAACCAAATAAAATCCAATAAATAATCCTAAATTAGTGATACTGGCTACAATTATGAAATTTATCTCAAATTTCAATTGGGTGTATCGGTTTAGCTACTTTTTCTTTGACTTAAGTATGGTTATACCTTTCTCAGTTTTACTTAAACAAATAACAAAAAGTAATCAACTGAACAGATGGGGATGGCTATGGGTAAACAATTAATATGGATTGTGCTCGCATTACTTGGTGCTTTTTCACTGGGTTACATCGCCTTAAATCGAGGTGAACAGATTAATGCCCTGTGGATCGTTGTTGCAGCCGTGTGTATTTATCTGATTGCATACCGATATTATGGGCTTTTTATTGCTAAAAAAGTACTCCAAGTTGATGCAACTCGTATGACACCAGCAATTCGTCATAACGATGGCTTAGACTACGTACCAACAGATAAAAAAGTATTATTTGGCCACCACTTTGCTGCCATCGCAGGTGCTGGCCCACTTGTCGGCCCTGTACTTGCGGCACAGATGGGGTATTTACCAGGCATGCTTTGGCTACTTGCCGGGGTTGTGCTAGCAGGGGCCGTACAAGACTTTATGGTGTTGTTTGTTTCAACACGTCGAGACGGCCGTTCACTGGGTGAATTAGTTAAAGAAGAAATGGGTAATTCGGCAGGGGTTCTGGCTTTAATTGCTTGTTTTATGATTATGGTGATTATCTTAGCCGTACTCGCTATGATTGTCGTAAAAGCCCTCACTCATAGCCCATGGGGAACTTACACCGTTGCCTTTACTATTCCATTGGCGATTTTTATGGGTATTTATACCCGTTATATACGGCCAGGACGCATTGGTGAAGTCTCTATTATAGGGTTAGTTTTCCTCGTATTTGCAATTATCTCTGGGGGTTGGGTCGCTGAAAGCGAAACTTGGGCACCTTATTTTGACTATACTGGTGTTCAACTCACTTGGATGCTAGTGGGATATGGCTTTGTTGCCGCTGTACTTCCTGTTTGGCTGCTACTTGCCCCACGAGACTACCTATCAACTTTCTTAAAAATCGGTACTATTATTGGTTTGGCAATTGGTATTTTAATCCTCAATCCAAATCTACAAATGCCATCGCTGACCAAATATATTGATGGTACAGGCCCGGTTTGGGCAGGTGACTTGTTTCCATTCTTATTTATTACCATTGCTTGCGGTGCCGTTTCTGGCTTCCACGCACTGATATCATCGGGCACCACACCCAAAATGTTGGCGAATGAAAACCAAGCTTGCTTTATCGGCTATGGTGGCATGTTGATGGAATCTTTTGTAGCTATCATGGCGTTAGTCGCCGCTTGTGTGATTGACCCGGGTGTTTATTTCGCCATGAATAGCCCCATGGCAATGTTAGCTCCCGCAGGTACACAAGATGTAGTCGCTTCTGCTGCCCAGGTCGTCAGTAGCTGGGGCTTCCAGATCACCCCTGAACAGCTTAACAGCATTGCTAATGATGTGGGTGAAACCAGTATTATTTCACGTGCCGGAGGTGCTCCAACACTGGCTGTTGGGATGGCGTATATTCTCCACGGTGCCCTTGGCGGTCTAATGAATGTCGCCTTCTGGTATCACTTTGCCATCCTATTTGAAGCGTTGTTCATTTTAACCGCGGTGGATGCAGGAACTCGAGCGGCACGCTTTATGCTGCAAGATTTACTGGGTGTGGTTTCTCCATCCTTGAAACGTACCGATTCGTTACCCGCAAACTTGATAGCAACCGCGCTATGTGTGCTTGCTTGGGGTTATTTTCTTCACCAAGGTGTTGTCGACCCACTTGGCGGTATTAACACCTTATGGCCATTGTTTGGTATCGCGAACCAAATGTTAGCGGGTATGGCATTAATGCTGTGTGCTGTGGTACTGTTTAAAATGAAGCGCCAAAGATATGCATGGGTCGCTTTAGTCCCAACTGCATGGTTGTTAATCTGTACGATGACTGCAGGCTGGGAGAAAACTTTCAGTGAAGATGCCCGTGTTGGTTTCTTAGCTGTCGCAAATAAATTCCAAGCAATGATTGATAGCGGTAATATTCCAGTTCAATATACGGAATCTCAATTAACTCAGTTAATTTTCAATAACCGCTTAGATGCAGGATTAACTATTTTCTTTATGATTGTTGTGGTATTACTGGCTCTATTCTCCATCCGCACTGCGTTGAAGGCATTAAAATCCGACCAACCAACAGCGAATGAAGTACCATACGAAGCCATGCCAGCCAACTATGAAGAAATCGTGGCAAATACACGCCATCATTGATTTTCGCGGAAAAGCTTGTCACTGTTTAGGGCATATACTCTTTCTCCAAAATAATTCACGTTGGAGCAAGGCGGCAAAGAAGATAATCCCTAGGAGCATACTCCAATATGTGACTAGGGTTAGCGAATAAAGCCAACGCAGCAATAGCGTGAAGTATGAAGGAGAAACTAGGAGCATACATAACAGTATGTGACTTGGGTAGCCGAGAGCAGCCAACACCGCTACAACACAAAGTATGACGAGGATTTATGTTTGGAGAACTGGGAAAAGCAGCCCGCTACCTAGGCCAAGCGGCAAAAATGATGGTCGGCGTCCCCGATTACGACAACTACGTCGCTCATATGCAAAAAACGCACCCTGACCAAACTCCCATGACCTATGAAGAGTTTTTTAAAGAGCGCCAAGATGCACGTTACGGTGGTAAAGGTGGGTTTAAGTGCTGTTAGGCCTTAAAAAATAGACAAAAAAAGCCGTGGCATTCGACCACGGCTTTTTATTTTTAACGATTCAGTATAGGATCAACCGTTATTTTACACGTGAAACATACTCGCCAGAACGAGTATCAACACGGATCACTTCACCGATCTGAACAAACAGAGGAACCTTAACCACTGCGCCAGTGCTCAGTGTTGCAGGTTTACCGCCTGTACCTGCGGTATCACCTTTCAGGCCAGGGTCAGTATCAGTAATTTCTAACTCAACAAAGTTAGGTGGAGTGACCGCGATAGGACGGCCGTCCCACAGTGTTAAAATACATTCTGCTTGGTCAACTAACCATTTCGCGTTATCGCCAACGGTTTTTTCGTCCGCTGCTAACTGTTCGAAAGTTTCGTTGTTCATGAAATGCCAGAACTCACCGTCGTTATACAGGTAAGTTAAGTTCATATCCATGACATCTGCACCTTCAACAGAGTCAGTAGACTTAAATGTTTTTTCCAACAGTTTGTTAGAAATCAGTTTACGGATACGCACACGTGCGAACGCTTGACCTTTACCCGGTTTGACGAATTCACTTTCTAAAACGACACAAGGCTCGCCATCTAACATGATTTTAAGACCTGAGCGGAATTCATTGGTACTATAAGTAGCCATGGTGATCCTCTAATTTATAAACTAAAAATGGCATAGCCAAAAAATGGTCGATATTGTAACTCAAAATACCTCATCCAGAGAAGTCTGGATACAACAACTTGCAGAAGCAATCACTAATCCAGATGAATTGCTGCAAATACTTAACCTAGAAAATCACCTTTTATCAAAAGAAGGCAGTGAGGCACGTAAACTATTTCCTTTACGCGTTCCAGTGCCCTTTATTTCCCGTATGAAGAAAGGCGATCCACTAGATCCTCTGTTATTGCAGGTATTAACCGCAAAAGCAGAGTTTGATATACATCCAGGTTTTTCTACTGACCCACTAGAAGAGCAGGATAATGAAATTCCAAGTTTACTGCATAAATACCACAACCGCGCATTACTGCTGGTAAAAGGTGGCTGTGCAGTCAACTGTCGCTACTGTTTTCGCCGGCATTTTCCTTATGAAGACAACAAAGGAAATAAAAATAACTGGTTGATGGCTGTGGATTATATAAAAAACCACACCGAACTCAATGAAATCATCTTCTCAGGTGGTGATCCATTGATGGCAAAAGACCATGAACTCGATTGGCTTATCAGCCAATTAGAGGCGATCCCACATATAAAACGCCTTAGAATTCATACTCGCTTGCCTGTAGTGATACCTGAACGTATCACTGAAACTCTCTGTAAACGCCTTGCTAGCTCAAGGTTACAAGTAATTATGGTGACACACGTTAACCATGCTAACGAAATCGACGAGTCATTCACCAATGCTATGCAAAAACTAAAGTTATCAGGTGTGACATTATTAAACCAAAGCGTATTACTGCGCCAAGTTAATGACAACGTGACAGCTCTGATGAATTTAAGTAATGCTCTGTTTGATGCGGGTATTTTACCTTATTACTTACATGTATTAGATAAAGTCCAAGGTGCCGCTCACTTTTTAGTGAGTGATACTGAAGCTAGACAATTAATACAGCAATTATTGAGTAAAGTCTCAGGGTACCTTGTACCTAAGCTCGCTCGGGAAATTGGGGGAGAGCCAAGTAAAACACTGCTTGACCTTAATTTAAGGCAGAACTAGAAAGCAAAACGCCCAAATCATCATTTGGGCGCTATGAATTCATTTTAGGGGCACTTATAAACTTGGCCAACCATTTTGCTATCTAATGGAATGAAGCTAGATAACACAGTTTCACTTGGACTTGATGCACCAAAAATCACGTTACCGCCCATTGCCGCGGCTTTATTACGTAAATCATTTGCTGCGCTGCGCATTGAGCTAGATTCATTATTCACACCACTCAACCAGTTGCTTTGAGTCCCTGCAACCTGACCGAGAAGTTGGCAATCACTTCCTGGTTGATTCTCAACAAAACGAACTTGTGAGCCTGCCGCAGTCAAATTAGTTGTTGTTGAACAACCTGCTAAAAGCAATAATGCAGCAGCACCAAGCAAGACTTTAATTCGCATGTTTTCCCTCATTTTTTCATTGTGTTTTTGCAGCTGGTTTGAAAATCGCTTTAGTTTCAATAATCTATTAATTGAAATATCTAGGAGGTGATTAACATACAGCGCCATAATTGCCGCACATCACCAGCCGAATAGAGTTTACCACAAATTAACCAAGAACCTGCTCTATTCTTTACTAATTCAAACCATTTACCTTACGTTAAATATAACCTGTGAAGCAACATTGACGCAAAAATAAATCGTATAACGCATTAATTGTACATCGTTTCGAGGTATTACATTCATCAATAATTAATGGTTATATATTTATTAAAAACCAATAAAAAACCGGCACCGCTAGGAACACTAACGATACCGGTTTTGTGGTGGGTAGCCCTAACTGAGTTAGTAACTACTTAAGCTTGATGTCGCCAGCTGGCTTACATCATACCGCCCATTCCACCCATGCCGCCCATACCAGCAGCACCTAAGTCAGGTGCGTCTGATTTTGGCAGTTCAGTGATCATCGCTTCAGTGGTGATCATCAGACCTGCGATAGACGCTGCGAATTGCAGAGCAGAACGCGTTACTTTAGTTGGGTCTAAGATACCCATGTCAATCATGTCGCCGTAAGTATCAGTCGCCGCGTTGTAACCTTCGTTACCTTTTGCTGCTTTCACGTTGTTAACAACAACAGAGGCTTCTTCACCTGCGTTAGTAACGATTTGACGCATTGGCGCTTCCATCGCACGCAGAGCAACACGAATACCTACGTTTTGTTCTTCGTTTTCACCAGTCAGTGCTTCCAGTTTCGCTGCAACGCGAACCAGTGCAGTACCACCACCAGCAACAACACCTTCTTCAACCGCTGCGCGAGTTGCATGCAGAGCATCGTCAACACGAGCACGTTTCTCTTTCATTTCAACTTCAGTTGCTGCGCCCACTTTAATAACAGCAACACCGCCTGCTAATTTAGCAACGCGCTCTTGCAGTTTTTCACGGTCGTAGTCAGAAGAAGATTCTTCGATTTGTTGACGAATTTGTGCAACACGGCCCGCAATCGCAGATTCTTCACCCACACCATCAATGATAGTGGTAGTGTCTTTGTTAATAACAATACGTTTTGCTTGACCTAAATCTTCTAATGTCGCTTTTTCTAACTCCATACCGATCTCTTCAGAGATAACAGTACCGTTAGTCAGAATTGCGATATCTTGCAGCATGGCTTTACGACGGTCACCGAAGCCCGGTGCTTTAACCGCTGCAACTTTAACAATACCACGCATGGTGTTAACAACCAGAGTTGCCAGTGCTTCACCTTCAACATCTTCAGCGATGATTAACAGTGGTTTGCTTGCTTTAGCAACGCCTTCTAATACTGGCAGTAATTCACGGATGTTAGAAACTTTTTTGTCAACTAACAGGATGAATGGGTTTTCTAACTCAACAGCACCTGTTTCTGGTTTATTGATGAAGTAAGGAGACAAGTAACCGCGGTCAAATTGCATACCTTCAACCACATCCAGCTCGTCTTCCAGACCAGTACCTTCTTCAACCGTGATAACGCCTTCTTTACCGACTTTATCCATAGCTTCTGCAATTAATTTACCCACGGTTTCGTCGGAGTTTGCAGAAATAGTACCAACCTGTGCGATTGATTTAGTGTCTGAACAAGGAACAGACAAGGCTTTCAGTTCTTCAACTGCAGCAACAACTGCTTTATCGATACCGCGTTTCAGGTCCATTGGGTTCATACCCGCAGCAACCGCTTTTAAGCCTTCAGTAATGATAGCTTGAGCCAGTACAGTTGCAGTTGTTGTACCGTCACCTGCAGCGTCGTTAGCTTTAGAAGCAACTTCTTTCACCATTTGAGCGCCCATGTTTTCGAATTTGTCTTCTAATTCGATTTCACGTGCAACTGAAACACCATCTTTGGTGATAACTGGTGAACCAAAAGATTTATCTAAAACTACGTTACGGCCTTTAGGACCTAAAGTCACTTTTACTGCGTCTGCCAGAACATTCACACCACGAAGCATTTTCGTACGTGCATCACTACCAAATTTAACGTCTTTAGCTGCCATTATCTCTTTCCTTCAAATTCTTTTCGTTCGTTGAGAAGTTTTAAGTGAAAATTACGCTTCAACAATTGCCAGAATGTCACTTTCGGACATAATCAGAACTTCTTCATTGTCGATTTTTTCAGCTTTCACGCCATAACCATCGTTAAAAATTACGATATCGCCAACTTTCACATCCAGTGCTTTGATTTCACCATTTTCGAGGATGCGGCCGTTGCCAACAGCAAGAACTTCACCACGAGTTGATTTGCTTGCAGCAGTACCCGTCAGAACGATCCCGCCGGCAGATTTTGATTCAACTTCTTTACGCTTAACGATAACACGGTCATGCAATGGACGAATTTTCATTAATAGTTCTCCTATAAATAAAGTCCATACTAGGTAAAAGGACGATACCAGCATGTCTTAAATAAACTAGTACCATGTTTGAGCAGATTGGGGCGAAGAAGAGGGACTTCAAGGGGGGAGATAAAAAATTTTTCATTTTTATCTCCCCATAAAGAGGGTGGTTTTATGGTTTAGGGCGATCGTCTTTATCTGATGAATCTGTTTTATCTGAATTATCGATTGTAAAAGAAGGATCATCTTGCTTACGTTGGAATTCCCCCTCAAAAGTATCGCCACGTTGAAAGCCGCTATTTCCTGTTTGGTTAAAACCTGAACCCGGCTGGTAGAAACGAATATGAGGAATTAAGCGCATTACAATAAGCTTTTGAATTGGCGGAAGTAACAATAGTAAGCCAATAAAATCTGTAAAGAACCCCGGCACAATCAACAAGAAGCCCGCTAAAACCAATGCAACGCTCTTGATCATTTCAGCTGCTGGGCTTTCACCCGATGCTAACTTTTGTTGGATTTGTAGTACATTTTTCATACCTTGATTTTTAACGAGTGACACACCTAAACAGGATGTCAAAACGACCAAAATTAGCGTCATTAAAACACCAACTTCGGATGCAACCCGCACAAAAATCACGGATTCAATGTAAACGAGAATACATATCAGAATGAGTGGTAACCAGCGCACAAGTTCTCCTTTATTTCAATAAGCTATCGATTATTTTACGCCCCTAGGGAAACCTTTGTGAACTGCATCTAAGAGACAACTATCAATATTCGCTTTTTTCTTTAGTATAGCCATAATAATTGGGGCAGAGATAACGCTTTTCAACTCACAGATTTTTTTCATTAATGATACTTATCTGTGATGAATGTCACACAACGTGAAATCTGTTGCATAAATCAAACTATATAGTGATCTAGGTTCAAGGCAATAGATGATTAAAAGCATATCATCTACCCATAAATCAGTAGATCATAATGCTGACAACGTAGTAGACGGTGTTAATTGCTTGTAAAGTTTTACTTTGCAATATTAATCACCTGTGAATTTTGTTTTACGAAGTATAGATTTTTAAAGCGCATAAACGGACAGTAACTGTAATCTAATTAAGAAGGTTCTCATGTCAAACAATACTCGTATCGAAGAAGACCTGTTAGGTAAAAAAGAAGTTCCAGCTGATGCCTATTATGGTGTTCATACTCTGCGTGCGATTGAAAACTTTTATATCAGCGACCGCACTATTAACGATGTCCCAGAATTTATCCGCGGCATGGTTATGGTAAAAAAAGCGGCAGCTTTAGCCAACAAAGAACTGAAAACTATTCCTCGTAATATCGCAGAGACTATTATCAAAGCCTGTGACGTTGTGTTGAATGAAGGCAAATGCATGGATCAGTTCCCTGTTGACGTATTCCAAGGTGGTGCGGGCACATCACTGAACATGAATACCAATGAAGTACTGGCGAATATCGGTTTAGAGCTGATGGGTCACAAAAAAGGGGAATATGAATTCCTCAACCCAAATGATCACCTGAACAAAAGTCAATCCACTAACGATGCTTACCCTACTGGGTTCCGTATCGCAGTGTATAACTCAGTACTGAAGTTAATTGAATCTGTTGAATACCTGAGAAAAGGCTTTGAAGCTAAAGCTGAAGAATACAAAGACATTCTGAAAATGGGCCGTACCCAGTTGCAGGATGCTGTTCCAATGACCGTCGGCCAAGAATTCCATGCTTTCGCTACTCTCTTAAAAGAAGAAGAGAAAAACTTAAAACGCAGCATCGAATTACTGCTCGAAGTTAACTTAGGCGCTACTGCTATCGGTACAGGCTTGAATACTGCACCTGGTTACTCAGAGCTTGCCGTTAAAAAATTAGCTGAAGTGACTGGTTTACCATGCGTTCCTGCAGAAGACTTAATCGAAGCAACCTCTGATTGCGGCGCTTACATCACAGTTCACGCGGGCTTAAAACGTCTGGCGATGAAACTGTCTAAAATTTGTAACGACTTACGTCTGTTATCTTCCGGTCCTCGTGCAGGTCTGAAAGAAATCAATTTACCTGAGTTACAAGCTGGTTCTTCTATCATGCCAGCAAAAGTTAACCCTGTAATTCCTGAAGTTGTTAACCAAGCTTGTTTCAAAGTTATTGGTAACGATATCTGCGTAACAATGGCTGCTGAAGCGGGTCAATTGCAATTAAACGTAATGGAACCAGCGATTGGCCAAGCGATGTTCGAATCCATCTCTTTAATGAGCAACGCATGTCGTAATCTGCAAGAAAAATGCATTAGCGGCATTACAGTAAACAAAGAAATCTGTGAAGCATTTGTATTTAACTCCATCGGTATCGTCACTTACTTAAACCCATTTATTGGCCACCATAATGGTGACATCGTGGGTAAAATTTGTGCTGAAACCGGTAAGAGCGTCCGCGAAGTTGTTTTAGAACGCGGTTTACTGACTGAAGCTGAACTGGATGATATTTTCTCTATTGAGAACTTAAAACACCCAGCTTATAAAGCAAAACGCTTTGATGACTAAAAATTTATGTTTATCATAAATAACACTTAAAAATAAAGGCACGCCTCTCAATAGAAAGCGTGCCTTTTTTGATTGATACACACACAAATAATTAACATAACAGTTTCATAATTTTAATTTTCATTTTGTCGAGGAGTAAACACTATGTTAGCCGTAGAATTTATTATTGTTCTGCTGGCCATCTTTTTGGGGGCCCGTTTAGGTGGGATAGGTATCGGCTTCGCCGGTGGCCTTGGGGTACTGGTACTCGCTGCTATTGGCGTAAAACCAGGAACCATTCCATTTGACGTTATCTCAATCATCATGGCTGTTATTGCCGCTATCTCTGCAATGCAAATTGCTGGAGGTCTGGACTATTTAGTTGCCCAAACCGAAAAATTACTGCGCCGCAATCCTAAATACATCACCATTCTTGCACCCATTGTTACCTACTTCCTGACACTTTTCGCAGGGACAGGTAATATCTCTTTAGCAACACTGCCTGTTATTGCAGAAGTTGCAAAAGAGCAAGGCGTAAAACCGTGCCGTCCATTATCAACTGCGGTTGTTGCTGCTCAGATAGGTATTACAGCATCACCAATTTCTGCTGCAGTGGTTTACATGGCATCCGTCATGGAAAACCCTGCAATGGTTGGTGCAGGTAACACAGTCAGTTACATCTCTCTCTTAAGTGTTCTATTACCTGCGACATTCCTTGCTATCATTTTGATGTCGTTCATCATCTCTTGGACTTTTAACTCTAAATTATCCGATGACCCTATCTACCAAAAACGTTTAGCTGAAGGTTTAGTTGAACTGCGTGGTAGCCAAGTAAAAGAAATCAAAGCCGGTGCTAAGTCTTCTGTACTGCTGTTCTTACTTGGGGTTGTTGGCGTTGTCTGTTATGCCATCATTAACAGCCCAAGCTTAGGGATTGTCGAAACCCCATTAATGAACACCACAAATGCTATTTTGATTATCATGCTGACTGTAGCGACATTAATCACTATTTTCTGTCGTGTTAATACTGATGCAATCTTGAACTCAAGTACCTTTAAAGCAGGTATGAGCGCATGTATTTGTATTTTAGGTGTTGCTTGGTTAGGTGATACTTTCGTACAGCATAACATTGACTGGATCAAAGAAACTGCCGGTGATTTAATCCATGAGCACTCTTGGATGTTAGCGGTAATTTTCTTCTTCTGTTCTGCTTTACTATACTCACAAGCTGCAACAGCAAAAGCATTGATGCCTATGGCATTAGCGCTGAATGTAAGCCCATTAACGGCTATCGCATCATTCTCTGCGGTTTCTGGCCTATTTATTCTGCCTACTTACCCAACACTGGTTGCAGCAGTACAAATGGATGATACAGGGACAACACGTATTGGCCGATTTGTCTTTAACCATCCATTCTTTATTCCAGGTACCATCGCTGTCGCATTAGCTGTTTCATTCGGCTTCTTATTCGGCGGTATGATCCTATAGTTTATATTAGTATCAATTAATATTATAAAGACCCGTGCAAATCGCACGGGTTTTCTATGCCTACATATAACATATTATTTTTGTTATTCTATACAAAGTCACGGAGGAAATTATAAAAATATAATAATCATTCAGATAAAAAACTAAGCCATTTATTAAAAATATATTTAAAATATATTGAACTCGGTTGTTAATAATTAAATTAAAATCAGAAATAAGTATTTTTCTAACAATATATCTATATTAATACTCTACATATAAGTGTAACAAACAATGACTATAATCATATAATGACAAGCTGCTTCATTCATTTCTTCAAAATCACAAATAGAAATATAAATTCAAAAATAAAGTAAAAATAAATAACCATCAAAACAAATCACTAATAAAGCGGAAGCAGACAAACAATAACACTAAAAAACCCCTCATCACACACGAATTGAGAGTACCAAAGATAGAAATCATCTATCAAAAATTTAAAATCAATCCGCCATAAATATTGGTAATAATTAACTGACCCTTGTTTAATAATATCCGAAAAGTCTGATAATTATCTTTTAATCACTCTGAGTGACACAAATTAAACATCACGAAACTTTAATAGAAAAATAACTTATTTGTTCAATATTTATATATTTGGAGGAGTAATGCTAAGTACTCAAAGAAATGAAAATACAAATGTAACCGTTTATATTGGAAGCTTTTTAAAACACCGTAGAAAAGTGGTGGGCTTAACTGGCTCACAATTAGCTTCTCGCTTAAAAATTAGCCAACAACAAGTTTCTCGTTATGAAAGAGGTAAAAATGCGATAACGATCCAAGGTCTTTTAGATATTTTACAAGCTCTCGAATTACGAACACATGATATTGATGATTTTATGAAAAAAGTCTTTCAGTTTTATTATATCGATGCTGCATTAGAAGCTAAGTTGATCAACTAAGACCGATATAAATCCATGAAGTTCGTTTCAGGGGGGTTCTTCCCCCTCCTGTTTGCTTTAAACTCCCCCTCTTAATTTCCTATTTGATTTCGTTCTCCTTCGAAAACGACGACTCATAATAGCACTGCAAACCGCTATAATTCACAATTGAACATTGTTATGATGGATAAAAATCAGACATTATTGTGATGGAGTTAACAATGCCTATCCAACGCGAAATTATTTTGAGCCATGCGTTAAATCAATTGGAAATTCAAGGCTTATCCGCATCTACAGAGAATTTACTCAGTGAAATTGAATCTGATTTCTCTACTATTCGCCAGTTCTGGCCAGACGATGAGGCGCTTATTTATGATTGCTTACGCTATCATAGCCAGCAAATCGAAGTATGGCAGCGACAGACTTTGCTAGATGAGTCCCTAAGCCCACAGCAAAAATTAATGGCTCGCTACCAACAATTATCAGAAAAAGTCAGCCAAGGGCGTTTCCCTGGCTGTTTATTTATTTCTGCATGTAATTATTACCCAGATGCAGAGCACCCTATCCACCAATTAAGTCGCTTGCAAAAAGACAATTCGTTTCACTTCACTAAAAACCTATTAGAAGAGCTAGATATTGAAGACTCTGTATTGGTTGCTAACCAAATGGAACTAGTACTTGAAGGCTGTTTAAACCGTTTATTAGTACAAAGAGACATTCAAGATGTCGAGATTGCACAACACCTTTCTGAGGATATCCTAACAATCGCACTATGCCGTAAAAAAGGAGCGTTAAGTTAAAAAAACAACTAACGCATACTAAACACACACATTTTGCTGAAAAAGAAAACACTCAGTAAAAAAAAGTGGTTTTTTATTAAAAATGCATTGACGCAAACGGCTGAATACGGTTTAATGCGCCCCGTTGCCCGGATAGCTCAGTCGGTAGAGCAGGGGATTGAAAATCCCCGTGTCCTTGGTTCGATTCCGAGTCCGGGCACCACTTATTTAAAGAACCCGCCCAAAAGGCGGGTTTTTGCTTTTCTAGCTACGGTAGATTTCAGGTCGTTGCAACACGTTATTTATTTACTGGATTTCATGCCATTTTTGCAGATGTTCTTTGCTGTTAAAGACACCTATACCCCCTCATAAACCTATCTCTTATTTTCTTGTGTAAGTATTCCATAAAAACGAATCATTAACTTTAACAGATATGTCAATTTCAGCTTTTCATTCACACTAGGCTATCAGACTGAATTGTGTTCTATCTACGAAACCTGTCAGCTTAAATCTGAGCTGATACAGTCATGCTACGCTTTAATGTGTCTGGCAGATATACATAAAATAATAGGTGTAGCAATATGCTGCGCTATTTAATGAGTTTTATCTGGAGTATGGAAAGAAACCCGGAGCGATATATTCAACTATGTCGGGATGTTTTATAACAGTAAGCGTTAGCATGGCTTGCGTGTTCTTATATCACCAACGTAATATAAATATCAATATTATCAATTAGTAACACATGTTTACATAGCTCGTATTAATTCAAAATTAAATTAAGACTAACCTTCAGGTAAGGAAAAAATATAGAGTTTAAAAAGATAACTTGACCATCTTCACATTTTATAAAACATTAATTTGAAGTTATGCTTCATTTAATGTTTTATATTGGAGTTTAATTCTAGATAGAAATCTCACTTATAACCACTACAAGAGTGAACGCGTATGAAAATAATAAAGAAAATATCTTATCTCTTTTTCACCATAATACTGTCTTCACCAATATTCTCATCGACCAGTTTTGCTGAGAAACTCCCCGCCCTTCCTGTGACATTAAAAAATGGAACCGGAGTAATTAACCAAAATATTATCTACATAGGTTTAGGTAGTACAGGAAACTCATGGTATAAACTTGATCTTAATGAAAATAAAAAAAAATGGGAAAAAATAGCTGATTTTCCGGGTACACCAAGAGACCAAGCTATAGCAATTAAGTTAAATAATAATATTTATATATTCGGCGGAGCGGGAAAAGAAAATATTGATAGTGAAACAATAAGCTCATTAACAGATGTTTATCGTTATTCACCAAGTGAAGACAAATGGGAAAAAATAGATACTAGTTCACCTTATGGCTTGGTTGGTCATGCAGGAGTTAGTATCAGCACCAATAAAGCTATCATTCTTGGAGGAGTAAACAAGCAAATATTTGATAAATATTTCATTAATTTAAATCATGCTAAAAACAATTCATCTATTAAAAATAAAGTTATTAATGATTACTTTAATAAACCCATAGAAGGCTATTTTTTTAATCGAGTCATACTAACTTATAATGCAGATAATAATCAATGGGGTTCATTAGGCACTATTCCTTTTAATGGAACTGCGGGTTCTTCATTAGTAGTAAATGATAACAATTCAATAACCTTGATTAACGGTGAATTAAAACCTGGGTTACGTACTAGTGAAATACAAACGGCTATATTAGAAAATAATCAACTACAGTGGAATACTACTGTACAGAAACTTCCTCCACCATCACCTGAGCAGCAGCAAGATGGCTTGGCTGGTGCATTTGCAGGTTATAGTGCTCATACCTTACTTGTTGCTGGGGGTGCTAACTTCCCTGGGTCTCAGGCTAAGTATTCACAGAAACATTATTTTGCACATCAGGATTTAGACAAAAAATGGCATAAAGAAATTTATGGGTTGATTGATAATCAATGGAAAGTAATTGGTGAATTACCGATCCCTCTTGGTTATGGAATCACTATTGAGCATGGTAATTCACTATATTTAATCGGAGGTGAAACTACAAAAGGTGAGGCAGTTAATTCTGTAATCACTTTAACATTAAAAGATAAAGAGCTAATTATTAACTAAACCAGTTAAATTTATAAATTATAATAACCAACCAAGAACTCCATATTAAATTTATGGAGTCTTATCCACTCAGGTAAAAACTATGTTTAATAATAAAATTTTATTGGCATGTTGTACTTTTTTTATGTCATTTCAATTAAATGCGACTACACTAGACTTTCGTCATGAATATTCAGATTCATCCAGAATAAATAAAGATCGCATTGCCTTTATTCATTCATTTTCAAATGGTATCGGATTTTATATTGATGCCAGTATAAAGTCAGGTGGTGTTGACGGCGAAAAAGATAAAGTATTTAGTGATGTTGTTAATAATGCTATCGAAATGGGGCTAAGTTACAACCATAAGATAAATAAAAGTATAACGTTACAACCGGGATTAATTTTTGAAACAGTTACAGACACATCAATTTATAAACCTTATTTAAAGGCGCAATATAATTTTGATAACGGTTTATATATTGCAGGCCGTTATCGTTTTGATTATGCCAGAAAAACAAAAAAAGCTGTTGATGACGAAAAAACAAATCGCTTTGATGCGTTTATTGGCTATAAATATAATAAATACAAAATTGAATATGACTACACACAAATGTATAGCGATGGCATAAAATATGATAATAAGAAACGTAATTATGAACATAATGTCTCTTTCTCTTACCAATTGAGTGACACATTCACTCCTTATATTGAAGTTGGAAATGTTGCGGTAAGCCCGACCAGTGACGCCCGTCAAACTAGGTATCGTTTAGGATTACAATTCCACTTTTAAATCTTATGTAAAAAGATGCCAAAAATTATAGTGAGTAATTACTCCATTACTCACTATATTATTTTTTCATATTTATCAATAAATTAAGAAAAATATTTTATTATTTGATCTTCTTCACAAATTACGACTTTCGTAATTGAGGAATTTAGCTTCATAAAATAACATTAATTGGAGTTATACTTCAAAATAAAATGGTGAGTTCAAAATGGCATTGATTGAAAAGATGACTACGGATATTCAACAAAAAGGAGGGCTGATCGTTTCTTGCCAGCCTGTCGATAATAGCCCTATGGATAAGCCAGAAATTGTTGCTGCAATGGCTCAAGCTGCAGTTAATGCAGGTGCAGTAGCAGTACGAATTGAGGGAATAGATAATTTAAAAGCAACTCGCCCTCTTATTGATGTGCCAATTATTGGTATTGTCAAACGCGATTTACTGGATAGTCCTGTCAGGATCACACCTTGGTTAAGTGATGTAGAAGCACTAGCAACAGAAGGTGCCGATATTATCGCTTTTGATGGTACGGATCGTGTACGCCCAGTTCCAGTCAATGAGTTATTGGCTTGCATACACCACTTCAATAGGTTGGCAATGGCAGATTGTTCCACATTTAATGAGGGAATGTATTGCCAGGAATTAGGAACAGAATTTATTGGTTCAACTATGTCTGGCTATACCGGTGGTGAAATACCAAAATTACCTGATTTACAATTAGTGGCAGCACTCGCTGAAAATGGATGCCGTGTAATAGCCGAAGGCCGCTATAACACACCTATGATTGCAGCAAGAGCTATACAAGCTGGAGCTTGGGCTGTCACAGTTGGTTCCGCATTAACCCGACTTGAACATGTCTGTGATTGGTTTACCCATGCCCTCAAGTTACAGCAGGAATTAGTTAAATGAATATATTAGCAATTGATATTGGAGGAACAAAGATTTCGGCTGCATTAATCAGTCGAGACAATCAACTTACGCACCATACTCAAATTACAACCCCTGCAAGTGCATCACCAACTCAACTCTATGAAGCTTTGGTGGCGATAACTACACCACTAAAAGCGTATGCAGATGGTGTCGCCGTAGCCTCTACAGGGATTATCTGTGATGGCGTATTAACTGCATTAAATCCTAATAATTTGGGAGGATTAAAAAATTTCCCGTTAAAAAAAACACTTTCTACAATAACCGGTTTGCCTTGCTGGTTACTCAATGATGCTCAAGCTGCTGCATGGGCTGAATATGATTACCGCCATGAAAATATCTCTGATATGGCATTTATTACAGTATCGACAGGGGTTGGGGGCGGCCTAATTCAACAAGGACAATTACAGCTAGGAAAACGAGGTATTGCAGGCCATCTAGGCCACACTATAGCTGATCCTCATGGCCCTCTTTGCGGCTGTGGTCGTTATGGATGTGTCGAAGCTATCGCTTCCGGCCGTGCCATTGCTTCACAAGCTGTAAATGAACTTGCAGGTAAAGATGCTAAAGCTATTTTTACTGCCTATTACCAGGGAAGCCTTCAAGCGAAAACAATAATTGAAAACTCAGCAAGTACTATAGCTAATTTAGTTGCTGATATTAAAGCAATAATAGATGCCGACTGTGTTGTTCTTGGTGGAAGTGTTGGATTAGCAAATGGATATATCGAGCTTGTTCAAGCAGCTATCAGACAACAGCCCGAGGCGTTACAAGTCCCTATTTTAGCTGCTCACTATCATCATAATGCTGGACTTTGGGGAGCCGTTCTTTGGGCTAGGAAACACTAAAAAACTGTCGTACTTCTTACCTTTTACCTTACATATGGCAGGACTAAAAAAATGCAATTACATGATTTTGGTTTCGTTAATTATGCAGTGCTATTTGGATATTTAGCCGCAATGTTACTCGTTGGTGTTTATTTCTCTAAACGCCAAAAAACAGCGGATGATTATTTTCGTGCTGGGGGGCGGGTTCCCGGTTGGGCTGCCGGCGTTTCTGTCTTTGCAACAACATTAAGCTCAATTACCTTTATGTCAATTCCAGCGAAAGCTTATACTTCTGATTGGACTTTTATTATTGGCCAATATTTAGCGATCGCCATTTTGCCATTAGTATTTTATTTCTATATTCCTTTCTTTAGAAAATTAAAAATCACTTCAGCCTATGAGTATTTAGAAGCCCGTTTTGATATACGAAGCCGTTTATTTGCCAGCCTGTCATTTATGTTATTTCATATTGGTCGTATTGCAATTATCACTTATTTGACCGTACTCGCACTACGTCCTTTCATAGGGATAGACCCTATTATATTAGTTGTACTGATTAGTCTATTATGTATTATTTATACATGGATGGGAGGGATTGAAGGCGTTATTTGGACAGATGTTATTCAGGGATTGTTACTTTCAGGTGGTGCTGTTTTAATCTTTATCATGATTTGTTTTAAAGTTGATGGAGGTATTAGTGAGATTTTTACCACAACAGCACAGGCTGATAAATTTTTCCCGGATGCACAGTTACGCTGGAGTTGGACTGACAGTACTATTCCTGTATTAATGATTGGTTTTTTATTTGCCAATATTCAACAATTTACTGCAAGCCAAGATGTTGTCCAGCGCTACATTGTGACTGATTCTATCGAACAAACTAAACGTACTTTAATCACAAATGCTAAATTAGTTGCCATTATTCCTATTTTCTTTTTTGCCATTGGTTCAGCCCTATTTGTGTATTACAAACAAAATCCAAGTTTGTTACCTGAAGGTTTTAATACCGGAGGTATCTTACCCTTATTTATTGTTACAGAAATGCCAGTGGGTATTTCTGGGCTAATCATTGCAGCTATCTTTGCCGCTGCTCAATCGAGCATATCTAGTAGCTTAAATAGTATTTCTAGTTGCTTTAATTCTGATATCTATATTCGCTTAAGTAAAGTTGAACGGCGTTCAGAACAAAAAATGAAAGTCGCCAGATTAGTTATAATTATTGCTGGAGTATTCAGCAGTTTAGCAACAATTTGGCTAGTTTTATCTGACGAGTCTGAAATATGGGATGCTTTTAACAGTTTAATCGGTTTAATGGGTGGCCCTATGACCGGACTATTTATGTTAGGTATTTTTGTTAAACGTGCTAATGCAGGTAGTGCGGTCGCAGGCATTATAGTAAGTATCATTGCTGTATTAGCAGCCCGTTATGGCAGTGACCTTAACTTTTTCTTCTATGGTGTAATAGGTGCTATGTCAGTAGTCATTATTGGTACAATTACTGCGCCATTTTTCTCGGCAGCAAAACAAATTTCATTGGATGATAGTGAAATATCAAGGAACTCATAGGAGGTATCTATGTTATTTGGTCATATATCTGACGCGGCAGTAATGCCTGAAATGAATTTGGTATTACGTAATATAATTAAAAAGGCACTCGCACTCGACCCATTCTCTTTAGAACCGGGAAGCTACCCTATTGATGATAATGATGTATTCATGAATGTAATGTCATTTGAAACACAATCTCGAGAACAAAAATGTGCAGAATTACATCATCGCTATATTGATATACAAATTTTACTATCCGGTGAGGAAGTTATAGATTACGGCGTTCGAAATTCGGCTAAAAATGCCACTGTTTACAGTGAAGCGGATGACTACCAACTCACAGATGTCATTGAAAATTGTCAAACATTGTCATTAACACCCTCTATGTTTGCTATTTTTATGCCTTATGAACCCCATAAACCAGGTATAGCAGCAGAGGAAGGAAACAGTATATTAAAAAAAGCAGTAATTAAGGTAAACCTTAATTTGCTGACAAGTTAATTTTCATCAGTTCCAATTAAACGCTTTATTTCTAATGCATCAATAAATTGTATATTGATGCAAATGGAATAAAGCGTTTTGTTATTATCACATAATTATAAGAGCAAGGCTTTTTTTAACCCGCCAGAATTGATACTCTTGTTAGCAGAATTCCATTCCCTTTGAACTTCGGCAAACAAGGATAATTTTCATGACAAAACAGTCAGTTACCAGACTGAAGCCAGGTAAAATACTCGACACACTAGGGGCAATGAAAAATAGCCTGACGCGAGTATCACAGCGTATTGCTGAATATATCCTGTTTCATCCTGTTGAAGTCACTCAGCTTTCCATCGCACAACTTTCCCAAGCGACTAAGGCGGGAGAGGCAACTGTAGTGCGTTTTTGCCGCACTTTAGGCTATAAGGGCTTTCAAGACTTTAAAATGGATTTAGCCATTGAAATGGCGACATCGGATAGTGAAGAATCACCAATCCTTGATGCTGAAGTTAGCCATCAGGATGATATCCATACTATAGGTTTAAAATTACAAGCAACCATCAATAATGTGTTATCAGAAACATTAAATTTACTTGATATGACGCAAGTTCAAGATGCTGTAAATGCGTTGCTATCATCGAATTATGTTTTTATCTGCGGTGTGGGTTCCTCAGGGATCACAGCAGAGGATCTAAAAAATAAACTGATGCGTATTGGATATCGAGTGGATGCTGTTACCAATAACCATTTTATGTATATGCAGGCTTCCTTATTGAAACCGGGTGATATCGCGATTGGTATCAGCCATTCCGGAAACTCACCGGAAACAGTTCATGCACTGAAACTTGCAAAAGAAGCAGGGGCTACCACAATTGCGCTAACGCATAATTTAGGTTCACACATTATGGAATATGCCAATTATTATCTGATTAATGGTAATCGACAGGGGAAATTACAAGGTGATTCTATTGGTACAAAAACAGCACAACTGTTCGTTTTAGACTTACTATATACCCTACTTGTCCAAGCTCAACCTGAAATGGTCAAAGAGCAAAAACTGCGTACACTAAATGCATTAAAAAATACCAATTCAGCATGAGTTTATAATCAGTGTTATGTGGTCTTGAACAAAAACCAGCTAAAGATCACACTTTCATTTTTCTCTTTCTTTAACGCTAATTTCATTATTGCGTTCTGAACGATTGAGCCTTAATATAGAGTAAAACTCCATATCATAATAAATAAAGAAATCAACCTCCAAAAAAGGAATGATAATGAAAAAACTCTCTGGATTAATCGCTGCACCTCATACACCTTTTGCTGCCGATGGCAGTATTAATTATCCTGTCATTGATAAAATTGCAGAACATCTTATTGCAAGTGGTGTCACTGGTGCTTACGTATTAGGAACAACAGGAGAAGGTATCCATTGTTCTGTCGAAGAACGCAAAAAAGTCGCTGAATGCTGGGCTGCTGCCAGTCAAGGACAACTAGATATCATTGTTCATACAGGTGCACTCAGTATTGCAGACACTATAGAGCTATCCCGTCATGCTGAAACGTTAGATATTCAAGCTACATCAGTGATTGGTCCTTGTTTCTTTAAACCAAGCAATGTAGATGACTTAGTTGAATATTGTCGTTTAGCAGCGATGAATTCGCCTTCTAAAGGCTTTTATTACTACCACTCTACTATGTCAGGTCTAAACATTGACATGGAAAAATTTTTACAAGCGGCAGGAAAAACAATTCCGAATTTATCCGGAATGAAATTTAATTCTCCTGATATGTATGAATTTCAACGTTGTTTACGTGTTGATGGCGGTAAATACGACATTCCATTTGGTGTAGATGAATTTATACCGGCAGGGTTAGCTTGTGGGGCGTTAAGCGCTGTAGGAAGCACCTATAACTATGCGGCTCCTTTATATCTTGAAATAATTGAGAAATTTAACACTGGTGATTACGATGGTATCGCTGCATGTATGGATAAAGTAATTGCAATTATTCGTGTGCTGGTAGAATACGGTGGTGTTGCTGCAGGTAAAGTTGCAATGCAATTACATGGTATTGATGTTGGTGACCCCCGCCGTCCACTACGCCCATTAACTGCAGCACAAAAAACGGATGCATTAGCAAAATTTAAAGCGGCCGGTTTTCTATAATTAACTTTACTCTTGTTGAGTATTAACAACACAAGCTTGTTTTTTTACATCTCCCCCATTTTATGATGACAGTGGCCTTCGAAGTGAAAGCCACTTTTTATTTCTTAAAATATTACCCCAATCAGTTATCCGATTAAGCTGAATAACATCATGTGTAAAATCAAAAAAAGAATATATTGTCACCTATATAAGCAAATCATTTTTTATTACAGATAATTATATTTTACTACACTTGATTTTTTTATTTTTAGCAGTGAATAATGCAACCGCCCCCTGAATATTAACAGAAACATCTTCAAACAAAGAAGCAAGTGTCGTTTCAAGTGAATCCGCAGAGTCATAAACATTGCTAAAAATTCCTTTTTTATTATAGACTGACATTAGCTTACTTCCAAAACGATTATGCTTAATCCCCTTTCCAAGAATAGTCGCACCATATAAAGTGCCATCATCCTTAAGTGTTTCACTGATATTTATTATCGCTTGTTTCTTATCACTCATTTTCCCTGGCAAGCAATGTAATAAATAAAATATGGATACTGAATCAAATGCCCCTCTCAACTCACCAGTAAATCTATTAAAAATATCATGACAGAAACAAGAGTTTAATTTCTCATCAGAAATATATTTTTTAGCATATTCTAAACTGTGAATATTAAGATCGGAAAGTGATATTTTATTAATTTCATCTGCAGCTTTTTTTAAATAAAAACCAGTCCCAACACCAATATCCATATGGTTGTTACCAAGATGAGATTTAAAGTGAGGAATTAAAAATTCATCAGTATTACAACGCCATGCATAGTTATTAGATATATTTAGTACCCACCAGTCATATAGAGCCAAAGAGAGAGGTGTATATACTTTAGAACCATCATTTGTGTTCAATGACATAAAATCTCCATAATGGAAAAAATATATATTATTTTTTTATTATTTATTTTAATAGTCGAAAATAATGAGTGATAAGTCAGGTTATCATATGCTATAAGTGTAGGATTATATACTTGGTATTATTCAGAGTTATTTATATCACATCCCATCTTTAATCGGAAAAAACTCTGACAATTTCACACATGCGCCATTAAAATCATCTAAAGCTATATCTCCATCTATTCGCCCCATTCACACCATAGCCTAACAAAACAAATCAAAAAACCAATAAATATGCATATCATCTTTGGTATGCTTCATCTGTGATAACCATAAACCATATGCCTTTCTAAATAATTTATCAGAAACCATTTACACAGATACTGGATAAAACCCACAAGGTCATGAAATACAAAATAACGAAATTTAATCATAACGATTAAAGCGAACATAATTCACGCAAGTAAATTAACAAGTTATATTTTTATTGTCAGTTTACCTCTTTCGAGGTATTTTCATTGAGCTAATGCTGTGTAGAAAATCATCTGCATCTCCCTTTCCTGAAGAGCGGGTATAATAGTCACCCTGAAAGTTTTTTTGAAAAACCGCATTGTCCATCCGAAATATCAAACGACATGATCTTGTTACCAAAATTATATGTACTAACATCATCAATACTTTCATTTACCAGCAAATACTGACCTGTTTGATCAAATCCATGAAATAATGCAATGGTAGAGAGCCTCTGGTGACAACTATCTCCATTACTCAGTGTCACAGTTGCTGTAATCTTTTGGTGTACAAAAATACTCTTACTGCCCTCTTTATTTTGACAAGATTGACTGGCATTGAATTGTGCTTGTATTTTTTACATCAACACTGGTATACACCTCGTTAAATGGGGTTAATACACGCCCGATTATCAGGGTAAGAGTACATAGAGGAATTCACCGTCACGTGAATATTATCAGCTATTGCAACCAAAGGTAGTCCTATCAATAAAAACAAACCTATAACTCGTTTTTTCATATTAAATTCCAAATCTATTTTCACCACTGCGGATCAAGGGGACCTGTATCTGGGCTATACCGAATCAGATGTCTTCTCCATATGCTCAATTGATCATCATTCTGAATTAATCTGCCCTTTTTCAGATAGTTAATTTTTCAGCCATCAATTGTGCTTCATCTTCGCTGTGAGTCACTAACAGTGCTGTTTGCCCAGCTTCCCGCAAGATATCTCTCACTTCCAGCCCTAAACGTTAACGGCTACCTGGATCTAAGCTCGACAAAGGCTCATCTAACAACAATACCGCCGGTCATGGAGCGAAGGTCCGGAAGCCTGAACTCACGGGGTTGCTATAGCCTAACAAGCTGCGAATGACTTCCTGAACCGGCCCGACAGAAGTGCAGCCAGTTCAAGTTTGCCTGAGAGGGTAGATTTCATAGACCACCCCACCCGAGCTGAATTATTTACCGTGGTGGGGTGTCAGCTCAGAACATGGCAATCAATGTAGAAAAAAGAGGCATATTATGGGTCTTGACAAAAAGATAAAATAGATTTACTTTGAAAATCAATTCATTAAATAGCTGAATGTTCCCGAGTCTGGGCACCACATATTTAAAGAACCCGCCCCAAAAGGCGGTTTTTTGCTTTTATATTTCTAAGCTCAAGTTGAGTACTCGGCTAAAGAATCTGAAATCTATAATCTTTTTTTTATCTAACCTAAACACTTATTTCTATACCCTTTCGGTCTACTAGACATGGTTAGTCCGCCACTATACAGAATATTGATATACAATCAGCTATAATATAAAGTCAATTAACTTGACTTATACCAAATAACCAGGAATTACCTAAAAAAAACCAAACACTAAAGTTTATAATTAGATTATTATTCTCACCCTTTTCTCATTTCATCCATTAGACAGCCAAGCTTAACTCATATTACGTGTTTTTATTAGCCTATTGTCTTATCTAAGAACCTAAAAATAAGTTTTTATATTAATAGTTATGAAAATAAATCATTAAAAAACCACAATATCATTTTTTATTCCTAGCTATTGAGCTAAAAAAATAATCAAATACAATATTAATCAAGAAGTGCTAATAATAATTTGTAATAAAAAGGTAACTAAGCCTTAATGTAATAAAACCTACTCAACCTTACCGAACAACTCACAATTTTTGCTTAACATATTGTTAAGTAATAAAAATAACCCCATAAAATAAAGAGCAAATAACTATAATGTTTAGAATAAGACTCTGCATATGAACCTAAAATAAATGACTCAATCTTATTTAAAACTTTCAATTAAGGAATACCTTATATTCTAAAATTTTCTTTTCGTCATAATTTACTCTTAGCTATAAAAATAGTTTTATGAATCAATGATACTAGGGTCAAGTTTCCTCATGAAAAAGAAAAAAGATACAACTTATTATATCAGCCAACTAGTTGGTAAATGCTTACAAGAATACCGGCAAGAATTAGGAATTAGTGGTGAGAACATTGCGAAAGAGTTAGGCATTAGCCAACAGCAATTATCGCGCTATGAACGAGGAGAGAATGCGTTAACCGTAGATGTATTGTTTAAATTTATTCTTATACTCGGTATTAATTTCCCAGATTTTTACCATAGGCTATTCTATGTCGTGAGTCATCATCCTAAACTTTCACACTATATCACTAATTTAAATGGTTTTGGCTGGGAATTAGATGATTTGAAAGACTATTATAATTCAGCAATTGTATAACCTTTAGCGTAAAGAAATATTGTTTAATTTGTTTATTTTATATTATTATGAAAATCATGGAGTTTGCCTATAATCGATGAGAACAGCGCTATGCCTACCCCTTCTCCGACTGCATTTTCAAGGATAACTCGCACATCAGGACGCACGAATAGCATACTTACCATTGCTTTTCCTTTGTTATTCATTCTAATAACAACATTGATTTGGAGTGCAGAGCGAATTGTTCAACAAGAAACTAAACGCCTAGAAGTCGATTTTAGGTCACTAATAGGCTATATCAATGAACAAGAAAAGTTTTTACGATCTTTAAATAAGCAAAATCAAGATTTAATAGAGTTAGTTGAAAGCCGAACCTATGCAATACAAGAACAGTTCTTACCAACAAGGTCGCCATTATATCTACTCGAAGGTAAAGAATCTTTAGTTGCAATGCCATTTACCCTAGCTTGTGACAAGAGTTTAGAGTGTTCCAACGTTCCCAGTATACTATTTTCTTTAGGGGCCTATTTAGCTGATTACTATTCTACTTTTTGGGGAGGCTCATATTTTCCAGCTGCTGCAGTATTTTTTGTCAACGAACACGACCAAATTAGTATCAGCGTTCCTTCCGTTGGAACAGTTTTAGGAAATGAATCTATTTCTCCAAATTTGTATTACTCCGTCATTGATAGTATTAGAAAAAATTTACCTACTATTCATGCTCAATTTTTAGAATCACAAGAAAGCGATTCAAAAGACATTATCTGGTTACGTCCTGAGCCATTTGATCATATTCTCATTGGGATCATCCCTGCTGGTTTTGATGAACATTTATGGCAGAATGCTCACATTTCTCCTAAAAATATTTATGCAGTCAGTATGTTAAGCCAAGCAAGGCTTAGCGTGCTGGAGCGAATGTTAAACCCCACACTCACACATCAATTTTGGCTGATTCATGCAAAATATGGTCAGCTACTTGGAACAACCCAAGCACCTGAGGAAGAAGCATTAGAAGGTATTTTTTATACCCGAGATGGCCTAGTTCTTAAACTTTCATCTAAAACTGATGAATGGACTGGATATTATAGAATTAGTTATGCGGCTTTTTTTGAAGACAACCTGTGGCTTCCTATCAGTTTAGTTATTGCACTTTTCTTTAGTTTATTTTGTGGATGGGGATATCACCGCTGGTACCAACGAAAAATATTACAACCCGCAATAGACTCCCAGCAAGCTATCTTAGAAAATGAATCTTTTAACCAAACACTTATTGCGACAACCCCTATCGGCTTATGTGTAATAGATAAAGAAACCCAGCAGTTACGCTTTGCGAATGAGTTAGCTCGTTATTGGCTAAAAATAACCAATATATCTACTCCCCACGACTCAAATGAATATAATGAATTACTTATCAAGGTTCTTTCTGACACAGAACAGGTTAAAACTAATTTAAAGTCTGGGGAACATGTTCTTTATGTCGTAAGCACAGCAACTTATTACCAGCAGCGCCCTGTTATTTTATGCGCATTTACTGATATTACGATCCAAGCAGAAACTGAAAAACAACTTGATGATGCTAAGCGACTTGCAGAAGAAGCCAACCGAGCTAAATCCACATTTTTAGCAACAATGAGCCATGAAATACGAACCCCACTTTATGGTCTAATAGGTACATTAGAATTACTGGCAAATACCTCTCTTTCATCTCAACAAGCTCACTTTATTGATCGAATATCAACAACATCCCAATTACTTATGCAGTTAATTGGTGATATTTTAGATATTAGCAAAATAGAAGCTAATCAAATTCAAATTCATAATCAACCATTTGATTTATTAGAATTAGTGCAACAAACTGTTCAGTTATATCAAGGAATTGCTCAGCAAAAAGGGTTGCTCCTATTTGCTATTATTGACCCAAATGTACAAGCAAATAGAGTTGGTGACTCTGCCCGACTGCAACAAATTTTAGGTAATTTACTCAGTAATGCGATTAAATTTACCCACAGAGGTACTGTTATTATTGAACTTAAAAGAAGTAATAAAAATAATATATTACTACGTGTCAGTGATACAGGAGTTGGAATTAGCCCTGAACAACAAATAAAATTATTTGAGCCATTTTATCAAGCTCATTCAGAAATTCATGCTTATGGTGGCACTGGCTTAGGTCTATTTATTTGCTCTAAGCTTATCAAATTGATGGATGGGCAAATAAGCTTACAAAGCGAAACTGGAGTTGGTAGCTCGTTTCTCGTGACACTACCTTTAGCACTCGATATACAGCAAACACACTGGCTATCACTCAAGAACACCAATATTTGGTTGCAAACCCCAAACCCATTATTGACTGAAAATATAACGCAATGGCTAAAACGTTGGGGGGCCAATGTATATTTCACAGAAAATAGCCTCCCCATAGATACCTCATCCGTTATTGCCGTCGGCATCTTAATTCCATCGTTTCCTCTGCCAACTAATTGGGATGGGCAACAATGGGTAAGCACTGAAATGAATTTCAGACTATCCGAGTTAAATCAGCAGTTATTCTTACTACAAAATAATAAAGAACCGATACCCCTTATTTGTCCAACATCTCGTATACAAACTCATATGCATAAATACCCGCTTCGCGTTTTAATTGCTGAAGATAACCCCATTAACCAAGTTGTTCTACAAGAGCAACTTGAACTACTTGGTTGTAAGGTATTTATTGCCAATGATGGTGAAGAAGCGTTGGTGATCTGGGATAACGAAATTGTTGATATCATCCTTACAGACGTTAATATGCCTTATCGTAATGGTTATGAGCTTGCACAGCAGCTGCGCAGTGAAGGCGAAACATGCCCGATTGTTGGTGTTACTGCTAATGGATTAAAAGAAGAAGAAGAGCGATGCCTAGAATCTGGAATGGATTCATGGCTTGTAAAACCTATAGAGCTAGAAACCTTAGTTCAATTGTTCAACCGTTTATTCCCGATTTACTCCTCCTCAGCTTCAGAAATGGGGCCAATAAAAGTGATTAACCCGCTAAATGGGGAAGATAGAGAAAAAATTATTCGTCATTTTGTGAGTGATATTACTCAATTTTGCCAAGCGGTTGAAAATAACAACACAGAAGAATTAAAACAGTTATCCCATCGTATCCGTGGTGCATTAATTAGTGTTGAACAACGTGAGTTAGCTAATCAGCTTCGTGGGTTTGAAACAGCATTAGATTCACGGACATCAACATACATTGATACCCAGATTAGTCAGAATATCTGCAACCAATTAGCTAATTGGATAAAAAAAATTAGTCAAACAAATGATGTGTGAGGCAATAACTGATTAACGCTTGATTATTATCAACACCCAATTTACGCATTGCAGCATTTTTCTGTAGGCTGATAGTTTTATCACTGCGGTTTAATTGCTTAGCAATATCAACAATAGGCTTACCTTGAACAAAAAGGCGCAGTACCTCAAGTTCACGAGGTGATAATGTCTTTACCCTATCATTTAATGTTACTGCATTACGGCTTTTTAATGTCGTTGTCATATCTGCAACAGGAACACGATATTGGCGACCTTGCCCCGCTAATGTGATAGCTTTCATCAGGTCACCTAATGGTGCCTCTTTTGACACCACCGCACTCACCCCAGAATCATATAACATTTGTACAATCATTGGGTTAGAAACCATCGTTAATACAATCACTGCAATATTTGGATATTGGCGACGTAAAAATTGAATATAATTCTGTCCATCGCTAGATTGGGTATTATTAGGCATCATATAATCAGTTACGATCACATCAACCTCATTTTTTTTCAAAAAAGCAAATAGTTCAGCATCCTGAGTGTAAGCACCTAAAATGTCTAAATTCATTGATTGAGAAAGTGTATCTTTCAAACCTGAAAGCACAATGGGATGATCATCAACTAATACTAATTTGAGTTTTTTCATTTAATAATACTCAGCATCAGAATATGTATATTCAATATAACACCATAGAAAAAATGTCAATTAACACTCTTAATATGAAACAACAACTCGAACTGTTTTAGAAAACGGACCAGAAGCGATAGTGCTGCCCGCTATCTTGCTTAATGTCGCAGTAAAAGGGACATTAATCGGTGATTGTGGCATGATTTCACCAATACTGTAGCTTTCATTATAGTTAATATCAGTTGAATTACGGGTTAATAGTGTTTGTAACCCATTGCCCATATCAAGATATTTTCCACCTAGCACCGTATTATTATTGGGTTCAAAACGTACTGATATATTTAGCCCTGTTTCGCAGTCTTGTGGCACTGACATACCTAAATTAAAAGTTCGGCTAACCACTTCTCCCGCATTCATTTGTTTAGGTGAAATTGAGTCAAAGTTTACACTTCCCCCATTAGAAGCCGTGATATTCACCGCAGGTGCAGGGCAGAGCAAGGTTAAGTTACCTTTAATGCGCACATAAGTTGGCCCGCCTAAATCCTTACCTAAATAATCCACATGGGTTCCTAATAAAAATAGCCCTGTATCAAAAGGTTTAAGAGCGTTTGCCCCCTTATAAACATAAAAGTTATACATGAAAGCGATATTGCGTGTAATTCCTGTTTCTGGTTGACTCCAATACCCCAAATAAATATTTGGAACAGTTGGGTTGGTTATCGTTACTGGACTAGGAGATGAAATTGCATTTTGTTGCGTCACACTGACACCACTATTAATCAATAATGTTTTAATTGCAGTTGGCATTGTATTTTTAAAGTAAACGGCATTAGTTGTACTTGATGAGCCAGTAAACTCACATCTCACTGATATATATGAGCTCAATGCTGATGTCAATAAGGTACCATTTGGAATTGAAGTACTACTATTTGTAATATCAAAGGTTAATTCTTGTTCTATAGTTGTAGCTCCTGAACTCGGTATACAATTATTAACCGCAGCTACTGATTGAAAACTTAGCAAAAATAAAAATAATATAGCGAATGAATTTATTTTATTAAAAATTAACATAATTTATCTCTTATCCTTTTCATTTGATAAGGAGCAAGTTGTATTACATGTATATTTCAATAAGTTTGGTGTTCCATAATCATCAATATAAGTAATAACCATTTTCGGCGATTTCACTTGTTTATCTGATAGAAAATATGTTGAATTGCTATTTGGCTTTATGACAATTTCTTTAAAATCAGGAACTTTAGATTCATTATCATTAACATTAATCACAACAATGTGATAGGGTGTCTGGTTAGTTAATTTTAACGAGTTTCCCATTTTTTCCACTTTCAATTCTTTCTGCCAGTCATTGTTAGGGTATTTTTTCAATTCACTTGGACGATAAAATAATTTAAAGCGTGATTGAATAACAATTTCAACAGCATTTTCTAGTTTAGTTTTCGGTGGAATACCCAAGACATTAAAGTAAAATAAAGACTCTTGGTTGTTCGGTATTTTCACGTCATTTTTTGATAAACTAATTCTAACCTGTTTCTTTTGATTCGCTTCAACACGTTGCAGTAAAGGCAAAGCAATTAGTGGCTCTGAAATTTTTTCACCATTTTCATTCTCGATCCATGACTGAACTAAATAAGGGTCTTTTTTATCAATATTCTCAATCACAACGCTAACACCTTTACTTGCTTCATCATAAATAACGCGAGTACGGTCAACAGAAATTGATGCATGTGTGTATGTGCTAATCAAGATTAAAGCACTTATTATTAATTTAAATTTTTTCATGATTTTCTATTCTTTATTACAGGTTATATTCTTACTGGCTAAATGGCTTTGTTTTCCTAACATAATTCGACATGACTGGTCACCACTCCATTTAACCGTTAATTTTTGATCTGGTTGGAAGCCCGTTAAATAAACTTGCCCTTCCTCTGCAATCATTCCCAATACACTATTATTATCAGAGCCATAAACTAAAGCACCAAATGGAGGCGTATTTCCGTCAGGGAATTTAATTGTAACTAACGCTTTTTCCCCCACTAATGTATTGAGTTTTGAATAACCAACCGCACCATCAGTTAAATTTGATTCAATCACGCTGTCATCAATGCTGACATTGTCTGGTACATTATTAAGGTCTACATACTGGGTCGACCTATAATAGGTTGGAACATTACTAATTGCGGCTAAACCAAACCCATTCGTAACTGATTCATTTTTATTAATTGATACCCCTTTCGCTTTATCTGTATCAATAACCATACGAGCTTGGTTATCATAAACTCGTCGGTGTAAAACTGGGCCTTGGTTGGTAATCGTCAAGGAGCCATCTAGTGACCCACTTAATGTATGGTAATCTTCACCATACGATCCCGTTAGTTGTGCAGTACCATATTGCGTATCACGATAAACGGATGCATTCATTGCCGCATTTTCAAAAAAGTCTTTACTTGATAAACCTAAGCTAACGTTATTATCATTAATTTTAGAATTGTAATTAATATTACTATTATATTTCTTATCAATATCATTATAAGAACTAAAGTATTGAATCCGTGAGTTTCTTTCACCACCAAATGGGACGCTTAACGAAAGATATGCTTGCTTAGAGCGTTTACCTTTTACGTAGCTACTTTCACCAATTGATAATGATAAAATCGCATTATTTATAAAACTTGTATTTATGGTTTTATTAAACGATAAATTTAGAGTATTATTATTTTTTGATTCTTTCCAATAACTTTCCCGTGAGTAACTTAAACTTATATCTGCCTGTAAATCAGGGAGTTGTTGTGTAAAAGAAGTCGTAAATACATTTTTCTGCCGATAATGTGGCGTTAACGGAGTTTCTTTTAAGCTAATATAATCATTCACTGACATAAAGCCTTCATTAGAAAACTGGTACCCTGTTAAATCCAATCGACTTGAATTCGAAAAACGTTTTGCATAATTAATACGGTAACTTTCACCAGTACGTAAAGCGATATCCTGTAGTTGATTCTTCGACTGTGTAATATCAAAAGATATTGCACCAAAGCGTTCCATATTTACCCCAACACCTGCATTATAGGCATGATATTCATCATTAGAGGTTGCAAAAATACCACCAAAAATAGATAAATTGTTGAGGATCCCCCAAGAAGCTTCAGTTGATATAAAGTCATCATTGATGTTTTTATATCCCATTGGGTCTAACCGGCCTGCATTCAGTTTATATTGCACCATGCCTGGGCGTGTTAAAAAAGGAATATTGGTCGAGGAAACTTGGTACTCACGTATAGAGCCATCTTCTTCTGTAATTTTAACATCAAGAGTCCCTGATAAAGAGGAACTCAAATTATCAATTGAAAAAGGCCCTGGTGCCACTTTCATTTGATTCAAGATACGTCCATTTTGTGAGATAGTGACTGTCGCATTACTTGTCGCGGTTCCTGTGACACTCGGTGCATACCCCCTTAGAGAAGCCGGTAGCATGTTCTCATCCGTAAAGACACTAACGCCGTTAAAGCGTACAGAATCAAATACATTACTTACGGTATAATACTTACCCGCAAAAAATTTTGCGGATAAACTAGGTAAATCTGTAAATAAATAAGTTTGCACCCATTTAAAATTATCATTTTTATTATCATTAAAATCTTTTTGATATTGATAATTACTGCGAACACGCCAACGCCCTACATTCGCACCAATAGAACCGAATGAGCTAAAATTATTAATATCTCGAGTATTCTTATACTTAATATAGTTTTCAACAAAGTTGTAATCCAATACGAGTGCATTAACTCCAACTTCCCGTTGCATGGGCGGAACCCAATTGTCATCAGAATACTGAAAATAAGCTTGAGGTATTGAAAGCATTAACTCTTGCTTTTCATCATCGAATCTTGCCTGAATATTTTTATCCTGTGATGCAAGGTCATAACACTGACCATTTTCCCATGTTGGTACTTCTTTAATAAATTCTTCTTTTAACCCAATAACTTCTACTAAGTTTCTAGAAATACAAGGTTGTATATTTTCGTCTTTATTTAAAAAATTTATTTGATCAAAATAATTGATTCTTCGACCATTCACCGATACATTAGAAAAATAAGAACCTTCACTAATTTTATTTTTCTCAAATGCACTTAAATCTATATTAGTATTACCCAAAATAGATAATGCGTCTTCATTAAATTGAACAGAATCCGCATTAACATAGTAAGTGTAAAACAATAAACTAGATACTAAACTAGTCACTATGTTTTTATTAAAATTGTTCTTTTTCATTAGCCGCAATATTCTATAATGGATTTATTGAATGAACTCATATAACTGAAAATGCTGTGAAGCAATTGCTATACACAGCATAATCAGCAAATATAAGATTTATTATTTTTTTAATGTTTTTATATTAATACTTATTGGTAATCTAAAACGTAAGCGACTGTAGATTTAACAGAACCGGCTGTAGCTGCACCTAATGCCTGCATACGAGCAGATAAATTAATAACATTTGTCCCTGCGTTTAAGCTTTGCTCAACAGTATCATTTGTTTTTAAATTTGTTCCACTTGCATTTTGGAATAACACACCAACATTGGTAGCAGTACCAGTACTTGCCCATAAGGTGCCAGCTGCATCCATTTGGCCCGTAAATTTAACTGTTACTTTAGAATAATCAGTACCACTTGCGGTAGGGTCCAAAATACAATCCGTTAATTCTAATGTGAAATCAACATTTGGACCTTGTGAACCAGCTGTTTGTAATGATGCCGCTGGAACAGAACCTAATTGAACTTCTTTGTTAACAGAAGAAGGAGCAATGGTACAAGCACCAGTATTCACAGTACCATTGAATTCAATAGTACCGCTTCCTACATCTGCAGCAAATGAAGTTGATGCAGCAGTGAATGTTAATGCGATAATTGAAGATGCTAATAGCGTCTTTTTCATTTTAAACCCTTATTTCATGATATTATTAATATATACTAAGGCAATACCTTAGTTGGTACACAGCCATATCAATAGTTTTATTGATATAACTAGAATTTAGTTAACTTTATTCTTATCATTATTTTAATGACTTGAGATGTTCGATAACATGTGAAGTAATATAACCACTAATATGAACCGTAAATATAAGGAGATCCTTAAAACAAATACTAACCTTCATTTTTTTTATTGTTTGAATAAAAACCATGACTTAATAATGAGTTATATTCAGAGGTCCAGCTATTTGATTGTTCTAAATCTATATCTTCAAGGAAATAATGAACACTGACTTTAAGGAAGTCTGCAATCATAACTAAAGAATCGATATCTATTCTGTTAATACCTCGTTCATAGCGAGAAAACTGCTGTTGACTAACATTCAAAGCCATTGCCACTTCAGTTCCTGTTAATCCATACTCCCTTCTAAGCTTCTTTATTCTGCTCCCTACTATTTTGGCAATAGGATATCTAGCTGCCATTTTTATTTCCTTTCTGAAAAATACAAAGTAGATACTGAATAACGTAAGAATAACTAACTGCGAGCAATACTAATTAAATAAAATAAAAATAACAAACTCACATACGAGTAATAAATAAAACCAAACATTAATTTTATTTATTGAAAATGCTGATTATTAACTATTAATATCTGGTTACCCTTAATATAAGTAAGGTTTATGAAACAATGTCTAACGAACTCGTCATTTTTCGGGTAAACACCATCACTAAATATAGTTACTTATCTCATATATTTAAAAAAAACAGTTTTTTTATCCAACAAGTCTTAAACGCCACACGTTATTAATTAACAAGATGTTAACATTTCCTTTTTAATGGAATTTTATATAACCAAAACTTGGTGATACCCGTACCTAAAAAAATAATAAACTTTAAGACTATAAACTTTCTTGAGGCTTTATTAAGCCCTTAACTAAATGCCCTACCTATTGAAGTTATTAAGATTATTCATTCCTACATTCTTTAAATATTTCGTTATTATCCATATCATTTTTATTAGTTAACCATAATAGAATAAAAAAATGGAATAAAAACAATATTCTCAAGAATCGTAGAAATGTTTTAAATTCTTAAACATGGTGCGCCAAGTACACCTGAATTTAAGGCAGCACTAAAAGCAGAGTCTTTTGGTCGGCGCCTCCTAGTTAGTATGAATTTTTTACCTTCGTTTTTGGCATCTTCAACTAATTTTCTCACTAGCTCTAGATTACTCGGTTTTATCAGAAAGTACTCCATTTTCAATATTCCATTAATTCGTTCCGCTAAAGCATTTTGGCAACAATCGTAGCTATCTATCATAGAATATTGAATATTATGTTCTTTATGTATTTCCTGATACTCCGAAGAACAAAATTGTATCCCCCGACCTTAATGATGGATCAGCTTTCTTTCGCTCCTCAATCCTATCCAGTATTTTGTAATAGGCCTGTCGACTGATTTGCATAAAGTGACAAGCTATTGTTACGTTGAGGTTGTAATCCTTTTTTCTTTAATAGTAGAAAACCCACATTTTCATCCCATATTCGCCCTAGAAATGCATGGGATAAATAAGACCATAATAGATTTAGAAGACATAACAAATGCTAACTG
>NZ_JAMPPE010000007.1:0-206274 GCF_028480905.1 Providencia sp. PROV156 | reverse complement strand
CACCAACACCAACACCAACACCAACACCAACACCAACACCAACACCAACACCACTTCTATACTTTTAAAGCCTATAAAAATAATAAAATAAATCCAAAAGCAGCTTTAGAGATATATACGTGTTTTGCGAAGCTCCTCGCAAACTAATATGTATATTTTTATCAGTAAAAAACATATTGGGAAGCGCTACGAAAAATAAAACAAAGAGACTTAAAAAATTCATAGGAATAAATAAACTAAAGCAAATAAACGCTATGTAGGGATACAAAAGTTGATAAAAAATATCATCTACATAATAAGATGGCTAAATAACTCAATCAAAAAATGTAATTTAATCTTTAATGGGAAATTGTCTGTTTCGATGACAATGGCTTCTATTGCTTTGATTTTAGGTACATTACCACTTTTATTTATACCTAAAATTTTAATGCTGAGTGAATTATTATTTGTTTCTTTGTTTGTATCGGTATTAATAATATTCTTTATATTTGGTAAATCAGGCAAGTTTTTAGCACTAATTATTATGTTTTTTCTATGGGCTAATTGGCATGGAATTAACATCATTAATCATATTAATTATCTATCTAAAAAAAATAACGATATTGATGTGGTTATTGTTGGTATTCCTTTGAATAGCAAAGAGCAAAAAATCAAAGTACGTATTGATAAAATTAACAATCGCATTGTTTTTCCTCCGTTATATGCTACATGGAAAACAAAGGAAACTGTTTGCGCTGGGCAGTTGTGGCGAATCAATGGCACTGTAAAGCCACTACACAGCTCACTAAATGAAGGAGGATTTAACCTACAACGTTATTATTTGGCTAATAGAATCATTGGAGTTTTGAAAAGTAAGAAAATAGAATTATTAAAAAAGGATTGTTCTGTAAGACAAAAAGTTATCCATAATTATATGGAGCTAATTAATTCATTATCTAATAAAGGGATTATTTATGGACTAATGTTTGGAGATAGAAGTTTGTTGGCAGTAGAACAAACATATTTACTACAGAGAACAGGTTTGACACATTTAATGGCTATATCAGGCTTGCATATTGGGTTAGCTTACTTGTTTGGCTTTCTTATCACTCGAGTGATTCAATATTTTTTACCAATAAAGTATGTCAATGAAACACTACCAGTAGTAATTGGTATAGGGCTAGCAATTTTTTATGCATGGATCTCTGGCTTTGCTATCCCTGCGACTCGAGCATTATTTGCCCTACTATTATGGATATATATCAGAAATAAGCCTGCAAGGTATTTTGCTTGGCAATGGGCACTGTGGAGTATCGCAGGAATATTATTATTAGACCCATTGGCTATTTTGTCAGATAGTTTTTGGTTATCTAGTTTCGCTGTGCTAGCCATTCTTTATTGGTTAACCATATTTCCACTACCATATCATTTATCTAAAGGTGTAAAGGGGAAAATTATAGGGTTAACCCATTTACAAATTGGCTTACTAGTCTTACTGATCCCAATGCAACTTAGTCTATTTAATGGTATTAATGTAATGGGGTTAGTGGCAAATATCTGGTTTGTCCCGTTAGTTTCTTGGTGTGTTGTTCCTGCTATTTTGCTCTTGTTTTTAGTACCAATAAAAGTGGTTCAGCAACCTATTTTATATACGATAGATAGGGTTATAGATATGGGGCTAGAACCATTACCTTATTTAAGTACCTTTTGGTCAGAATTTATCAATGTTCCTTATTATTTATTTTTAATATGTTGGCTAAGCATCATTGTTGTCTTATTTAAGTGGTATAAACGTTATTTTGGGCTTATTGGTTGTGTGGTTATTTCAATTTTCTTAGAAAGGGGAAGTGGTAAGCAATTCAAAGAAGGCTGGAAAATTACGGTATTAGATATCGGCCACGGGTTAGCGGTTGTGATAGAACAAAACAACTTGGCATTACTTTATGATACTGGAAACGCTTGGAAAGGGGGAAGCAATGCACAGCGTCAAATTGTTCCTTTTCTTAAATATCACGATATCACCCCAATTGGGATAATTTTAAGCCATAATCATTTAGACCATACTGGTGGCACAAATTATTTAATCCAGCAATACCCATGGCTAAGTGTAAGAAGTAGCTTTAGTCCACAAAAAACGTCGGTAAATAGGGAAAAAACTAATAATATAAAAAGTATGGAACACCTTCCGTGTTTTAAAGGCCAAAAATGGCAGTGGGGGATATTAACTTTTGAAGTATTATGGCCTGAAAAGCTAGCACCAATATCACATAATGATGATTCTTGTGTTATTCAATTAACGGATGGGTTTCATAAAATTTTATTAACAGGAGATATCGAAAAACAAGGGGAAAAATCACTGGTCGCAATGTACAAGAATCGGTTACGTTCGACTCTTCTTTTCGCTCCTCATCATGGAAGCAGCACGTCATCAACTGATTTATTATTAAGAAATGTTCAACCTTCAATGGTGGTAGTCTCATCAGCAAGGTATAGTGCATGGAAAATTCCATCGCCAAAAGTCTATTTTCGGTATAAAAATAATAATATTAAATGGTTAAATACAGCGGAAGATGGCCAGTTAACTATATGGTTTAAAAAGGAAAAAATTAAAATTTCACGTTATCGCTATGAAATTCAGCCCCGCTGGTATCATCTGTGGTTTGGCTTACCGCTATTTCCCGAGTAGAATAGTGCGCTTACATTAAGTCTGGTAATTAAAAGTATGAATGATAAAGACCTTTCGACAAAACAAACTTTTCGTCGCTTGTGGCCGATAATTGCGCCTTTTAAAGCGGGTTTAATCGTTGCAGCAATAGCACTTATCATAAACGCAGCGGGTGACGCGTTTATGATTTCTTTATTAAAACCTTTATTGGATGAGGGCTTTGATAAAGCAGATAATGAAGTTTTAAAATGGCTTCCGCTTGCGGTGTTAGGTTTAATGGTTGTTCGAGGTGGGTCTAGCTTTGTTTCAACCTATTGTGTTTCCTGGGTTGCAGGTAAAGTCGTGATGAACATGCGGCGTAAATTATTTGGTCATATGATGGGAATGCCTGTTAGTTTTTTTGACCAGCAATCGACAGGAACACTATTATCTAGAATTACCTATGATTCAGAACAAGTTGCATCTTCTTCTTCTGGAGCATTAATTACAATTATTCGTGAAAGTGCTTATATCATCGGGTTGTTTGCGATGATGTTTTATTATAGCTGGCAACTTTCTCTTATTTTAATCGTAATTGCCCCGATTGTATCAGTCACTATTCGTATCGTCTCTAAACGTTTTCGTAAGATTAGTAAAAACATGCAAACCGGTATGGGGCATGTGACGGCAAGTGCTGAACAGATGTTAAAAGGCCATAAAGAAGTTTTAATTTTTGGGGGACAGAAAGTTGAGACTGAACGCTTTAATAAAGTCAGTAACAACATGCGTCGCCAAAATATGAAAATGGTAACCGCTTCAGCAATTTCAGACCCTATTGTTCAGTTAATTGCATCATTTGCATTAGCATTTGTCCTTTATGCAGCGAGTTTTCCTGAAATTCGTGATGAATTAACATCGGGTACAATTGCAGTTGTTTTCTCATCAATGTTTGCACTGATGCGTCCTTTAAAATCATTAACTAACGTTAACTCACAATTCCAGCGTGGTATGGCGGCTTGCCAAACTTTATTTGCTATCTTAGATTCCGAACAAGAAAAAGATAACGGAAATAAAGTACTTAAAGAGGTTAAAGGAGATATTAAATTTGAACATGTTACTTTTACCTATGCAACCAAAGAACATCCTGCGTTAGACGATGTTTCGTTTACTTTGCCAGCAGGGAAATCAGTTGCTCTGGTTGGGCGATCAGGTTCAGGTAAGTCCACAATTGCAAATTTGATTACACGTTTTTATGACATCGACGAGGGGTCTATTCAAATTGATGGGCATGACATTCGTGAATACACGTTATCTTCATTACGTAGTCAAGTCGCGTTAGTTTCTCAGCATGTTTATCTATTTAACGATACGATAGCCAATAATATTGCCTATGCAACAGACGGCAGCTACAGCCGTGAGCAAATAGAGAAAGCTGCAGAAATGGCTTATGCAATGGATTTTATTGCTAAACTTGAAAAAGGCTTGGACACGGTTATTGGTGAAAATGGTGTTATGCTTTCTGGAGGGCAACGTCAAAGGATCGCGATTGCTCGAGCACTGCTACGTGATGCCCCAATTCTTATTCTTGATGAGGCGACATCCGCGCTAGATACAGAGTCTGAACGTGCTATTCAAGCTGCTCTTGATGAGTTACAGAAAAATAGAACATCTTTGGTCATTGCCCACAGGTTATCGACGATAGAAAATGCAGATGAGATATTAGTTGTACAAGATGGCCGAATCATTGAGCGTGGTGACCATAAATCGCTATTAGCTCAAGATGGCGCATATTCACAGTTACATAGCATTCAGTTTAAACAATGATAGAACGCATTTGGTCTGGCAAGTCATGGCTGTATCTTTTATTGCTGCCGTTATCTTTCCTTTATGGGTTGGTAACGGTAATTAGGGATATAGCTTATAAAATCGGGCTGAAACGTTCATGGAAAGCGCCAATTCCAGTGGTAGTGGTGGGAAACCTGACAGCGGGGGGAAATGGTAAAACCCCTGTTGTTATCTGGTTAGTGGAATCACTCACCAAAGAAGGCTACCGCGTGGGGGTTGTTTCTCGAGGGTATGGCGGTAAAGCTGAAAAGTACCCGCTGATACTCGATGAAACGACGAAAACTGAAGTTGCTGGGGATGAACCCATACTAATTTTTCATCGTACTAAATCCCCCGTGGCTGTTGCGCCTAAGCGCAGTGATGCAGTTAAAGCGTTATTGGAAAAATTCCCATTAGATGTGATTATTACTGATGATGGGTTGCAGCACTATGCATTGCAACGTGACTATGAGATTGTCGTTATTGATGGCCAGCGTCGTTTTGGTAATGGTTGGTGGCTACCCGCAGGGCCTATGCGTGAAAGGGCTGGGCGTTTAAAGCGTGTTAATGCTGTCATTGTTAACGGTGGTGAAGCTCAAGAAAATGAAGCCGTAATGGCCCTTGAAGGCGATGTTGCTTATAACTTGGTGACTGGTGAAAAACGTGCAGTTACACAGTTACCTGCGGTTGTCGCAATGGCAGGTATTGGTCATCCTCCTCGTTTTTTTACCTCATTAGAAAACAAAGGGGTCGAAGTTATTAACACTCATGCTTTTGCTGATCACCAATCGTATGAATTAAAACAGCTTTCACCGTTAGTTAAAAATGAGCAAAACTTATTAATGACCGAAAAAGACGCGGTGAAATGCCGTGCTTTTGCACAACCAAATTGGTGGTTCCTTCCAGTACAAGCACAATTGCAGCCGATTGACGCTGAAAAAATCTTAAGCGGAATAAGAAAACTTATCACAAATAACAAAAAAACTTGTCTATAACGTTCCTCTGTGATAATAATATCTCCAATGTGATATAGATCTACTTATTATGTATCTAGATACAATACATTGATAATTGGATTTTATACTAGCTTAAATTTCACGCTCCGTTCTTTAGTTAGTCTTCATATCCTCGCGTAATCTACATTGTAAAGTCGCTGTCACTGCGTTTTGTCATCATAATGTCAAAATAGACTGTTAACTTCGCAGTAGATTAGCGGTGTCTGAAATCTATATATATATGGGCGTTATAGAATATGCGCAATGATTTGTGCGCATGAATTGGTAAAGTTTAATTACTCTTTGATGTATTAATAGATCGGCATTTTATAAATGGGAAGCAAGAAAGAGTAATGATACAAAGATAAAAAAAATATTGTTCTCAGAACAAAAGGAGTTTTAATATGAATTTTCAATTACATATGGGTCGAGTTAAGTGGTTTGACGCAAAAGAAGGTTACGGTTTTATTTCACCATTCAATGGTGGTGATGATGTATTTGTGACAACAAAGTCAATTGCTAATAAAAAAATCAAATCATTATTCGAAGGCCAAAACGTTGAGTTCTCTGTTACTCGTAATTCGGATGGCATAACGGCAGCTGACGTTATTGCTTATTAGATAATAAACAGAACAATTTCTCCTGCTTTTATCCTCTCATCTCTCGCAGGAGATCTTATTCAGGAAGATTAAAGTTAACGGTGATATCTGCATGTGATATCCTGACTCCAAGTGAGTTAAAATCCATTCGGGAGAAAACATGGATCACCGTTTACTTGAAATCGTTGCCTGTCCTGTATGTCACGGCAAATTAAGTTATAACAAAGAAAACCTCGAACTTATCTGTAAGTTTGATCATTTAGCCTATCCAATTCGTGACGGCATCCCTGTATTACTAGAAAATGAAGCGCGCCCCGTTTCATTAGATGAAGGTCAGTAATCCTCATGTTTACGGTTATTATTCCTGCTCGTTATGCCTCAACACGCTTACCAGGTAAACCTTTGGCTGATATCCATGGCAAGCCAATGGTTGTTCGAGTAATGGAGCAAGCTGTTAAATCGGGGGCTAGCCGAGTGATAGTTGCGACAGATCACTCTGATGTTGCTAAAGCGGTGATTGAAGCAGGTGGTGAAGCTTGTATGACTAACCCAAATCATCAGTCTGGGACAGAAAGACTAGCTGAAGTTATTGATACCTATGCTTTTTCTGACGATGAAATCATTGTGAATGTGCAAGGTGATGAACCTTTAATTCCACCTGAGATTATCAGCCAAGTTGCTCGTAATCTTCAGGGGAGTAAAGCTGAAATGGGGACGCTAGCTGTACCTATTAATGATGCTCATGAAGCGTTTAATCCAAATACTGTCAAGGTTGTTACTGATCACGAAGGTTATGCATTGTATTTTTCTCGGGCAACTATTCCTTGGGATAGAGACAACTTTGCGAAAAGCCATGATGTAATAGGGGATACCTTTTTGCGTCACATTGGTATATACGCTTATCGAGCAGGGTTTATTCGTCGTTATATTAAGTGGGAAGCAAGCCCATTAGAGAAAATCGAAATGCTAGAGCAACTTAGGGTGCTTTGGTATGGCGAGAAAATTCATGTGGATGTCGCGAAAACTACGCCAGGTGCTGGTGTTGATACCCCTGAAGATCTTGAACTCGTTAGAAGTCAATTTATTCAGTAGCCCACATTTTCCTAATAGCTCAAATAGCCAATATGCGATTTAGCTAAACAAAAGGTGTAATCTCAATAGATTACACCTTTTTTGCTACTATTCAGCGGTAACTGACTCAGGCGTAGCAAGTTGCTCTTCTAACGCCTGTGTATTATTGGGTTTTAAATGCCACCAAAGCGTACCAAGAAATTCATACCAAGCACGTTCACTATGGCCAAAGTAATAAGAGGAAGGGATATATTTCTCCCATGGATTAATTTCACTCGTGATAACCAACTGATTTGCGGGGGCAGGGAAAGGGTTCATTCCTCGTTGAGTAAACATAGTCATCGCTCGAGGTAGATGGTTAGCAGAAGTTACTAATAAAAAAGGAGATTTCCCAATGATTTTTTCAACTTCATAAGCTTCCTCTTGTGTATCTTTGGGTTCAGTGAGTGGAATAGTATCTTGTGCGGGGACACCCAAGGATTGAGCAACTTGTGCAGCAACTTCGGCACTGCTGATAGGACTACTCGCTTTACCGCCAGTGAAAATTAGTTTACTACCAGGGTGTTTAAGGTAAAGACGAACACCTTCAGTCACTCTAGGTAGGCTATTATTCAACAGATTGGAACTTGGACTCCAATCAGGGTTATACGTAAAACCGCCACCGAGAACAACAATATAACGTACATCTTGAGGTGGATTCTCAGTAATTAATTCATAGCGCTTATTGAATTGTTTTTCTGCTGGGGCAAGTAAAGTATCTGAAACAGGCTGTAACCCCAACAGAGTTATTAAAACTAAACTTAGGGTAGTAAACGCCTTTCCACAACGCTGCCAGCGTGTAAACCAAAGCAAAAGCAATCCGATAAACCCGATGATGAGTAATAATGGTAATGGCATCAATAGAGAACCAATATATTTTTTTAAGATAAATAACATAACTAAGCCTATTCTTAAGGGTTATCGATTAATCATTGTGGCAGAATCTACGGAAAAATATGCAATAACGCAGCGAAATTAGAGGGAAAATAACAGAATAGTGTTTAATAGTAGCAAACTGAAAATTGCTGAGCACAATGAAGTACTATGCAAAAATATAGCTATTATCTGTTATAATTCCTGTTTTAACAGTCGCCTCGCATTGTATGTGATAAATACGCTGCAATGTGAGAATATTTCTGGTTAGAGTTAATTTTCTCAATATCAGGATGTAATCAACCATTTTACGTTTTTTCGCGACAAATTGGCTCATAAACCGCTTTAAATAATAGATGATAGGCAACCGGATAGCACATGGCAGACCGCAACTTTGATGATATTGTCGATAAATTTGCAAAAAACATCTACGGAACGACAAAAGGAAAAATACGAGAAGCGGTAGTTTGGCAAGATTTAACTCAATTATTAAGCAGCCAATTTGAGGGTAAAACTCTAAAAATACTTGATGCAGGTGGTGGTGAAGGACACTTTTCACGCAAACTCGCCGAAATGGGGCATCAGGTGATACTTTGCGATTTATCTGAAGAGATGTTGGAACGAGGTAGTGAGCTTGCCAAGGAACAAGGTATTAGCGATAACATGCGTTTTGTGCATTGTGCGGTGCAAGATGTTGCACAATACATTGATGAACCTGTTGACCTTGTTTTATTTCATGCGGTACTTGAATGGATTAGCGATCAAAAATATGCAATTGAACAACTGGTAGATATAATTAGACCAGAAGGCGTATTTTCTGTCATGTTCTATAATGCAAATGGTCTGGTGATGCGTAATGCAATTTTAGGAAATTTTCATCTTGCAACGCCACATATTCAACGTCGTCGTAAACGCTCGTTATCACCACAAAACCCGCTTTTTCCTCATCAGGTTGATGCTTGGTTGGGCGAGTGTAATATGCAAATCATCGGTAAAAGTGGTGTCAGGGTATTCCATGACTATTTACAAAGTCGGCAGTTACAGCAAAAAGATTTTCCGGCATTGTTGGCATTAGAACAGCAGTATTGCCGTGAAGAACCCTATATTAGCATGGGGCGTTATATTCATGTCATGGCACGCAAACAAATACAAAAGGACGATTTATGAGTGATTTTTCCCAGACCGTCCCTGAACTTGTGTCTTGGGCACGAAAAAATGATTTTTCGATTTCACTTCCCGCTGAACGTTTAGCATTTTTGCTTGCGGTGGCGGTATTAAATAGTGAAAGAGTCAATGGTGAAATGAGTGAAGGGGAACTGGTTGATGCCTTTCGTGAAGTTTGCAAAGGGTTTGAGCAGACAACTGAATCATTGGCAGTAAGGGCCAATAATGCCATCAATGATATGGTTCGCCAGAAGATTTTTAACCGTTTTGCCAGTGACATTGTTGAAGGTAATGCAATTTACCGGTTAACCCCTTTGGGGATTGGCATCAGCGATTATTATATTCGTCAGAGAGAGTTCTCAACATTAAGACTTTCCATGCAACTTTCTATTGTTGCAGGAGAGCTGCAACGTGCCGCTGAAGCCGCAGAGGAAGGTGGTGATGAATTTTATTGGCATCGTTACGTGTTTGCCCCACTAAAATATTCAGTTGCTGAAATTTTTGACAGTATTGATTTATCCCAACGTATTATGGATGAACAGCAAAATTCAGTAAAAGAAGATATTGCCGCATTATTAAATCAAGACTGGCAGGCAGCTATTGCTAACTGTGAGCAATTATTATCAGAAACATCAGGTACATTGCGTGAGTTGCAAGACACATTGGAAGCCGCAGGGGATAAACTGCAAGCGAATTTATTACGTATTCAAGAAGCTAATATGAATGCGCCGGCGTTCTCTGACTTAGTGGATAGGTTGGTTTTTGACCTGCAAAATAAACTAGACCGTATTGTTAGCTGGGGTCAACAATCTATCGATTTATGGATTGGTTATGACCGTCATGTTCATAAGTTTATCCGTACAGCTATCGATATGGATAAAAATAGAATATTTTCTCAGCGGTTACGTCAATCTGTTCAGCACTACCTTGATAGCCCTTGGGCACTCACTTACGCTAATGCGGATCGGTTATTCGATATGCGTGATGAAGAGCTCGCGTTGCATGATGAAGAGGTCATGGGTGAATTACCACCAGAGCTTGAGTTTGAAGAGTTTAGTGAATTAAATGACAAGCTTGCTGAGCTAATGGAAGTTGAGTTAGCTATTTATAAAGCAGAGCAACGGCCGCTCGATGTTGGCCGTGTGTTGCATGAGTACTTACTGCAATATCCACAAAAACGTCATTTTGATGTTGCTCGAATTATTATCGACCAAGCTGTTAAATTAGGTATCGCAGAGGCTGATTTGGCGGGATTACCGGCAGAATGGCAAGCTATTAATGATCACGGAGCCAAGGTACAGGCACATGTCATCGACAAATATTGAACAATTTATGCCAGTTAAACTGGCTCAAGCATTAGCTAACCCGATTTTTCCAGAGCTAGACAGCCAATTGCGTTCAGGTCGCCATATTAGTGTTGATGACCTTGATAACCACGCATTTTTAATGGATTTTCAGGAAGCATTAGAACAATTTTATGCACGATATAACGTAGAATTAATTCGTGCCCCTGAGGGGTTCTTCTATTTACGTCCGCGATCAACAACCTTAATACCTCGCTCTGTGTTATCTGAATTAGATATGATGGTTGGGAAAATTCTTTGTTATCTCTATCTCAGCCCTGAACGCTTGAGTAACCAAGGTATTTTTACCTCACAAGAGTTATTTGAAGAATTATTATCATTAGCGGATGAAAGCAAACTACTTAAATTTGTTAATCAACGTTCGACAGGCTCTGACCTAGATAAACAAAAATTGCAGGAAAAATTAAGAACATCACTCAATCGTTTACGTCGCTTGGGAATGGTGCATTTTCTGCAAAATGATTCGAGTAAATTTATTATTAGTGAATCTGTATTCCGTTTTGGCGCCGATGTGCGCAGTGGCGATAACCCACAAGATGCACAGTTACGGATGATCCGTGATGGTGAAGCTATCTCTCTTGACGGTGAATTATCACTAAAAGATAGTGATGAAGAGGATGGCGAAGAGAGTCAAGAACCGGCAGAAAGTGATGAGGATGAAGAATAATGATTGAACGCGGAAAATTTCGCTCACTGACGCTGGTGAATTGGAACGGTTTTTTTGCCCGAACTTTTGACCTTGATGAATTAGTGACCACGTTATCGGGTGGTAATGGTGCGGGTAAATCAACAACCATGGCGGCATTTATTACCGCGATGATCCCAGATTTAACCTTACTTCACTTCCGTAACACAACGGAAGCCGGCGCGACCTCAGGTTCTCGTGATAAAGGCTTGCATGGTAAGTTACGTCCTGGTGTCTGTTACGCTATTTTGGATGTGTTAAATTCGAAGCATCAGCGCGTCATGGTGGGGGTGCGTTTACAGCAAGTCGCAGGGCGCGATAAAAAAGTCGATATTAAGCCATTTATGGTACAAGGCATTCCATTAGCGACAGTTCCAACGGAAATATTGACGGAAGTTATCGATGGCCGCCAAGCAAAAGTGATCCCACTCAATGAGCTAAAAGAACGTCTTGAAGAACAGGAAGGCGTTTTGTTTAAGCAGTTTAGCTCAATTACCGATTACCACTCGACACTGTTTGAATTAGGCGTGTTACCGAAACGCTTACGTTCTGCGAGTGACCGAAGCAAATATTATCGACTGATTGAAGCGTCACTATATGGCGGTATTTCTAGTGCCATTACTCGCTCATTACGTGATTATTTGTTGCCAGAAAACAGTGGGGTACGTAAAGCATTCCAAGATATGGAAGCGGCTCTGCGTGAAAACCGTTTAACATTAGAAGCCATTCGTGTCACTCAATCAGACCGCGACTTATTCAAGCATTTGATTAGCCAGGCGACTGATTATGTTTCTGCGGATTATATGCGCCATTCCAATGAAAGACGCATTCACCTTGATGCAGCACTGGCTGCGCGCAATGAGCTATTAGCTAGCCGTAAACAATTACGTGTTGAACAAGTTCGTAGCGTCGAAATGGCGCGTGAATTGAATGAGCAAAATGGGGCATCTACAGAATTAGAAGCTGACTACCAAGCTGCCAGTGACCATTTAAATTTAGTGCAAGCCGCGCTGCGTCAACAAGAAAAAATCGATCGCTATCAAGCAGATATCGAAGAACTGACTTATCGTCTTGAAGAACAAAGTGAAGTTGTTGCTGAAGCGACTGAAACTCAAGAAGAATATGAAGCACGAGCTGAAGCTGCTGAAATTGAAGTTGATGAATTAAAAAATCAATTAGCTGACTACCAACAAGCACTGGATGTACAACAAACACGTGCCATTCAGTACCAGCAAGCCTTGCATGCCTTAACGCGTGCTCGTGAATTGTGCCAGCTTCCTGAATTATCCATTGATAACGCAGATGAATGGCTAGATACCTTCGAAGCGCGTGAACAACAAGCTACCCAAGCGTTATTAGCGCTTGAGCAAAAAATGAGTGTGGCGGATGCCGCACATAGCCAATTTGAGCAAGCCTATCAATTAGTTAGAAATATGGTAGGGGAAGTTAGCCGCAGTGATGCATACCAACAAGCGCGTGCATTATTACGTGATTGGTCATCACAACAACATTTAGCGGATCGTGTACAACCATTACGAATGCAGCTATCTGAATTGCAACAACGTCTGAATAGCCAGCAAAATGCAGAACGCTTATTGGCGGAATTCTGTAAACGTCATGGCCAAAGCTATGAGCCAGATGAGCTTGATGCACTGATGGCTGAGCTGGAAGCGCAACAAGAAGAGCTCAGTATTGGTGTGAATGAGAGTGGCGAAAGACGAATGCAAATGCGCCAAGAACTGGAACAAATTCGCCAGCGGATTAGCCAACTTTCATCTAAAGCCCCTGCATGGATTATGGCCCAAGAAGCGCTAACACAGCTTAATGAGCAATCCCATGAAACGTTTGAGTCAAGTACTGCTGTGACTGAGTTTATGCAGCAACTCCTTGAACAAGAAAGGGAAATAACGGTTGAACGAGATGAAGTTGCTGCCCAACGTAAAGATCTCGAAAAGCAAATTGAGCGGTTAAGTCAGCCAAGTGGTGCGGAAGATGGCCGCATGTTAGCGTTGGCTGAGCGTTTTAATGGTGTTTTGTTATCAGAAATTTATGATGACATTACCATCGAAGATGCGGCTTATTTTTCTGCGTTATATGGCCCAGCTCGTCATGGTATTGTGGTTCAAGACTTATCTGTGGTCCGTGGCCAGCTCGAAACATTACAAGATTGCCCTGACGATGTTTATTTTATCGAGGGGGATCCTCAATCGTTCGATGACAGCGTTTTTGATGCGCAGGAATTTGAAAATGCGGTATTAGTCCGTTCGTCTGAGCGTCAATGGCGTTACTCTCGTTATCCTGAATTGCCTTTGTTTGGTCGTGCTGCTCGTGAAAGTCATTTAGAGTCATTAACTGTTGAACGTGATGAGCTTGCTGAGCGTTATGCGAATCTGTCATTTGATGTGCAGAAAATTCAGCGTTCTCACCAAGCATTCAGTCGGTTTATAGGCCAACACATTTCCGTGGCCTTTGAAGATGATCCTGAAGCTGAAATTCGTTCGCTTAACCAGAAACGCACGGAAATTGAACGTGCTTTGGCACAATTTGAAGAGCAAACTCAGCAGCAACGCCAACAATTTGCACAAGGTAAAGAAAGCCTTGCGGCTCTTAATCGTTTATTACCTCAAATGGGGTTATTACTCGATGAAACATTGGCGGACAGAGTCGAAGAGATAAACGAAGAACTAACGGAAGCAGAAGAAGCGGCACATTTCCTGAATAAACATGGTCATGCGTTAGAAAAGTTAGAACCGATTGTGACAGTGTTACTCAGTGATCCTGAACAACATGAACAATTACGCAAAGATTATGAGTCAGCAAAACACAGCCAACAAAATGCAAAACAGCAAGCCTTTGCATTAGTTGAGGTTGTTCAGCGTCGTGCTCACTTTAGTTACAGTGACTCAACAGGAATGGTGAATGAAAACGCGGACTTGAATGAAAAATTACGTCAGCGTTTAGAGCAGGCAGAAACCGAGCGTACACGCGCTCGCGAACAGCTGCGTCAGCACCAAGCACAAAGTGCACAATTCCATCAAGTTCTCGCCTCGTTACGCAGTTCTTTCGATACCAAACAAGAAATGTTGAAAGAGCTCGAAGTTGAGATGCAAGAGATCGGCGTAAAAGCTGATCCTGATGCTCAAGAGCGCGCTCGTATTCGACGTGATGAGCTGCACCAGCGCGTCATGGAAAATCGTAGCCGTATTAACCAGTTAGAAAAACAGCTGACATTATGTGAAGCTGAAATGGATAACTTACAGAAGCGGCTTCGTAAGTTAGAAAAAGACTACTATATGCTGCGTGAGCAGGTAGTGACGGCAAAAGCAGGTTGGTGTGCGGTAATGCGCTTGGTGAAAGACAATGGCGTCGAGCGTCGTTTACATCGCCGTGAGCTGGCCTATACTGACGGTGACAGCTTACGTTCCATGTCGGATAAAGCCTTAGGTGCGTTGCGTTTAGCGGTTGCGGATAACGAACATTTACGTGATGTACTGCGTTTGTCCGAAGATCCAAAACACCCTGAGCGGAAGATCAAATTCTTTATCGCGGTATATCAACACCTACGTGAACGTATTCGCCAAGACATCATTCGTACAGATGACCCGATTGATGCAATCGAGCAAATGGAAATTGAGCTGGCGCGCTTAACGGAAGAGCTAACGGCGCGTGAGCAAAAATTGGCGATCAGTTCAAAAAGTGTGGCGAATATTATTCGCAAAACCATTCAGCGCGAACAGAATCGAATTCGTATGCTAAACCAAGGGCTGCAAGCCGTGGCATTTGGTCAGGTTAAAGGGGTTCGCCTCAATGTGAATATTCGAGAAAGCCATGCGCTGTTACTCAGTGTCCTTTCTGAAGAAAGTGAAATGCATCAAGACTTGTTTACCAGCCAACGGTTAACTTTCTCTGAAGCGATGGCGAAATTATACCAACGCCTTAACCCTCAAGTGGATGTTGGGCAGCGGTTGCCACAAACCATCGGTGAAGAATTACTCGATTACCGCAACTACTTAGAATTAGAAGTTGAGGTTAATAGAGGTTCAGATGGCTGGTTAAAAGCAGAAAGTGGTGCGTTATCCACCGGTGAGGCTATTGGTACAGGTATGTCCATCTTAGTGATGGTAGTACAAAGCTGGGAAGAAGAGTCTCGCCGTCTGCGTGCTAAAGATATTATTCCTTGCCGGTTATTATTCTTAGATGAAGCTGCGCGATTAGATGCTAAATCAATTGCAACCTTATTTGAACTGTGTGACAGGTTAGAAATGCAGCTAATTATTGCGGCGCCTGAGAATATTAGCCCTGAGAAGGGCACAACCTATAAGCTAGTTCGTAAAGTGGTTGGTAATCATGAGCATGTGCATGTGGTTGGCTTAAAAGGCTTCGGGCAAGAAACCCCGAACGTACAAGCACCAACATTGCAGTAATAGTTTTTGTGAATGAAATGAAAGCCGGTATTTAGGAATAAATATCGGTTTTCTTGTATTTAACAAATAGTGCAAATGCAATTTAACAAGATTATTAATTAATTTGAATAAAACCCGATGTTTAAAACATATTTTTTCATGATGAAAACCTCTTTTTCTATATGGAAATTAAGTGAGAAAGAAAGCGTTAGCTAAAGCTTTTAATTAAAATAAAATTCATCTATGTTTAAAGCACCAATAAATACCCACTAATAATGAAAATAATTCTTTTTCTCATTAAGTGGTTATCTGTCTATAATCCGAAAAAAGGAAAATTAGTCTATTCCTATAACATTACTGCTAAAATTAAATACAATAAAATTGTAATTATAATAAAAAATATTGTTATCCATGTAGTTAATTAAGGTGGATGTATGGCAAAGAGAAGAGTGCGAGCTCTGCAAGTCTCAGTAATATGCGGGTTGATGGCGTTACAGTTTCCTGCATTTTCAAATGAAGAAAATACGCAGCAAAGTGTTTCTGAAGTTCAAGCGGTAGCTCCAGTTACACCAACAGAAAGTTTAGTAAAAATAACACAATCACTTCCTACGGATGTGAAACCTATTTTTTCTACGCAATTAGCAAAACTATATGCTGATAGGCAAATGCAGCTATTGTGGCAAGATGAAACGGCAATTAGCCAATTTCAACAACAATTGGCAGAATTATCCCTTGCTGGGGTTCAGCCTCAATTTGGGGAATGGTTGGCAATACTGGAAAATAACCAGTTAAATGAACTGGGCCGCGACGTTATTTTATCTGATGCCATGCTTGGCTATTTACAGTATTTGTCATCAATAGAGGCGAGCGGGCAGTACTGGCTATATACTAATCGGCCATATAAAATTATTGCTCCAACAACGGCTCAAATGAAACCATGGATAGACGCCGTTGAATCTAATAACCTAAGTAGTTGGGTAAAATCACAGGCACCGAATCATCCAATGTATTTGCCAATGCGCAAGGAAATGCTGAAATTATTGGCGATGCCTGAAGATAACCTAGAAATAGTAGGAACAAAAGCATTAAAGCTAGGGCAGTCTAGCGATGATGTGGTTATGTTACGTCAAATCTTACAACGTGAAGGGTTACTTGAGGGTGGAAATGTAACCGAAGAAGTTGCCCCTCCTGAAACAATGGCTCAAGTTGCAGAACTGGCGGTTGAACAAACCGTCGAACCAACAGAGCCAAGTGATGCACCTGCAAGTACCGTGTCCAAAGTATATGACCAAGAACTCGTTGATGCTGTAAAAAAATTCCAATTACAATATGGTTTAGAGGCCGACGGCGTAGTTGGAAAAGGCACGCGTGTTTGGTTAAATATGCAGCCAAAACAAAAAGCAGGTTTAATGGCGCTTAATATCCAACGTTTACGTATTATTCCTGCAAGTAGTGGTACAGGAATATTAGTTAATATTCCAGGCTACTCTTTAGATTTCTATTTAAATGACGAAGTCATTTTAGATTCTAAAGTGATTGTTGGTCGTGCTGATCGTAAAACGCCGATCATGAGCAGTGCGCTAAATAACGTGGTAATTAACCCGCCTTGGAGTGTGCCAACCAGTATGGCACGTAAAGATATCGCCCCAAAAGGGAAGCAAGACCCAAGTTATTTTAGTCGAAAAGGCTATACGGTTTATTCTGGTTGGGGGGCTGATTCATATGAAATCAACCCATATGCCATTGACTGGGATAATATTACTCCAGCTAATTTCCCATATCGAATTCGACAAGCTCCTGGCCCAACTAACTCATTAGGGCGCTATAAGTTTAATATGCCGAGTTCAGATGCGATTTATTTACACGATACACCAAACCATAGTTTGTTTAATCGTAATGCACGTGCAATAAGCTCTGGATGTGTGCGTGTGAATAAAGCAAGTGAGTTAGCCAGTATTTTGTTAGGTGATGCAGGTTGGGAACAAAAACGAATTGACGGTGCATTGAAAGAGGGGTCAACACGGTATGTGAATATACCAGATAGAATCCCAGTTTTTCTGTACTACCAAACGGCTTGGGTAGATAAAGACCAGCAACCACAATATCGAGCAGATATTTATCAGTATGATAATTCTATTGATAATGCAGATAAATATTTGCCAATGCTGAAAAAGATTTTACACTAATTGTGAGTTTTAATTTGTAAGGGGGGATATTCTCCCCTTAATTATTTTACGTATTAGCGGCCTGAACATAGTTCTTCGTAAATTTTCATTTCGTGGCGTTCTCTCTACTTTCCGTTTTTATCCTGTTTATTCCATTGTTTTATGGTTACTCAGTAATTATCATTTTACTTACCTTTGATAAAGGCAGCATATTTTGTGTCTAAGATTGCATGTTTCGAGCGGTTTGAGTGACAAAACTCTATTTTTGACGAAAACTGCAATAAAATTCCTGTTAAGTATGCATATCTTTACATAATTATACATTAAAGCTAAGCATGATTTGCTAGACTCAATAGGTTGCCAAAATTTTATCGATTAATACTGAAATTATTAGAGTCTGAGCTATCACCTATGGATATAATTGATCAATCCCGCAGAAAGTGGTTAGGTATTGGGGCTGCAACGATTGGCCTTAGTTTATTACCAAGCCATGTCTTTGCTGCAATGACGACCCCTCGACCACGAATTTTGCGTTTTCAAAACATTAATACAGGCGAATCGTTAAAAACCGAATTTTTTGACGGGCGGCGTTATAATAAGTCTGAACTAGCACGTTTAAATCATTTTTTCCGTGATTATCGTTGCGACAAAGTGAAAACCATTGACCCAAAATTGTTTGACCAAATCTATTTATTACAAATGATGATGGGAACAAACAAACCTGTCCAACTGATCTCTGGTTATCGTTCTTTAGAGACTAATAATAAATTACGTAGTAAAAGTTCTGGGGTGGCAAAGAAAAGCTACCACACACGCGGGCAGGCGATGGATTTCCATATCGAAGGGTTACAATTGAGTAATATCCGTAAAGCTGCGCTGAAAATGAAAGCAGGTGGTGTTGGTTATTATCCTCGAAGCAATTTTATACATATTGATACAGGGCCTGCAAGAACATGGTAATCTGTGCATAGGTGACACAGATTATGGAGTAATTGCTCGATGAAATATACTATTATCCCAGTAACACCGTTTATGCAAAACTGCCAAGTTATTTGGGATGAAAATACGTTAGATGCAGTTGTTGTTGACCCCGGTGGAGAAGCAGAGAAGTTAATTTCTGCTATTGAAAACCTTGGGCTGAAGTTAACTAAAATTCTGTTAACGCATGGTCATTCTGATCATATCGGTGCATCGGCTACCCTTTCTAAGCACTTTTCAGTGCCTATTTATGGTCCACAAAAAGAAGACGCCTTTTGGATTGAAAACCTCGCAGAGCAAAATGCAATGTTTTATATAGGCGAATGCCCTGACTTCACACCAGATTACTGGTTAGAAGAAGGGGACAAGGTGACTTGTGGCAATATTACATTTGATGTACTGCATTGTCCTGGCCATACGCCCGGTCATATTATTTTTGTGAACCATGCTGATAAATTAATTTCCATGGGTGATGTATTATTCAAAGGTGGTGTTGGTCGTAGTGATTTCCCACGAGGTAATCATCAAGATTTAATTTCATCAATTAAAAACAAAGTATTACCGCTTGGCGATGATTATCAATTTATTCCTGGTCATGGGCCGATGTCTAATCTCGGTTTTGAGCGGAAAACAAATCCTTTCTTACAAGATGAGTTACCTGTTTGGTAATTGATTTTTAAGTGGTTAACAGTTTGACGTAAAAGGCACCTAGTCAGGTGCCTTTTGTATTAGATAGCATGTGCTATGTAATGATTACAGCACTTTAACGATGGCATCACATAATGGAACCATGTTCTCTAATGTTAAGCCTGCCACGTTAATACGGCCAGAGCTTACGGCATAGATACCAAATTCGCTACGTAGACGCTCTACCTGCTCTTTTGTTAGGCCACTGAAGGAGAACATACCGTTTTGGTTGATAATGAAGCTAAAGTCCTGTTTAGCGCCTTTTTCTTCCAATGTTTTCACTAACAGTTGGCGCATGCGTTTAATACGCTCACGCATTGCGGTTAACTCTTGGATCCACTCAGCTTTTAATACGTCATCAGAAAGGATGGTTGTTACCACTGCAGCACCGTGCGCTGGTGGGTTTGAGTAGTTGGCACGAATAACCGCTTTCGCTTGGCTAAATGCACGCTCGGCGTTATCGCTGTCTTTGGCTATGATGGTACAAGCACCGACACGCTCATTGTATAGACCGAAGTTTTTAGAGAATGAGCTCGCAACAATCATTTCAGGGTTGTTTTTGGTGAAAATACGCAGGCCTTCGGCATCTTCATCTAAGCCTTTTGCGAAACCTTGGTAAGCAAAGTCAAAAACCGGCAATAAACCTTTTTCCGCACATAATGCCGCCAGCTTTGTCCATTGCTCAGAAGTTGGGTCAATACCCGTTGGGTTATGGCAGCAACCGTGTAGAACAATTACATCGCCAGCAACAGCGGATGACAGGCTGTTAAGCATACCGTCGAAATCCATACCGTGGTTGGCTGCATCATAGTAATTGTAGGTCAGCACTTCTAAGCCAGCCGCTTCAAAAATATTTTTGTGATTAGGCCAAGTTGGGTTGCTGATCCAAATGCGTTTTGCATTAGTTTGCTTCGCAATAAAATCAGCTGCGATACGCAGGGCACCAGTACCGCCGGGTGCTTGCGCTGTACGTGCACGTTTTGAGGTGACAATTTCATGTTGTGCACCGAATAACAGTTCTTGTGTTACACGGCCGAACTCTGGCATTCCGCTAATCGCAAGATAGTTTTTGGTGTTTTCGTTATCCAGCAGGAATTTTTCTGCTTTTTTAACGGTATCAAGCACAGGGGTTTTCCCTGATTCGTCTTTATAGACGCCAATACCTAAGTTGATTTTATTATCGCGGGGATCAGCACGGAAACTATCAGCAAGACCTAAGATTGGGTCAGCAGGGGCAGAAGTAATTTTTTCAAACATGTTGTCGATTCCAAAGCTCTGTAGTGGTACCCACACAGTTCCTAAGGTATGAAGGCATAAGTGAGAATGCGGTTGGCTATCCTTGCTTGTAATCTGCCCATACCATACGAAACTCGCGGGTGTAGCTGAAAACGGGTTTAGTCGAACGAGTCGAGTTCTCAGGGTAACGTGATAAAGGCTTTTTGCCAACCGTTTTACCAAAAATCGGCGAGATCTTGTGAACTAGGTAGGAATTGCATGTAATCTAACCATAAATATCTATAAAGACGGTGAATCAGTCTGTCTTACAGATAATTTAGGTTTTTTTAGAGGGAGGTAGTTTGAGGTGGGAAGAACGAAATAAAAAAGCAGCGCCGAAGCGCTGCTTGCAAAAACATGTTACCGTTTTCTAACTTATCAGTATCAGTTAACTGATAATTAGAATTGGTAAACTAAACCTAAACCAACAACGTTGTCAGTCATCAGACCATAACGTTCACTGAAGTCGTTGTCTTTTAACAGGTTGATTTTGTAATCAACAACTGCAGACATGTTTTTGTTGAAGTAGTAGTAAGAACCTACAGAGATATATTTAACGATATCACCGTCACCGCCAGCAATTTGCTTACCTTTAGATTGGTTATAACCTAAAGATGGTTTCAGACCGAAGTCGAACAGGTACTGAGCTACTAACTCAACGTTTTCAGTTTTGTTAGCGATAGTGTTTTTGTTACCGAAGTAAGTTGTGTTCAGCGTTTGGCCGTACATAGCTGCTAAGTATACATTGTTAGCGTCGAATTTAGCACCAACGTTCCATGCTTGAGCTTTATCACCACCAGCTGCGGAAGCTTTTTGTGGTTCTGTACGTGCAGAACTTGAGTAACCACCACCCAGTGACACGCCCCAACCTAAGTCATAAGCAGTTGATAGACCGAAGCCGTCACCGTTATTTTTGTAAGCAACGCCACTATTAGATTTGTTATCTTCGGTGTTTTTACCTTGATATTGCAGAGCGAAGCTCAGGCCATCAACATAACCGAAAGCATTGTTGTTACGGTAAGTTAACAGGTTACGGTTACGGCTAGTCATGAATACGTCAGACTGTGCCATAGTGTCGCCGCCCCATAAAGGCATAACGTCAGTCCATGCGTTCGTGTCATAGATAACACCGTAGTTACGGCCGTAGTCAACTGAACCGAAATCAGCGAATTTCAGACCCGCGTATGCTAAACGGTTTTTGTTTTCTGGATTATTTTCGCCTTTGTTAGTTTTAGTTTCCCACTCGAAACGACCAAAACCAGTCAGTTGATCAGTGATTTGAGTATCACCTTTCAGACCTAAACGAACACGTGAATCGTCGCCATCTTCGCCGCTTTCAGCGTTTGCAAAGTAGTGACGAACGTCAACTTTACCGTAAACGTCTAATTTGTTGCCGTCTTTGTTGTATACTTCAGCTGCGTTTGCTGCACCAGCAGCTAACAGAGCTGGGATAACCATTGCAAGAATATTGCGTTTCATCATTATTATTACCCTCATTGGTGTTATTCGGACACCTGCCACTGCCAAAAATAATTCGCAAAAAATAATTGGAACTATTTGTGAGAGATTAGTGTCGTCTATGTCGGCGACCAGTGTTCCATTGCTAAATAAAATTATCTACCCTCAAAGTGCTACAAAATCAAAGATTCTGAAACAAATGGTAACTAGATGTTTCAAAATGTAAAAAATAGATCAATAAATAACCGCTCATCGTACCAGTTTAAAAAATATTACAAAAATTAGGGAACTTTTTCAAAAGACAAATTGAGTTTTTTTTGAGCAGTTTAGCGAATGCAAAGCGGTTATTTATCACCAGTAAAAAGAGAATAGTGAGATTAAAAAGCAGATTATTCTTAGCGGTAGCAGATTGCTGGCTGTTTACGGAGAATAATAAGGTGATAACGTAAAAATTGTGACCTGGTTATCATGTGGTTGTAATTTGATGTAACAAGATGAGATAGTTGTATAGTGAAAGTATATTAGGACTGAAAAGTAACGGGCCAACATTAGTTGGCCCGTATATTAAGGTGTTAACATAGAAAAGCAGTTATTAGAACGCTGCATTTCTTGGGGTACGTGGGAATGGAATCACTTCACGTACGTTACCCACACCAGTGACGTAAGCCACTAAACGTTCAAAACCAAGGCCGAAACCTGAGTGAGGAACGGTGCCATAACGGCGCAGATCACGGTACCACCAGTAATCTTCTTTATTCATACCCATTTCTTCAAGACGGGCATCTAGAATATCAAGACGTTCTTCACGTTGTGAGCCACCAATGATTTCACCAATACCTGGTGCTAATACGTCCATCGCAGCAACGGTTTTGCCATCTTCATTGAGGCGCATATAGAAAGCTTTGATGTCTTTCGGGTAGTTTTTCACTACCACTGGTGCTTTAAAGTGCTGTTCTGCTAAGTAGCGCTCATGCTCAGACGACATATCGACACCCCAATAAACTGGGTTTTCGAATTTTTGACCACAAGTTTCTAAGATTTTAATGGCATCCGTGTAATCAACTTGTGCAAAGTCTGAGTTAACAAAGCTTTCTAAGCGGTTGATAACGTCTTTATCAACACGTTGTGCAAAGAATTCTAAGTCATCACGGCGTTCTTCAAGAGCGGCTTTGAAGGCGAATTTCAGCATTTTTTCTGCAAGGCCTGCGACATCATCTAAAGAAGCAAATGCCACTTCAGGTTCGACCATCCAGAATTCAGCTAAGTGACGGCTAGTATTTGAGTTTTCAGCACGGAAGGTTGGGCCGAAAGTGTAAACTTTGCTAATCGCTGTTGCATAGGCTTCACCGTTCAGTTGGCCTGAAACGGTTAAGAAAGCTTCGCGACCAAAGAAATCTTCGCTGAAATCGACTTCACCTTTGTCATCACGTGGCAGGTTATTGTAATCCAATGTAGAAACACGGAACATTTCCCCCGCGCCTTCGGTGTCTGAGGCAGTGATCACTGGAGTTGAAACCCAGAAGTAGCCTTGCTCATCAAAGAAACGGTGGATAGCTTGCGCTAAAGTGTGGCGCACACGTGCAACAGCACCAATTAAGTTAGTACGTGGGCGCAAGTGTGCGGCTTCACGTAAAAACTCAACACTATGACGCTTCGCTGCCATTGGGTAGGTGTCAGGGTCTTCAACCCAACCAACAACTTTTACAGCAGTGGCTTCAAGCTCAAATGATTGACCTTGGCCTGGGGATTCTTTTACGGTACCCGTAACTTCAACAGAACAACCCGTTGTTAGGTGCAGGACTTCGTCATTATAATTCGGTAAATTATTATTAATGATAGCCTGTAACGGATTAAAGCAAGAACCGTCATAAACGGCGAGGAAAGAAAAACCAGCATTTGAATCTCTCCTTGTACGTACCCAGCCTTGAACGGTGACTTCTGTGCCTACCGCCACTCGGCCTTGCAGTACGTCGACTACAGGCGCTACTATCATATAATTCACTCTCTTCATATTTAACGATATCTACTTCGACTATCTCAATCCGTCATACTTCGAGCCGTAGATGCGTTGGCTTCACAAACCGACCCTAGTCACATACTTATGTATGCTCCTAGGGCTCACTTTGTTTGCCGCCTTCCTACAACTCGAATTATTTAGGATGTAATTCAAATTGTTTTAAATCCATTCGACCGCTTATATCTATGAATATTATTCAAAAAATGTCATCGGTTTATGGCGATTAAAATAGTTAAAGTAGGGATATTAACGAAATCCCATTTTTCAGGGGCCAAAGCTCTATGTTACTTGCCATTTATTAGGAAACAAGTAAAAAATCGCGATAAAACATTTCTGTTGAAGCGAAGCGTGGTTATTGAGCTTAAAAGCTATAGTAATAGTAAGTGAATAAAAGAAAAAGGGGGTTTTGAAGCTCTGGGCAAGAAAAGTGCAAATTCTTACTCAGAGCTAGGGAAAAGCGACTTAATTAGCTGGCTTTTTCCATTTTAGGGAGGTCGAACGCTTTTCTGAGTTGATTGACGAACTCATCATCTTCACAAATGGTTTTTCCTGGGCTATCTGAGAGCTTAGCGACAGGCTTACCATTGCACTCTACCAATTTGATCACAATATTTAGCGGCGTAACATTGGGAATATTGCAGGTTAGACGAGTGCCGATACCAAAAACAAGGTTAATCCGTTGGTGGAAATAACGATATAATTCAAGTGCTTTTTGTAAGTCTAAGCTGTCAGAGAACACCAGTGTTTTGCTCATAGGGTCGATACCCAATTTTTGGTAATGAGCAATGGCTTTTTCTCCCCATTCGATTGGATCCCCTGAATCATGACGCAACCCTTGGTAGCGGTTCGCAAAGTTAGCATCAAAATCACGCAAAAAGGCATCCATGGTGATACAGTCAGTTAATGCAACACCTAAGTGATTAGGGTATTCATCTAGCCAGCTCTGCAATGCCTCGCGTTGGCTATTTGCCAATTCAGGGCTGATTTGCTGGTGGGCTTGGAACCACTCATGGGCTTGTGTGCCAACAGGGGCTAGGCCTAACTCGTGAGCAAGTTTGTAATTGCTAGTCCCCACAAGGTAAGGAAATTCTTGTTTAAGCATCGAAACAATGGCGGATTGTACATCGTAGGAAAAACGGCGGCGTGTCCCGAAGTCCATTAGCTTAAAATTAGACAAGTCGAGTTGGTGCTCATCAGCTTGTTGATAAAAAACATTTAACAGCTTTTTAAGTTGCTGAACAGCATCATCAGGATGAATGTTTGGGTGCCTATCTTTTTGGATGATTTCACTGACCAATGCAAGGAGTGGTACCTCCCACATGATCACTTCACGCCAAGGCCCACTAATGCGAATAGCCAATTGGCCTTCGTCGGTGGTACTGACAACGACTTGTTCAGGGTTAAAGCGGAATGATTTTAACCACGTAAGATAGTCTTCTTGGAAGAAAGGTAAGCGGCGGAGAAAATTCAGTTCATTATCAGAAAGTGATAAGTTAGCCATCAACTGAATTTGTTGCCTGATTTCATTGGCGTAAGCACCTAAGATCTCACTGCTACGACAGCGGAACTCAGCGACAACCGGTACCTGGTGGTAACGGTGGAAAACGGCCTGCTGCATATGAAGCTTGTAAGCATCGGTATCAAGCAGTGATGTAATAATTGGTGTAGCGTCTAAATTCATGGCACGCAGACATCCTCGCGGAGCTTATCTTTACCACTAATGCTATTCATTTATACTCTTGTTTCCCTTGAAAACTGTTTGATTTTTCAAAAAGTCACAATGAGATAAAAGCAGCAATAGTCGTTAGCTAAATCGTTAAAGTTGCAAAAGTATACCCACTTTAGCAAAAGATAGAAGTGTTATTCTACCACTTGGTTTCAAGGAGCACGGCAACCTAAATTCGCGCATTGCCTTTTTGTATTACTATAAAATCAAATAAATACGTTTTATTCGTATTATGTTCCATAGAAATAGACAAAAAGCATTAATCACGAAAAGATACTAACACGCTATAAAATATTTAATAGTACTATAGCACCAACAAACAAACGAATTCTTAACAAAATTAAGCAGGGTGTGACATACAAAGCTAACATTGCCATAAAAATAGATAACATTTTTTGATGAAAATGTTTCTCAAATCCATTCACATTATTGTGGCTTATAGTATTGTATAAGTAATAAAGCAGTACGATATTGAATATAACGAATTAAAAGGTTACTTATGACCCAGCTAAGACAAGCGAAATATCGTCAGGATTATCAAGCACCTGATTACACAATTACAGAAATTGACCTCGATTTTAATCTTGACCCAGTGAAGACAGTCGTTACCGCAATAAGTAAGGTAAAACGCCTTAACTCTCAGTCATCAACACTTGAACTCAATGGCGAAGATTTATCACTAGTCAGTATTGAAGTCGATGGCAAAGCGTGGAAAAACTATAAAGAATCTGAAGGTAAATTGATTATTGAATCATTACCTGAATCTTTTACACTGCGGATTGTGAATGAAATTAGCCCTGAAAAAAATACAGCGTTAGAAGGGCTATATGTTTCAGGTGAGGCGTTATGCACACAATGTGAAGCAGAAGGTTTCCGCCATATTACCTATTACCAAGACCGACCAGATGTGCTGGCTCGCTATACCACTACAATTACAGCGGATAAATCACGTTATCCTTATTTATTATCAAATGGTAACCGTATCGCAGAAGGTGAGTTAGAAGACGGCCGCCATTGGGTGAAATGGGAAGACCCATTCCCAAAACCAAGTTATTTATTTGCCTTAGTCGCAGGCGATTTTGACGTTTTAAAAGACTTATTTGTCACTCGTAGTGGCCGTGAAGTTGCATTAGAACTTTTTGTCGATAAAGGTAATTTAGACCGTGCACCATGGGCAATGCAGTCCCTGAAAAATGCCATGAAATGGGATGAAGAACGCTTTGGTTTAGAGTATGACCTTGATATCTATATGATTGTTGCCGTTGATTTCTTCAACATGGGAGCAATGGAAAATAAAGGTTTGAATGTCTTTAACTCTAAATATGTTTTAGCCAAAAGTGAGACAGCGACGGATAAAGACTATCTGAATATCGAATCTGTGATTGGTCACGAATACTTCCATAACTGGACAGGTAACCGTATCACTTGCCGTGACTGGTTCCAATTGAGCTTAAAAGAAGGGTTAACTGTTTTCCGCGATCAAGAATTTAGCTCTGATTTAGGCTCTCGCTCTGTTAACCGTATCAACAATGTTAAAGTGATGCGTTCAGCCCAGTTTGCTGAAGATGCAAGCCCAATGGCGCATCCAATCCGTCCTGACAAAGTCATTGAAATGAACAATTTCTATACTTTAACAGTGTATGAAAAAGGGTCTGAAGTCATTCGCATGATCCATACGCTGCTCGGTGAGGAAATGTTCCAAGCGGGAATACAACTTTATGTTCATCGCCATGATGGCAGTGCGGCAACCTGTGACGATTTTGTGCAGGCGATGGAAGATGCGTCAAATGTTGATTTATCACTATTTCGTCGTTGGTATAGCCAATCAGGGACGCCAGTTTTAACTGTGCGTGATGAATATTCACCAGAAAAACAGCAATATACGCTACATGTTAGCCAAATGACGCCACCTACAGCGGATCAAGCTGAAAAGCTGCCATTACATATCCCATTGGATATTGAGCTCTATGATGAGCAAGGTGGAATTATTACGCTAAAACGTGATGGTAGTGTGGTAAATTCAGTGCTAAACATTACGCAAGAAACTCAAACGTTTGTTTTTGATGAGGTGACAAGTCGCCCAGTTCCCTCCTTATTGCGTGAGTTTTCAGCCCCTGTAAAATTAGATTACAACTACACAGATGAGCAATTAGCTTTCTTGATGCAGCATGCAAGCAATGAATTTGCTCGTTGGGATGCTGCTCAGCAACTCATTAATAATTATGTAAAAATTAACGTGGCTCACTATCAAAATGGTGAGACTTTAGTTTTACCTGAGCCAGTAGTTGATGCTTTCCGCGGTGTATTATTAAGTGATTCGATTGACCCTGCGTTAGTCGCCTTGATCTTAACGTTGCCTTCCGAAAATGAGCTTGCAGAATTATTTACGGTTATTGACCCGGTAGCGATCCACGAAGTGGTGAATTTTATCCATCATCATTTAGCAGTAGAAATGCATGATGAGCTTCTCACCGTTTATCGCTCCATTAATATTGATGGCTATCGTGTTGATCACCAAGATATTGCTAAACGTTCATTGCGTAATATTTGCCTGCAATACTTAGCGGCGGGTGATGATAGCGAACTGGCGAATAAATTAGTGCTGGAACAATACCAATCTGCCGATAATATGACTGATTCATTGGCCGCATTGACAGCCGCTAATGAATCACAGTTAGCTTGTAAAGAACAGTTAATGGCAGACTTTGATGAGCGTTGGCACCATGACGGGTTAGTCATGGATAAGTGGTTTACATTGCAAGGGGCAAACCCTGCAAAAGAAGCGCTTGCCAATGTACGTGCATTATTGAATCACCGCTCATTTAGCATGAGTAACCCTAACCGTGTTCGCTCACTCGTCGGTGCTTTCACAGCAGGGAATCCCGTTAATTTCCATGCGAAAGATAGCAGTGGTTACCAATTCCTGTATGAAATTTTAGTCGATCTGAATACACGTAACCCGCAAGTGGCTTCGAGGCTGATCGAGCCGTTGATCCGTTTAAAACGTTATGATGAACAGCGCCAAGCACAGATGCGCAAAGTGCTTGAGCAATTGAAAGCGCTCGATAACCTTTCTGGTGATCTATTTGAAAAAATTACCAAAGCGTTAGAAAGCTGATTTATATATAGCTAACCAATTATTGGTTTTAATAAGCCGCTAAAATTAATTTAGCGGCTTATTTGTTTATGACAATAATGGAATATTAAATGAGAGATAACTGTCATAAAGTGGTTGTTTTCCCCCAAAAAACCAGGCAAATGAATTTTTATTGATTTTTTCATGGTAAAAGCGCGGTGAGATAGGGTAATCTATAGCGCGTTTTATCCGACGAAAAATAGTTCGCACAGTGAAAACTCGGCAATCAGTCTTTGGCGAGGGTTTTGGCGCGCGACATAATGTCTATTTTATTGAAACGCACTAGTAAAAATAGGTTATTGGATATGTTATATCATCTTGCCCGCAAGGCACTGTTCCAGCTCGACCCTGAAAAAGCTCATGAATTGACTTTTCGCCAGCTTCAACGTTTGAACCATTCCCCTTTCCAATGTCTTATTCGCCAATCTGTTGCCACTAAACCCGTTCAATGCATGGGGCTTTCCTTTAAAAACCCACTAGGGCTCGCCGCGGGTTTAGATAAAGATGGTGAATGTATTGATGCATTTGGTGCAATGGGTTTTGGGTTTATAGAAATTGGTACGGTAACTCCTCGTCCACAGTCTGGTAATGACAAACCGCGGTTATTTCGACTTGTAGAAGCAGAAGGTTTAATTAACCGGATGGGTTTTAATAATAAAGGTGTCGATAACCTTGTTGAGAATGTTAAAAAATCGAATTACGGCGGAGTCATTGGTATCAATATTGGTAAAAATAAAGATACACCTGTTGAACAAGGTAAAGATGACTATTTAATTTGCATGGATAAGGTCTATGCTCATGCAGGTTATATTGCTATTAATATTTCCTCACCAAATACGCCAGGCTTGCGTACATTACAATATGGCGAAGCACTAGATGATTTATTAAGTAGTATAAAAGCAAAACAACTGGAATTACAATTACAGCACCAAAAATATGTACCTGTCGCTGTAAAGGTTGCGCCTGATTTATCTGAAGAGGAAATTATCCAAGTTTCAGATAGCCTAGTTAGGCATAATATTGATGGCGTTATTGCAACGAATACCACGCTAGATCGTTCTTTGGTTCAAGGGATAAATCATTGTAATGAGGCTGGTGGGTTAAGTGGCCGTCCTGTGCAATTAAAAAGTACACAAGTTATTAAGATTATTTCACGTGAGTTAAATGGAAAGCTGCCAATAATTGGAGTAGGTGGAATTGATTCCCTTACCGCGGCGCGTGAAAAAATGGAAGCGGGTGCCTCTTTAATTCAAATTTATTCTGGTTTTATTTATCATGGGCCAAAATTAATTAAAGATATTGTTAATCATATCTAGTAATAAATTGTAAATTTACGTATCAAGGGGGTTTATTTATTCCCCCTTTTAAACTATATTGCTAATAGTGGCTATTTTTGTATCAAGTTGAACTCAATTTTCAGTAGATTTGCTATTTAGATAACAATATTATCCAGTTATTTCTAACGCATCTTCTTATTTAGCAGATCCAATTTTTAGCATATAAAAATAGCCTTAGAGTAAATTTAGAAAGGATCATTATAGAGATCATTTCTACTTTATTTACCGGTAAATCGCTAAAGGATCGTTTATGAATATTAAACCTGATGATCATTGGCGTTGGTATTTTGATCATGACCATAATAGGGTGATGTTAGATCTCGCCAACGGCATGATATTTCGTTCATGTTTTCCTGCTAAGATGCTAACGGTTTTTGCTCGTAATGAGATGCCTTTTAGTATCGAAGATGCAGGTGAATATTATTTATTTGATGAGCAGGCTAAAAGGCTAAATATTACTCAAGAAGAAAGAGCTGAATTAGTCTTAAATAGTTTAGTTGCTTTTCGTTTTTTAAAGCCACAGATGCCAAAGAGTTGGTACTTTTCTTCATTTCACTATATTAATGAGCCTAAGCAGGGGCAAATAATTCAAGTGTGTTTAGAAAATACGAACCATTATTCCACATTTATTATTGCTGAGGCTGGCCCTTCTGCGAGTTTATGTTTATTAGCGGAACCAATTTTAGAATTACCCGATCGAACTTTACGATTTTGCGATCCAATTAAGATCATGAACGATCGCATGCTTGAATATTCATCTAAAGTGAAACGTCAATTATACGGTAATGCTATTTAAATGATCGCTAGAGATCAAAAAAGAATAGTGAAACAAAAAGTTTTTTTGCTAATTAATCTAGTTTTGAGCGTTTAACACCATCGTAGAATTGAAACCTTGATGGTGTTAAAAAGCAAAATCAACGCTTAATTAAACGCTAATTTAACGGATGTTTTCGGGATACAACTACAGGCGAGTATATAACCGTTTTCTTTAATGGCGCTTTGTTTTAACGGGGTGACTTCCCCTGAAATAAGTTTAATTTTACAGCGACCACAGATGCCAGCTCGACATGAATAAGGGATAGTTAAACCATTGGATTCTAATTGCTCCAGGATCACATTTTGGTTATCACCGGTATATTCTGTTTCTTCAAAAACTAAACTGACCTTATTGGCTTGAGTATTTAAACTATTAGCTGCTAGGTCACTTTCCCGCTCTTGAACTAAATACTGTTTTGCTGGTTTAGTTTCTAATACCGTCAGAGTATCGCCAACACGAATAACACCGGTATTTTTAATAATCACATTTTGGCCAAAATCGACATCCCCTGTTTCATCTGAACGGAAGGTTTGTAATGTCGCAAGTGGCTCACTGTGGGGATGTTTGATCCCTTTCTCTGGGCTAACAGTAGTTAAAATGCATCGGCTACATGGCCTATCTAATGTAAAGATGACATCACCAATTTGAATGGTTTTCCATGTATCTTCTTCAAAAGGCTTGGCGCCTGTAATAATTAAGTTGCCACGAAACTGTTCTAATTTAATACTGGCAGGGCAACGGCGTTGCAGTTCTTGGACAGAAGCTTCGTTGATCAGTAAGAAAGGGTAGCCGTCAGCAAAAGACATCGGCACATCTTTGTGTTCTTTGACGCGACGAGAAAGCTGCGGGCTTAGCCAGCGTAGTTGTACCGGTTCGTCAAAAAAGGTACTTAACCAGCGATTTATTGCTTCAGGTGCAATAAGTGCATGAAAATGATTGTCCCAAACTTCAGTAGGGCTCTGCTTCTCATCAAAGTCCTGATACAATACCGTCGCACTTTCGCCATTTGGTGCTCGCAAGTGAAGACCATTATTGAGCATTACCGGTGTAAAAAGTAACATTTGTGGATATTTTCTCGCCGTAATAAATTTACCTTCCAGCGTGGTTACCATAAAATTACGATCAAAAGTCAAACCGCTAATATCAGCGAAGGCGTGGGATAAACGAACTCCTCGCATAGATTTAACTGGGTGTGTGTAAAGGCGCGAAAGCGTTATCATTTTTTAATCCTTATAATTGTGCGTAGCAACTTTATGACAACTGCATAAGATTAGCTATAATGCGCAACAATTTTTCATCCAAATTGGTAATAAATACTATGAATTCTCTGTTTGCCAGCACAGCTCGCGGCCTTGAAGAACTACTGAAAACGGAATTAGAATCGCTTGGCGCTAGCCAATGCAAAGTGGCCCAAGGGGGTGTCTATTTTCAGGCCGACGAACGTGTGATGTACCAAAGCCTACTGTGGAGTCGGCTGGCATCGCGTATTTTATTGCCACTGAATGATTTTGACGTCTACAGTGACTTAGATTTGTACCTCGGTGTACAAGCAATCGACTGGAGTGAGATTTTCTCCGTCAATGATACCTTTGTTGTTCATTTTACAGGGACTAACGAAGAAATTCGCAACAGCCAATACGGTGCATTGAAAGTGAAAGATGCTATCGTAGACAGCTTCGTACGCAAGCTAGACCAACGTCCTGATGTCGCTCGCCAGCAAGCGGATATCCGCATCAACGTCTACCTTAATAAAGAAAAAGCCAGTGTAGCACTCGATTTAAGTGGTGATTCATTACATATTCGTGGCTACCGTGATTTGGCAGGTCAAGCACCCTTAAAAGAGACGCTGGCGGCAGCAATTATCAACCGTTCAGGTTGGCAGCAAGGAACACCCTTGGTCGACCCGATGTGCGGTTCAGGAACCTTGTTAATTGAAGCTGCAATGATGGCAACAGATAAAGCCCCCGGGTTACACCGTACGCATTGGGGCTTTTATGCATGGTCGAAATTTAACGCGGAACTTTGGCGTGAACTAACCACGGAAGCGCAAGTGCGTTTCCGCCAAGGTTTGAAAGAAACGACATCGCGTTTTTATGGTTTTGATATCGATAAGCGCGTACTGGAAATGGCTCGTGCGAACGCGCGCCGTGCAGGGTTACAAGATTTAATCACCTTTAAGCAAGGTGATGCCGCTGCATTGGAAAACCCAGTTAAGGCCGATGCGTTAGGCACGATTATTAGCAATCCCCCTTATGGGGAGCGTTTAGAAAGTGAGCCTGCTTTAATTGCGCTACATAGCCAGTTAGGGCGGATCGTGAAGGCCCGGTTCCCTGGTTGGCGTTTATCGATTTTTAGTGCTTCTCCTGAGTTACTCAGCTGTTTGCAACTGCGTTCAGAGCGTGAATTTAAAGCTAAGAATGGTCCTTTAGATTGTGTCCAGAAAAACTACCAGCTAGCGGCTACGCCATCAGAAACGATAGCGGAAATTTCTCCTGATTTTGCAAATCGTTTACGTAAAAATATCAAGAAATTAAGTAAATGGGCAAAACAACAAGGCATTGATAGTTACCGTGTTTATGATGCTGATTTACCTGAATACAATGTTGCGGTTGATATTTATGGCGATAAAGTGGTGATCCAAGAATACGCGCCACCGAAAACCGTTGATGAACGCAAAGCTCGTCAACGCCTATTTGATGTGATCACTGCAACAATGAATGTATTAGAACTGACATCGAATCAGCTAGTGTTAAAAACGCGCCAGCGCCAAAAAGGCAAGCAGCAGTATGAGAAATTAGCGCAAAAAGACGATTTCTTTTTAGTGCAAGAATACAATGCGAAAATGTTGGTGAATTTGACGGACTATCTGGATACAGGGTTATTTCTTGACCATCGTATTGCCCGTAAAATGTTAGGCCAGATGAGTAAAGATGCCGATTTCTTAAACTTGTTCTGTTACACCGGCACTGCCACTGTGCATGCAGGGCTTGGCGGCGCGAAAAGCACCACTTCCGTAGATATGTCACGCACTTATCTTGAGTGGGCTGAGAAAAACCTACAAGCGAATGGGCTAACAGGTCGTCAGCATCGTTTAATTCAAGCGGATTGCTTGAGTTGGCTGGCGAATAGCCGGGAACAATTTGATTTGATCTTTATTGATCCCCCAACATTTTCAAATTCAAAACGCATGGATGGTACGTTTGACGTACAACGAGATCATATCCAATTGATTACCCACCTAAAGCGGTTATTACGCCGTGGTGGAACCGTAATGTTTTCTAATAACAAACGCGGTTTTAAAATGGATCTTGAAGCAATTAAAGAATTAGGATTACAAGCACAAGAAATCACAGCGAAAACACTGTCAGAAGATTTTGCTCGTAACCGCCAAATACATAACTGCTGGCTAATTAGCCACGCAGAGTAAGGATAGAATCAATGGCTTTAATTAATTTGTCGGGTGCATACCTTTCGTTTAGTGATGCCCCATTACTGGATAATACCGAAATTCATATCGAAGATAACGAACGTGTATGTTTGGTTGGTCGCAATGGTGCGGGTAAATCAACGTTAATGCGTGTGTTAACGAAAGAACAGCCGTTAGATGATGGCCAATTGGTTTATGAGCAAGATTTAGTTGTTGCACGCTTGCAGCAAGACCCACCGCGTAATATTGAAGGCACTATTTTTGATTTTGTGGCTGAAGGTGTTGCAGAACAGGCTCAGTACCTCAAAGATTATCACCATGTTGCAAAAGAGGTCGAAACCGACCCGAGTGAAAAAAATCTAAATAGATTGGCTGAATTGCAAGAGGTGTTAGATAACCGTAATTTATGGTTATTGGACTCTCGTATCAGTGATGTGCTGAAAAAACTCGGTTTACCTGCAGATGCAGAACTGTCTTCACTATCAGGGGGTTGGCTTCGTAAAGCAGCTTTGGGCCGTGCGTTAGTGAGTAATCCACGAGTACTATTTTTAGATGAGCCAACCAACCACTTAGATATAGAAACAATTCTTTGGCTGGAAAACTTCTTAAAAGATTTCCAAGGCAGCATCGTATTTATCTCCCATGACCGTTCGTTTATCCGTAATATGGCAACACGTATTATTGATTTAGACCGTGGGCAGCTGTCTTCTTGGCCGGGTAATTATGATGACTACTTGGTGAATAAAGAAGAAGCATTGCGTGTTGAAGAGATGCAAAATGCAGAATTCGACCGTAAATTAGCCCAAGAAGAGACGTGGATCCGCCAAGGTATTAAAGCGCGACGTACTCGTAACGAAGGTCGTGTTCGTGCGCTGAAAGCGCTACGCGTAGAGCGTTCAGAGCGTCGTGAAGTGATGGGCACAGCGAAAATGCAAGTGGGTGAAGCAGCCCGTTCTGGCAAAATTGTGTTCGAAATGGAAAATGTGAATTACCAGATTGATAATAAAGTACTGGTAAAAGATTTTTCAGCTCAAGTATTACGTGGCGATAAAATCGCGCTAGTTGGGCCAAACGGTTGTGGTAAAACAACATTATTGCGCTTAATGCTAGGGGATTTACAAGCAGATAGCGGACGAGTTCATTGTGGGACCAAGTTGGAAGTTGCTTATTTCGACCAGCACCGTGCGGCATTGGACCCAGATAAAACCGTGATGGATAACTTGGCAGAAGGCAAACAAGAAGTCATGGTCAATGGCAAGCCACGCCATGTTTTAGGCTACTTACAAGATTTTATGTTTCCACCAAAACGTGCGATGACTCCTGTTAGGGCGCTTTCAGGTGGTGAGCGTAACCGCTTGTTGCTTGCACGTTTATTCCTAAAACCAAGTAACTTATTGATCCTCGATGAACCGACTAACGACCTTGATGTCGAAACCTTAGAATTACTCGAAGAGCTAGTTGATGGTTACCAAGGAACGGTTTTATTGGTTAGCCATGACCGAGAGTTTGTTGATAACAGTGTGACAGAATGTTGGATCTTCGAAGGTAATGGGGTTATTAAGCGTTTTGCGGGCGGATATTACGATGCTCAGCAGCAAAAAGCACAAACAGTGAGTTTGAAAGCAGAACAAACGGGTAAAGTGACTGCCCAAGATAAACAGACGAAACCGAAAGAAACGGTAAAACGGTCAAATAAGCTCAGTTATAATTTATTACGTGAATTGGAACAATTGCCAGCAAAATTGGAACAACTTGAAAGTGAAATTGAAACATTGCAAACTCAAGTTGGTGATGCCGATTTTTTCAATCAACCACATGATGTAACAGAAAAAACGCTGAGTCAGCTAGCTGCAAAAGAAGCTGAACTAGAGCAAGCATTTGACCGTTGGCAAGAGCTAGAATTGCTGAAAAATGGCTAATTACGTTTTAATTAAAGGAGCAAATACACTTTGTGCAACCATGCGTCTCATGAACATGTGCTTTGTCCTCAGTGTGACATGTTGGTTGCAGTTCCTGAGTTGGAACAAGGGAGCAAGGCAACGTGTCCACGCTGCGAAACCACATTGGTCTCAAAGTGGCGATATCCGTATAAGCAGCCGGCAGCATATGCATTTAGTGCATTAATTATGCTGTTTGTTGCCTGCTTGTTCCCTTTTGTTAAGATGGGCGCCGCAGGGATTGAAAATGAAATTTCGCTATTCCAAATCATTGAAATTATAGCAACCACGCGTTATAGCGGTCTGGCACTATTTTTTCTATTCTTTTCATTGATTATTCCTGCATTTTGCATGGTCACCATTATCCTTTTAGGGTTGCAAGTTCATATTCCTAAAGGTATTAAAGTGGTGATCACCCGTATACTGTTCCAAATGAAAGCGTGGTGTATGGCTGAGATTTTTCTAGCGGGGGTCTTAGTCAGTTTTGTTAAATTGATAGCTTACGGCGATATTGGCATCGGGTTAAGCTTTTTACCTTATTGCGCGTACTGCATGCTGCAAGTAAGGGCTTTTCAATGCTTAGATCGTCACTGGCTATGGAACAGAATTGAAGCGGCTCCGAAATTAGATAAGCCGTTAATCGTGGGCCAGACGGGTATTAAACAAGATGTACGTTTATGTCTTGTGTGTACGGCGATTTTACCTGCCGAACAATCAAAATGCCCACGTTGTCACTCCCATGGTAGTGTACGGAAAAACCAAAGTTTACAATGGACTTTGGCACTTTTAGTGACATCAATTATGTTGTATATCCCTGCTAACGTACTGCCAATGATGACCACAAATACGTTGGGAACCGCATTAAACTCGACCATTATTGACGGAGTCATTTTGTTGTGGGAAGACGGGTCATATCCTGTTGCCATGGTGATTTTTGTGGCCAGTATCATGGTGCCTACATTGAAAATGATAGGAATTGCATGGCTTTGCCTAGATTCCAAGGGGTACGGTAATCGTGACCCACATCGTATGCATTTTATTTATGAGTTGGTGGAATATGTTGGTCGTTGGTCAATGATAGATGTATTTGTTATCACTATTTTAGCCTCTTTGGTTCAAATGGGGCAGTTGATGAATATTGTCCCTGCGATGGGGATTATTTTCTTTGGTGTGGTTGTTATTCTCACAATGTTTGCAGCGATGACCTTTGACCCTAGATTAACTTGGGATCGCTGTGAAAGAAAAAATGCAGTAAATACTGTTGAACAAGAAGGAGTCATCGGGTGACTGAAAAAGAAACACCGCAGGCCAATGCCAAAATTAGCAAGCTAAAAAGTTGGTCGCCTGTATGGGTGATCCCAATAGTGACGCTCTTGCTTGGTGCTTGGGTTTTATTTTACCACTTTAGCAACCAAGGCCCTGAAGTGACATTAATCACTTACAATGCTGAAGGAATAGAAGCGGGTAAAACGAAAATTAAAAGTCGCAGCGTTGATATTGGCGTTGTAGAAAGCGTGACACTTGATGACAACTTTAGTCGAGTGATTATTAAAGCGCGCTTGAATAATGAAATGAAAGAATTGTTGCGTACCGATTCCGCGTTTTGGATTGTAAAACCGACAATTGGGCGTGATGGCGTCACTGGGCTTGGCACATTACTTTCAGGTGCTTACATTGAGCTTCAACCGGGGTTAGCGGCAAAAGAGCATTTCGAGTTCACCTTATTGGATACTCCGCCTCTTGCATCACCAGATGCTAAGGGAATTCGTGTTGTATTGGTGAGCGATAAGGCAGGGCAACTAAACCCAGGTGACCCAGTTTTATTCCGTGGTTACCGAGTTGGTTCTGTTGAAACTAGTGACTTTGATATGGACAAGCGTGATATGCGCTACCAATTATTTATCAATGCGCCTTATGACAAATTGATTAGTTCAAATGTACGTTTCTGGAAAGACAGCGGTATTGCTTTTGATATGTCATCCCAAGGTGTTCACGTTGAAATGGGCTCAATAGCCACATTACTGACCGGTGGTGTGAGTTTTGATGTTCCAACAGGGTGGGTTCCAGGTGCAAATGTGAAGGAAAATACTGAATTCCAACTGTTTGATAACCAAAGTAGTATTCAAAATTCCTTGTATACGCAGTATCAAGATTTTGTTTTGTTTTTCTCAGACTCAGTGCGAGGCCTGCAACCCGGAGCGCCAGTAGAGTTCCGTGGTATTCGTTTAGGTACCGTTGCACAAGTGCCTTTTTATACGGAAGGTTTAGACCAATCACTGGATAATGACTTTAGAATTCCGGTTTTGATTCACATTGAGCCAGAGCGTTTCTCTAAAGATGTCGGTAAGAATTTTAATTTGAAAAATGAATTAAATTTAGCCTTGAAAGATGGCTTAAGGGCATCATTAAAATCAGGAAACTTGCTAACTGGCGCATTATTTGTTGATTTGGATTTTGTGCAAAATGCAGAGCCTTATAAAGGCCCAACTGTAGTTGCTGGCTATAAAATTATCCCGACAACCAGTGCAGGGTTAGCGCAAATTCAACAAAAAGTCATTGCAGTGTTGGATAAAATTAACAATATGCCAATTGAACCAATGCTTAATCAAACGACACAAACATTGGCAGAAGGGCAGAAAGTTGTTAAAGAAGCTAATGCCATGTTGGCACAGCTTAACAAAGTGATGGCGAGTAAAGAGTTCCAAAATTTACCTCATGACTTGCAAAAAACACTGCAAGAAATGAACCGTGCAATGCAAGGTTTCCAACCTGGTTCACCAGCCTATAATAAAATGGTGGATAACATGCAGCGTTTAGACCAAGTATTGAGAGAAGTTCAGCCACTTTTACGTACTTTAAATAATAAGAGTAACGCATTAGTTTTTGAAGCTGAGCCAACGAAGGATGTTGAGCCTAAAGGAGTGAAAAAATAATGAGATATTTATTATCGATATTTGTTTTATTGTTGGCGGCTTGTAGTAGTACTCCTGAGAAAAAGTACTATCAATTGCCAATGAAAACTCCTCAGACACAATCTGCAGAGGTGATGGATAAAGGCCAAGTATGGTTACAGCGCATCATGTTATCGGATGTATTGACGTCAAATGGTATTACTTACCAAACGACAGATGTCAGTTATACCAATGCGAGTACACACTTATGGGCTAGCCCATTAGAACAACAGCTTGGGCAGTCGATGGTGAGAGAATTATCTGCGGCATTACCTGAAAAACTAGTTTCTTTGCAGCCATTACAGAACTCGCCGGATACGCTCGATATCACTTTAACGGCCTTTAATGGGCGGTATGACGGTAAAGTATTAGTTCAAGGCTTTTGGACTTACTCTCATAATAACAACGTGATCCGCCGTAATTTTGATGTGCAATTAGATCAAAATGAAGATGGTTACCCGGAGTTGGTCCGTACGTTATCGATGGGCTGGCAGCAAGTGGCTGAGAGTATTGCGAAAGAGATAGGTAAATACTAGTTATTACCTAAGTATTTTATATTAAATGCACCTTTAATATATATGGTTTATATATTTTAGGTGCATTATTATTTTTATTAAATATAGATATCTTTTTAATTTATATATTAGTGAATGATAAATTCTTTTGTTCTCTAATATGATGATAAATAAAAGGATATTTTTATTTATGATTAAAATCAATAGATTATATTAATTGCCACATACAAGTCACATTTATGCTATTTATGACAAATATATGAAAATCTTTACTTGATTTTTTTATCAACGGGCGCTATTTCTATAGTGTACCTATTAAAAAATAGTAGGTGCTGTTTTCTTTTCCATTTAAATGATGAGGGAAGTAAGGCATGAAAAGACAGAAGCGAGACCGTTTAGAAAGAGCTTTATCAAGAGGTTATCAAGCAGGTTTAGCAGGGCGCTCTAAAGAACTGTGCCCATATCAAGCAGTAGATGCTCGGTCGCATTGGCTAGGTGGTTGGCGAAAGGCGATGGAGGATCGAACCATAGCGGTAGTGTAACCCCACATTCTTTTAATCTTTTAGGTTAAATAGCCTGTACTCGTTTATTTGAGTATTTTCGGGTTTTTAAGTTAAAGATATCAATCAATTTAAGAACCTCCGCCATTGCGGAGGTTTGCATTTCAAAGCTTAGAATGCGCTCGTGTCTTTAAAAAGACCCACTTTTAAGTCTGTTGCAGTATAAATTAATTTACCATCAACTAAGACTTCACCATCTGCTAACCCCATGATCAGCTTACGGTTGATCACGCGTTTAAAGCTGATGCGGTAAGTGACTTTCTTCGCAGTAGGGAGGACTTGGCCTGTAAATTTAACTTCGCCAACGCCTAAAGCACGTCCTTTTCCTTCACCGCCAAGCCAGCCAAGATAGAAGCCAACTAACTGCCACATTGCATCTAGGCCTAAACAGCCTGGCATGACAGGGTCGTTTGTAAAGTGGCAGCCAAAGAACCAAAGGTCTGGATTAATATCCAGTTCAGCTTCCACATAACCTTTATTAAATGTGCCACCATCTTCAGTCATACTGACGATGCGATCCATCATCAACATGTTTCCTGATGGCAGTGGAGGACCATTTTCTCCAAATAATTCGCCTTTACCAGAAGCAATTAAATCATCTTTTGTGTAGGATCCGCGTTTATCAACCATGTTCTTAAGATAGCCTTTATTATGTGTAGGGCTACAGGATAGCTTACACTTGTACGCTGAACAACTCCGATCTGCTATTTTTTACGCAATCTTTACTTAACTCATCCATTTTAAGAACCAAGGAAGTCTAGCCTTATCCGGTGAATTTGCTTGATTAATGCGTTCTTGAATTAAAGCTAACAGGTGTACATTTTCCTCTTCAGCTTGCTGTTCAAAGTAAGGTTGTTTAGTGAGTAAAGTAATGGCTTGGGCGACATGTTCAACGGGCCAAATATGGAATTGGCCTTCTTTTACGGCTTCAACGACAGCAGATTTGGTGCATAAATGGCGGACATTTGCCATTGGGATGATGACACCTTGGTTGCCAGTTAACCCGCGTTTTTCACAGATATCAAAGAAACCTTCAATTTTCTCATTCACCCCGCCAATAGGTTGGACATAGCCAAATTGGTCAACCGCACCAGTGATAGCAATTTGCTGGTCAATAGGCTGTAGTGCTAATGCACTAATTAAAGCGCACAGCTCTGCGAGTGATGCGCTATCACCATCAACTTCACCATAAGATTGCTCAAAGACGATAGAGGCTGAGAAAGGTTGAGGTTGCTCTAATTTAAGCTCGTAATTTAAATAGGCTTGCATGATCATCATGCCTTTGGCATGGATATTACCACCTAACTCTGCTTTGCGTTCTACGTCAGTGAATTCGCCATCACCTAAATGGGCGACACAGGTAATTCGAGAAGGTTCACCAATAGCGTCAGGGTGCCCCGGGTATTGCAAAACAGATAAACCATTAACTTGGCCGATAACTTCGCCTTCGGTTTTAACAAAGATCTGTTCTTGCAAAATATCATCTTGAGTACGTTCTGCTAGGAAACTATGGCGCCATTGGCGATTTTCGTTAGCTTGGTTAAATGACTCTTTAGTGAGCAAATGGTTGACATGGTAATGGCTGGCATCTACAAGGGAGCGAACTAACCAAAGATTATCAAGAGGAAGATTAAATTTATCCTCACAGTAACGTACAGCTTGTTGGATAAAAGGAAGCCACCCATCAGGGGAAATATTCGGTAATTTATTTGAATCAATAATGGATTTAATATAACGCATCCATAAGGTCAATTGTTCTTCATCTTCGAAGAACATAACAGGCTCATATTCGCCATAAATAGCGCAGCTAAATAGCTCTGGTGATGTAAATTCAAATTCTTCTAGAGCGAGTCGGTCACCAACAATTATGACTTTAAGTTCTAAAGGCTGTGGCTCAATTTCAATGGGTAAAGGTTGATTATCCGAATAAGGTAGCCATTCAAGCTGTTGACGGTTAACCATATTTTTTAGGCGAGCCCACATTAAAGGTTGATTAATTAATGTGCTAGCAGCGATAACTAATATGCCACCATTGATTTGGTGAAGTAAGCCTGGGACTAAATTCAAGGAAGGGGTAACATAGCCAAATAATTGTTCGGGTTCTATCCAATTACGGTAAGCGATTTTATCACGAGAAGAAAAACGGCTTGTAACACCATTTTCCCACTGGAAAACGCGGTTATCTTCAGATAATTGATAGTCACCATCAATAGTATTTATCTCTGCCAGTAATGGGGTAATTGCATTAGCATAAAGGCTAAGATATGTCTCACTTTCATCAGACTTGATAAACATAAAGCGCGTTTGGGCAAATTCATCAACAAAATGTTGTATGCCATCAGATAGCCTAGGCTGAATGTCTGATAAAATTGCAGGGGTCAACGTTTCTGAAGATACAAATTTCGTCTGAAATGACGATAAGTTAGGAATTAGGCCTTGCCATGTTAGTTCTTGACTGATCACTATAATTATCTGCTATTAATAGAGTTATAAATAAAATGCCTGCCAGTAAGCTGGGCGTATATGCCTGAAAAAGGTTTATTGAATAAATTTGCTAAATAGCATTGTTTGTTTTATAAACAAATTTCAGGCTAATTCATTACCCAATGGGCAAGCTTGTTATATTAGCCTTTGATAGGCAATCTTGCAGCAATAATTGTTGAATTATCGACTAGAATAACGAAAACATAAATACAATGGGTAGTGTCATTGGCCAAGTTAAGCCAATAAGTATGGCGCTCAGTAGGCGCATAAAAAAGTTTGGATCTTTTGTTACGAGTAGGGTAAATAGCATTGCGCATACACCGCCAATCCCATAGATGACGAGTATGTATTCAAATGTGGACATGCAGTTTTATTAATTTGTTAACAGATAGGGGCGGATTGTACACTATTTTTACAAGGTAGGCTTACCTTCTTTATTGAAAAAGTGAATATTCCACTAAATCGAATATCTGCATGAGTATTTTGTTTATAATCTTGCTAATATAAAAATAGGTTCAATTTTCTTCAGGAAAAATTATGAAATATCAGCAGCTTGAAAATCTTGAATGTGGCTGGAAATGGGAATACCTCGTCAATAAAGCAAGAGGTGGCGAAGCAATTACCCGCTATATAGAAAGAAGCGCAGAAAAAGAAGCCATAGACTTGCTGCTAAAAATGGAAAATAGACCGGTTGATGTACTAAAGTGGATCACTCAGCATATGAATCCAGAGCTTGATAACCGAATGAAACAGAGTATTCGGGCGAGGCGTAAGCGTCATTTCAATGCCGAGCATCCACATACACGTAAGAAATCAATAGATTTAAATTTTTCAGTATGGCAGCGTTTGTCTAATCTTGCTGTGAAGCGTAATAAAACGTTGTCTGAAACTATTATTCAGTTGATTGAAGATGCGGAACATAAAGATAAATATGAAAGCCAAATGAGCTCATTAAAACAAGATTTGCAAGCGATCCTTGGAACACCAAAGGAAAAAGATAATTAAAGAAGATCTGTGAGGATCCGTGCTGGTAGTTCAAGCTATATGACATGATTGCGGGAAGTTTAATTTTAAAAATGAATTTTTGTATCGTGTCTATTATTTTTAGTAATAAAAAACCCCAATATTAATTGGGGTTTTTGTATTTCAGTTCGAAATTCAAACTAGGGCTAAGAATTAAGCACCTGGCTGAGTTACAACTTCAGTTGTACCTTGGATTTCGATTTCAACGCGACGATCTGGCGCTAAACACTCGATCAGAGCTGCACGGCCTTTAACGTTGTCACATTTGTTACCAGTTACTGGATCTTCTTTACCACGGCCTTCTGCAGCGATTGCGCTAGCTGGAACGCCTTTAGATACTAAGTAGTCAACTACTGACTGAGCACGTTTCTGTGACAGTGGCAGGTTGTAGTTTTGTGAACCGATACGGTCAGTGAAACCAACTACCAGTACGCGACCTTGAGTTGGGTCGATGCTGCTCAGTTCGTTGTACAGTTCATTCAGAGCTTGCTGACCTTCTGGTTTCAGAGATGCTTTGTTGAAGTTAAACAGAACGTCTGAACGCAGTGTGAAACGTTTGTTTTCAACAACTGGAGCTGCTGGCTCAACAACTGGAGCTGGAGCAACAACTGGAGCATCAGCTTGACCGAAACGGTATGCAACACCAACGCTCAGCATGCCGTTGTCTGGACGAGTACCGATGTTGTCTTTATCACCTAAGTTGCTAACCCACTGGTAGTCTAAACGAGTAGCCCACTCTGGAGTGATTGCATACTCAAGACCTAATGCGTATACAGGTGCAACGCCAGTGTCAGTTTCTTTGAAACGTTGGCCATTTTGGTGAGCTTTAGCTTCTGTACGGTAAACCATACCACCTAAACGAGTGTAAACATCTAAGTCATCCATGATTGGATAGCTTAATTTGGTAGTTAATGAAACACCCATAGATTTCAGGTCACCGCTGTTACCAGCGCCTTTGTATTTCATTTTACCGAACCAATCATAGCCAAGCTCGAAGCCTAAGTATTGGTTATATTGGTAACCAGCGTAGGCACCTGCACCGATTGTGTCACGGTCAGTGCTGTTACCAACAGTGCCCCAACCTGCATAGTCTGTACCAGTTTTTGCTGGATTCAGGCTAGTGTCTTCATAGTGAGACCAACCTAATTTAGCACCGGTATACCAAGTGTTATCTTTTGGAGCTGCTTGTGCAACGGTTGCAAAAGCTGCTACTGCCACTGCTACTGCGATAGCTGTTTTTTTCATTTTTACGCCTCGTTATCATCCAATATTGGCTTGGCTTCGCTGAGCCTTATTATATGCCATTGGTTTAATTTACTTGCTAGGTTTCGCAGACATTATCTACAAAAAAATAATAAAAGTAAAAAAATAATGCCATAAGCCGAACAAGCTAAAGTCTACAACGAACTTAAAAAGATACAAGTAGAGTGAGCAATAATCGTTAAAAAAAGTATTTTTTTAGTGTATAAATCAGAGAGATATGTATATTTTCTGTAATGATTATTTTTTATCTATCTGATTGATCTACAATACATTTAATTTAACTTTAGAGGAAAATATTTCTAAAGGTTAAATTTAGTAAGAAAATTCTTAATCTTGGCTAGTGGTAATGATTTGAATGAATTTTTAAGTGGTTTGGCTGTCCTGCTAGTGTATTAATCATATTAAACGTTTTCTGTGGGCGCATAATTAAACCGATAGAACGGCCTTCTTGAGCTGCGTATTGCAAGCGAACAAAATCTTGCTCGCTTATTTCAGGTAGCCACCCTAAAACCACACTGTAATTACCACTTCTTAGTGCTTTTTCCATGGCGCCAATCGTAGTGATATCTTCCATATGGTTTAATTGCATAACCTTATGAGTTGGTATTCCTGATTGTTCTAACCAGTGCTTACTGAGTTTCTTATTAGGGCTTAACCAGAGTAACCAGCGTGATTGAACCCCAAACTGGCGAAGCATTGGCAACAAAATGTAATCCATAATAGGGTGTTTTTCATCGTAAACAAGCTCGCTCACCATACCTTGTTGCATAGAGCTGTTAGTAAGCCCTGTCGCAGGGATTGATTGTGCGTAATTATTAAGAGAATGTTCTGTTGAGTTGTTCCAAGAATAGATGCTCATAATTTACCTCGTTACAATGCTGTATGAACATACAGTAACTGTATATCCATCCAATATCAAGACTATTTTTTCAAAGCGCTTCGCAACTTTGTTGTTTTTTTCTGCATTCTTCTTGGCATTTTTTATGGAAGCTCTCAAAATTAGTTATGCGTAATTATCTGTAAAAAAAGAAGTTATAAAATTATTTTTCTCAAGGATGAAAATTGAGCATACCCAAAAAGGAGTTTGGTAATGTTGTTAGAAGAAGAAAAAATTTTTTATTTATCTCGTTTGTTAAGTCAGTTTGGCGAGCTAAAACGCAAAAATCATTTTGGTGGATTTTGTCTATTAGTCGATGATGCCATTGTAGGATTGGTACTCGACGGTTGTTTTTATTTGCGTGGCTGCTTAGTGGCAAGAAGTCACTTTGAAGCGTCAGGGTTTAATCGGTTAGTTTATAGTAAAAAAGGCATTCCATTGGAAATGCGCTACTATCTACTTTCGGAACAAGTTTGGCATGACGAGTCCTTGTTTCTCCAATATATTGAGTTGGCGTACCGTTCAGCTATCGAGGAATTAAAACAAAAGCAATCAATGACTATGCGTATAAAAGATTTGCCTAATATGAATATGTCGGTTGAGCGCGCACTAGGGAAAATCGGGGTATCGCATGTTGATGAGCTGCGTATGATGGGGGCAAAGGCTTGTTTTATGAAGCTAAAAAAACATGGTAGGAATAACCCAAGTATTAAGTTACTCATTGGCTTAGCCGCTGCAATAGAAGGGTGTCATAGTGCTGTTTTACCCAAGGATATCAAACAAGAGTTAATTGCTTGGTATAATAGTTTTGAGTTGACGTCAGTCTAAACCTGCGGAAAGCGACTGTTATTATAATTAATATTACATTACGCGATATGAAATGGGCGGGTATTTAGGATTTTAATACCCGCTCATCGGTATATTTATGACGCACTAATGGTTCGAATTATCTGTTTTATCTCAGGGATTAATTCGAGTAATAACTTAGTTTGTTCCATGATAAGTAACGTTTTTTCGTCATCACTAGTTGAAATGTTATCTATTCGGTTTAATAAACTATGGCGAAGCTTATCTGATTTTTCATCAATAACGAGTGGGTCAATGGTGGTGATTTGTAACGACGATTCAACATAGCAAATTGCGTCGTTGAGTAATGAAAGGTTACCTTCATTTTGCATTTTTTCACGATGTGCGCCTAATGCAGAAATATAACTGAGTAAGGTATGGTTTAAGCAGAGTAGGCGAAAAGCTTGTTCTTGGGTGATTCGATAAGACTTGGGGTCAGAAGCCATATTGGACACAATAGAAGCGAACTCTGCATCATTATTATGTGCATCTCTACGTGCAATTCGGTACTCAAGGCGGTTGTCTTTACCTTGGTAGTATTGTTGTAAAATAGCATCTAAATAGCGACAGTTGCTGTCCATTGTTTTTTGAATGACTTGGGGAAGTTGGCGGAACTTCCAGTCTGGCCAAATAAAACTCACTGCAAGTAATGCAATAAAACAACCAATTAATGTGTCAATGATCCGTGGAAGTGCAACATCAAACCCCTCGCCCAGTAGGTTAAAACAAAACAAAACGAGAAGTGTGATAAATAATGTTGCTTGGGCATATTGACTACTGCGAAACATAAAAAACAGTAAACCAGAAATAACGATTAGCGTAAGTTGCCCTTCCATTGAAGGGATTAAATTCAGCAAAGGTAAGCCAATAAGAATACCAACGATAGTTCCTATTATGCGAAGGGCTAAGCGCCGTTTAGTGGCACTGTAGTTTGGTTGGCATACAAATAAACTCGTGAGTAATATCCAATATCCTCTTTCCATATCAAATAGTTGTATGATGATATAGCCAGTACAAAGGAGAATTGACATTCTTACTGCATGGCGAAATAAAGAGGATTTTGGTGTTAAATGGTGCTTAACTCGCGAAATAATATCACTAATACCTGATAACGATTCGTCAGATAACTGTTCTATTTGCTTATTATTTTGCTGCCATGAACTCTGCTCAAGGCTTAGGCCTTTCAGTTGGACGTCAATTCCTTTTAAGTTTTTAAGTAAGTTATATAGGGCCTTAATTTCATGAAGCTCAGGCGATTGCTGTTTTAGTAGCTGTAGCGATTTTTCAATGTAAGTGAAAGTACGCTCAAAACGAGGGTTATGTTGGTATTGTTTACGCCATAAAACAGATTGAGCAACTTGCTGGCAGGCTCTCGCTTGCATAGTTAATAGGCGTTGGAAACGAAATAAAATATCACAATGACGTAAAGTACGGCTAAGTTGTTGATATTGAATATGAGACGAACTCGCTCGTTCGTGAATATCTTGGGCAACAAAATAGTATTGTAGCGAATTTCGGGTACCTTTTTGCCCCCGGTCTCCTTTTAACCGACTCAGTAATGCAATTTTTGCTTGGTTCATGGTACTGACCAAATGACTGTTTACTAATGCTAAATCATAAACTGAGCGTTGGTAGTCATCTTCTAAGTCAGGGTCAAATAAGTTGGCTTTTGCATCTAGATAAGCTGAAAGTTGCTGATAGCATTGGGTAATTGCATCTTGTAATGGCCTAACAGGAAATAAGATATGCCCAATCAAGGTTAAAATATTATACCAAATTGCCCCTGTGAGTAATAATGTGGGTTGTTGGTACCAAGTATCAAAAATGGGTACGCCGAGCATGGTATAAATGGCAATTAACAGCGCACCAAATGCGATGGTTGCGTATCGCTGCCCTAAAGCGCCGAGAAGAATAAAGCCACAGGTAGAAAATGCGAGGCCAAAAAAGAAAAATAAAGGATAGGGAAAAAGTAGTTCAATAGAAACTGATGCAATAAAAAAACAAAAAAGTGTAATAATTAAATTTTTTATTCTGCCAGTTAGCCTATCATCTAAGTCAGTTAGTGCTGCAGCAACCACACCCAATGTCAGTGGGATGGTGATTTTAGGCTCTTGGTTTAACAACCACGGCACTAAGGTTGCGCCTGTCAGGGCTATAAATATTCGGATATAATATAAAAAATGGCTGTTATATAGCACACGACGATAACTGGTAAGCAGTGTTAACACAAAGTACCTCAAAGGTAAGACAAGCCCTAATCTATATAGGATAGCTTGTTTGCAAGGAATAAAAAACCGTTTGGAATCAAGCCAACCGTATTTTGTCATTGATTTTCTCAGGTGCAGGACGTATGGAACTGAAATCAACACAGATTGGACAGCGTCTGGCTCAGCATCCCTACAATCGGGTTCGCTTACTCAACGCAGGTATTGAAGTGAGTGGTGAAAACCACCAATATCTTATCCCATTTAATGAACTTATCGATCTTCGTTGTAAGAGAGGGATTGTTTGGGGGGAGTTAGAATTTGAAATTGTGAATGAACAAGTTGTTCGTTTACATGGTACTGAATGGAAGCAAACTCAGCGCTTTTACCATTATTTGAATGAAAAATGGCAACAATGGAGCACTGAAATGAGTCAAGTCAGTGCTAGTGTATTGACTGAATTAGTTAATTCGATTGAACAATTGACACAACAAGACAGGTGGCTAACATTACGTCATCTATCTGAAATAAAAGATAAAATATCACAAAACTTTTCGTCTCTGCCTATGCCTTTGGCGCGCATTTCATTGTATGAAAATTGTGCAGCACAATATCACGAATGTCTGAATTGGCTGAATAGCGGTCAAGAATGCCGAAAACAAATTAACGATCACTGGTGTGAGTCTGTATTAGTTCGTTATCACGATTTTTTCCAGCAAGTAGAAACATCACCACTCAATTATTCACAGTCCTTATCTGTGATTAATGGTGAGGATAATGTATTAGTACTGGCGGGGGCTGGAAGTGGTAAAACATCAGTCCTAGTTGCAAGAGCGGGTTGGCTAATCTTGCGAGGTTTGGCAAAACCAGAACAAATTCTTTTGTTGGCTTTTGGCCGTAAAGCTGCAGATGAAATGAATGAGCGTATTCATTTACGTTTACAACAAGATATTGAAGCTAAAACTTTCCATGCGCTTGCTCTACATATCATTCGTGAAGGTAGCAAAAAATCGCCAGTGATTAGCGAGTTAGAAACAGACACTCAAAAACGACAAACACTGTTATTAAACGAATGGCGAGAACAATGTTCAGCAAAGAAAGCGCAGGCAAAAGGATGGCGAGAATGGCTTTCTGAAGAGTTGCAATGGGAAATTCCAGACGGTGAATTCTGGAAAGACGAAAAAATTAGCACTAAAGTCACTGCCCGTTTAGACCGTTGGCTAAGTTTAATGCGTATGCATGGCGGTAGCCAGAAGGACATGATTGATAATACGTCGGAAGAAATAAGAGATCTTTTTCAAAAACGTATTCGTTTAATGGCGCCGCTATTGAAAGTATGGAAAAGCGCTTTGAAAGATGAAGGTGCAATTGATTTTTCTGGATTAATTCATCAAGCTATTAATATTTTAGAAAAAGGGCGTTTTATTAGCCCATGGAAACATATTTTAGTTGATGAGTTTCAAGATATTTCACCTCTCAGAGCGAAGTTACTGCAAGCACTACGTCAGCAGAATAAGCAAACCACATTATTTGCGGTTGGAGATGATTGGCAAGCCATTTACCGGTTTAGTGGTGCAGAATTAGACTTAACGACATCGTTTGAACATAACTTTGGTATTGGGGAACTTTGCGCTTTAGACACGACTTATCGTTTTAACCAACGCATTGGTGAGGTTGCAAATCAGTTTATTTTACAAAACCCTATGCAGTTAGATAAGCCATTGAATAGTTTAACTAAAGGGAATAAAAAATCTGTTATTCTTCTTTATGAAGATGCCTTGGAACGCTTATTGGATAAAATGAGTGGTTATGTCCTTGATGATGAAACGATATTAGTACTAGCCCGCTACCATTATTTAAAACCTAATATTTTAGATAAAGCCAAAACTCGTTGGCCAAAATTAAATATTCAGTTTATGACTATTCATGCCTCAAAAGGGCAGCAAGCAGATCATGTGATAATTTGTGGTCTGAATAGCGGAAAGGATGGTTTCCCTGCTCCTGCGCGCGAATCAGTTATTGAGCAAGCATTATTGCCTAAGCCCGAAGATTTTGACCATGCAGAAGAAAGGCGTTTGCTATATGTCGCATTAACACGGGCTAAGCAGCAAGTTTGGTTGCTTTATCACCCAGAAAAACCGTCAGAATTTGTCGATGAACTCAAGCAATTGGGCGTTCCAAAACAAAAGAAACCTTAAAGCTATATTATGATCTATTAAGTGCCAGAATACTCTGGCGCTTAATAGAGATAGAATTAGTTAGTTCGTTTGGTTAAATAGCTTTCGTAATCAGGAATAACGACGTCTATCGTATTATCAAAATAGGGTGAGGTGATTAAAAAATCAGCGGTTGCAGAGTTGGTTGCGACAGGAATATTCCAAACGGTGGCTAAACGTAGTAGTGCTTTAACATCTGGGTCATGAGGCACGGCATTAAGAGGGTCCCAGAAGAAAATTAATAGGTCAATTTTTTGCTCCGCAATCATTGAGCCTATTTGTTGGTCTCCCCCCATTGGGCCACTTAGCATACTCGTAACAGGCAACCCAGTGTGCTGGTGGATTAAATTGCCTGTAGTTCCTGTTGCGTATAAATTGTGAGCTTGAAGCCGTTCATTATTTTTCTTAGTCCAAGATAATAATGAAGGTTTACAGTGGTCATGGGCAACCAAAGCAATATTTTTTGAGGCTGTAATTTTACGGGTAGTTGATTCCATGATGTTCCCTTAAATAAGATGCGAGATAGACATCTTTAAAAATTGAATGAGCAAAGATATACAACATATATCATAATGCTAATGAATAGTTTATAGGTTTTGGGAGATATTTTGATGAGAGATCAAGAAATTGCTGAAATTTTAAAGCGTGTCCGGACAATCGCTTTAGTGGGAGCGAGTGATAAGGCAAATAGGCCGAGTTATGAAGTCATGGAATATCTTTTACATCAAGGCTATACCGTTATTCCTGTCAGCCCTAAATTGGCAGGTCAAACCTTGTTAGGGCAGCTAGTATACGAAAAGCTTAGTGATATACCTGTGCCTATTGATATGGTCGATGTGTTTCGTAATGCAGAAGCTGCAGTAGGAGTGGCCAGAGAAGCCGTGGAAATTAAAGCTAAAGTTTTGTGGTTACAAAAAGGAGTGATTAGCGAAGAAGCACAGCAAATCGCTTTGCAGGCTGGTTTGCAGTTTGTTATGGATAAATGTCCGAAACAAGAAATACCCGCTTTAGGCCTTGAAAAATAAAGTATTTCTAGCGTTAAAAAGTAAAGCAGCTAGTGAGCTGCTTTACGGTTGCGTTCATAAATAACAATATAGATAATTGAAGGTTAGTTGCGAAGGCGAGGAGCTTGCAACTGAGACCTTATGGATTCCGCTAGTTCATCCATTGATGGTTGTTCTGGATGGTCTTCTACGGTTTCATAAGTAATTTGAGCTTCAGCCAAATATGTATGAACTGCATCCCCATTGTCATCTTCCATAACAACATGATACCAAGGTAGATCGCGTAGTGTGCTGTTAGCGGCAATATCATCATCATGTGGTTGTTCGAGCGAATACTCAGCGTCAACATCTACAACGACGCCTAAGTAGCCGAGAAGTTTGTGCCTAACTTGTTGCCCGATTCCATATTTACTGGTGATCATCATAGCGACCTCCTAAAAGCCTTGCTTATACTTCAAACTATATATGGGCAGTGCTACGCGTTTTCAAGCTAATATATGGACAATTATTAATAACGCAATACACTGTCTTTATACGCAACTATGAAAAGCAGTGCCTCATTTAGCAGATTATCTGTTCAATGAATAAAAAACAACTGTTAAAAAGAAGGTATCAATACATTATGCTCTGACAACGGAGGCTCACATGACTGCATCAGGTCGATATTTTTATATTTATGGTCGTGTTCAAGGGGTTGGGTTTCGTTACCAAACCTATCATTGGGCTAATCAGAACGGCATAAAAGGTTTTGTGTGTAACCGAGATGATGGCAGTGTTAAGCTAGCCGTTTACGGAACAGAGCAAGATATTGAATTTGTTGATGAGTGGCTAAAAGCTGGGGGACCACCGGGAGCAAAAGTAGACCATTTTTTCACAGAAAACTGGAAGACCGAGCCAATAGCGGACTTTAGTGTCCGCTATTAGTGAAAAATTAAATACATTTCACCGGTTTTGGCAGGCCAGCAAGTTTAGTGGCTTGCTTAGCTGGCCCTTTTGGAAATAGCCGGTATAGATAGCGGCTATTGCCTTTTTCTTCGCCAAATTGTTGAGAAACTGCTTTAACCAACATGCGAATAGCAGGTGAGGTATTAAATTCCAAATAGAAGTTCCTGACGAAACGGATAATCTCTAGGTGTTCATTGGTAATTTCAATATCTTCTTGCTGCGCTAGCAAAGGAATTAATTCTTCGCTCCATTGTTGGCTATCAAGCAGGTAACCTTGCGCGTCTGTTTCTATCTCTTGATTATTAAAAACCAACATACTCTTTTCAACTCAAATAAAATTAGAACGTAAATTTAGCAAAAATCGAGGTATAACCCAAGTAAAGTCGTTAGAATGTCGATATTTTCACCCAACAGTATGAAAAGCGTATATTTTTAAAGCGAATGATCAAATTAGGGGTTTACATCCAATGAGAGGATGTTTATAGTGCACGTCATTGCGGAGGGGTGGCCGAGCGGCTGAAGGCAGCGGTCTTGAAAACCGCCGATGGGAAACCATCCGAGAGTTCGAATCTCTCCTCCTCCGCCATCTTCACTTCTAGTAACGTCTTCCAAAGTCTTCCAATCCCAAGTAAATCAAGCATTCTAACTAAATCCCATTATTCCAACGTCTACTAACGCCTATTGAAAACTACCCCCTTTAGGTGGTACATATGGGGGTACATTTATACCCCATGATTTGAGTACCCCCAAATGAAGCTAACAGTTAAACAAATTGATTCCAGTAAGCCTAAAGAAAAAGACTACAAACTATCTGATGGTGGTGGACTGTATCTATTGGTTAAAACTAATGGCGGAAAGTATTGGCGGTTAAAATACCGAATCGATGGTAAAGAGAAACTTTTAGCTATTGGAATTTATCCAACCGTTACACTAGCTGATGCCAGAAGAAAGCGTGATGATGCAAAGAGATTGCTGGCGGATGGAATTGACCCAAACCAACAACGCAAAGAACAGAAGCAAGCCTCCAAGATTGACAGCGTAAACACCTTTAAAAACATTGCCCTTGAATGGTATGAGGGAAGAAAGGATCGCTGGTCTGTTGGTTATCGTGATGACATGATGGACGCATTTGAGAAAGACGTCTTTCCTTATATAGGCAATCGCCCAATTGCTGAAATCAAACCAATGGAATTACTTGAAGTGCTTTCTATTATGGAAAAACGCGGAGCAACCGAGAAGCTAAAGAAAGTGCGTCAACGTTGTGGCGAGGTGTGGAAGTACGCCATTATTACTGGTAGGGCTGAGTATAACCCTGCGCCAGATTTAGCGAGTGCCTTTGTTCCACATAAGCGTGAGCACTACGCCCACCTTTCAGTAAGTGAATTACCAGAGTTTCTTTCTTCTATAGATAAGTACATGGGAAGCCAGATTGTAAGAGTGGCATTAAGGGTACTTATATTAACTGGAGTTCGACCAGGCGAATTGAGAAAGGCGGAATGGTCAGAAATTAACTTTGATACTGGAGTATGGGAAATACCGGCTGAAAAAATGAAGATGCGCCGCCCTCATATTGTACCACTATCAGAGCAGGTTATTGATTTGTTGAAACAGATACACCCTATCAGTGGCAGTTATCAATATATATTCCCTAGCCGCACTGATTATAGAAAACATATATCAGATATGGCACTGAATACGATGATTAGGCGCATGGGTTACAGTGGTAGAGCCACAGGTCACGGATTCAGGCACACAATGAGTACCATCCTACACGAACAAGGCTATAACACTGCATGGATTGAGACACAGCTAGCGCATGTCGATAAAAACTCTATCCGTGGAACGTATAACCATGCTCAGTACATTGATGGGCGTAGAGAAATGCTTCAATGGTACGCTGATTACATGGGGGCATTAGAGAACGGGGATAATGTTGTACACGGCAACTTTAAACGTGCTTAATCCACCAGCAACCACATACATAACCAGACAATAAAAGGTCTGTTTTTTGTGCCTTAAATAGCCATAACTGGACAAATAGACAGTGATTATAGACTGTAGTAGACTTGCATAGACTATAAAGAATAAAGCTATGCCTAGGCTGATCCCCGAAAACTAGTACACCTCTACTAGCTGGCATAGCTCCTACAGAATGAGGGCGTGAGGTGGCGAGTGAGTTTTTTTAAAGCGATAGAGAGAGAAAAACAGCAGGTAATTTACTTAGAAGAATTTATTAATGAAATTGCAAAAATGCAAGGCGTGAGCGATGTTGATGTTGTGGCTATTTTATATAGAGAAATATATGAAGAAATTCCATTTAATAAGCCATTTAATTTATATTACTACACCGAACTCGACTCTTTTGTGAAGCTATCAAAGCGTGAGGCTACACAGGTATTATCTGAATTTAGTAACGACAGTTGTCCGTTTGCTCCATTTGACATAATGAGACAAGTCTCAGATAGAGAATGGAAATCATATAAGGTGTGCGTTAAAGCTATGGAAGCGGCAGTATTTTTATTAGATGTAAATGTGCCGCTCCCTAGCTGTTTAGAATTTATAAAAGATAAAGCAGAGATACAACTCAGTGATGAGAGAAGGAAGACCCAAAAAGTAGCTGATGAACTAAAAAAGAAATATGAAACAGATAAAAACATACCAGAACTGAAAAAGTGGAATGAGTTTGCTGGTAAAGACACGGCTTTAATGTTCATAGCTGGCTTATGCTTAGCTTTAACCGATAAAAAAGGAGCCGCTTATAAGAATGGATCTAAAATGAACAAAAGTGCTATAGCTGAAGGTGCCATTGCTGCTATAGACAAATATGGGAAAGGTTCAACAATAAGTACAAAATCACTTACTAATTTGATTAATCAAGCGCTAGATGAAAACGAACCAGATGATGGATTTAGCCTATAGAATAAGGATACTTCCAAATATAAATACGAGACTTCCAAACTGTATACAAATTAATCATAAATGGCTTTTCCTATTTCTAAGGACTATTTTTTCACTTCCTACTATTTTGTGTTCACTTCCATACAGCGTGTTGATTATTTGATTCAATAGCCCCTGAATCTAAGGACGTCTATCTAGGCGTACTATTAATCAGATAACAGGGGGCTACATGCCAACAGTAACAACCTTTAAAGAAAATCTCATTCGCTTACCAGAAGTCATGCGTCGTACTGGCTATGGCAAAGCGTGGATTTATCGCCTCATTGAAACAGGTCAATTCCCTAAATCAGTAAAAATCGGTACTCGTTCTATTGCTTTCGTTGAGTCGGAAGTCGATGAATGGATCGCTAATAAGATTGCTGAATCACGCGCTGGTGAGGTGGCTTAATGGAAAAGAAAAACCACCCGTCACAGGTGGCTTCTCAGAATAACGTTGCGTCATCTATTCTACCAAAGAACCCACCGAAAAAACACCGTGCCCGTTTATATATGTTAGGTACAGGTATTAATGGATTTACCGAGAATGAAATATTAATTCATTGTCGCTTATCGTCAGGCCGTAATTATCCGAATGAATTAGAACGTTTATTAAATATTGAACTAGAGCGCATTGGTGAACCTAATCCTGATGGTATTGGGTCACATTACCGTTACCGCTTTAAGACGGCTCAGGATGCGCAGAAGGTTATCAATTTAATTAATGAACGCGCTGAACAGGGTAATTACCAAACACTGGATAAAGCATACGTAAATAATATTTTAAGCCTCTACCCGACAAAATAACGGAATAAGAAAATGAAACTGAAAAATAACAGCTTAAATGCTGGTGGATTCGCTCACCCTAAATTCAGCGACGAGACTATTTTAAATATTAATTCAGATGATATTTCCGTTATTCGATTTGAGGGAATAGAGGTACGGATAGTTAAAATTAATAATGATCCGTGGTTCGTTGCTAAAGATGTTTGTGACGCATTGGAAATATTAAACTCAAGTGATGCTTTAAAATCATTAGATTTGGACGAAAAAAATACTATAGCTTTAAACTATGGTATTCAGGGAAACCCTAACAGACAGGTTATAGCGGAGTCTGGATTCTATAAACTAATTGCCCGTAGCCGCAAGGCAACCACTAAAGGCACATTCGCACATCGTTTCACTAATTGGGTATTCCGTGACGTTATCCCATCTATTCGTAAAACTGGCGCGTATGGTGTGCCATTCTCAGCGTTAAATAACTTTACCAAGCGTCAGCAACAATACCAAATTACAGCCTCACAGCACGGCCGTGACCTGCAATCCTGCAAGCAAAAGAAAGCTGATTTACAGCGTGAAGAACGCGAATTGTGGAAGAAATACCAGCCTGATTTTCTTGATGGAGAAATCCACTAATGGCGGCTATTAACTCAACAATGTTTGATACCCCAAATCGGGGGAATCAAAGTTCAAATACTAATCAATTAACACCCGATTGGGTGAATATTGCCTACCAAGTGAATGATTCCCTACTGGCAGGTGGGGAGTCGGTTAAAGTGGACGCCCTTTTATCCATCTTGAATCTAACTTCAAGTTATAGTCAATCAGACAAATTTTCGTCTGGTTACTCGGCCAATATTTTGGCTCAGCAATCAGCTAAAACTTTAGCCGATGTATTAGCGAAAATTTACGCCAATCAATCACCCAAATTTACGGGAAATAAATCTGGGGAATATTTCTCAGGTTATAAATCCGCTGATATTTTGCACTATCCAAATTCGGATATCTCAAAACGTGGAGAATTTACACCATTTGCTAAAGGTGATTTTTCTCACCTTTCTAACGTCGGGAAATCCCGCTATTTGAATTCGTTCATCTCAAAAAATGGGAAAATTGAGTTTTGTCAGTCCATAAAAAAGGAACGAATTGAGTTTTTGGAGTCCATAAAAAAGGGCAGCCAATCGGCTACCCTTGGAAACGTCGATATTAAATACCGAGCAAGTGAGAATATTAATACTAGCTTACTTCTCTGGTATGGCAAATATCAGTTTTTAGGCTTAACACCTAATCTTTCCAGCTCGTTACGACAGGCTGTCTTAACCCATGAACTAAATGGCTCATTACCAATAACTGAGTCTATTTGTTTGAGCAAATCATCATCAAATCGGATTGTTCTTCTTGTGCTGTTTGCACGGTCGTATGGTTTTTTGTCTTTTTCATCTTGCATTGGTTCGAACCACTATGATAGTTTATATGTATATGGTGCGAACCAGTATAAAGGTAAGTGCTATATAAAAACAATGCCCCGCAGTGGTGGAACACTAACGGGGCATCTAATCACCACCGATAACGAAGCTATCGAGGTAACTATGAGTAAATATAACACACCCGTCATAGGGCGGACTAGTCTCACCCCTAACCAATCGTACAGATGGTTATTCCTCGCGTTAAACCGTAGCGATTACACCGCTAAACCTTGCCGCATTGCTGTTACAGCACCGAACGAAAACAGTGCAAGACTGATGCTTGTACGTGATTACATGCTGATATTCGCTGGTCGCTTACCTGCTATTGGAGGTAAACATCATGCGTAACCCTCAACCTAATGATTTCTACACTCACAAAAATAATGGCGAAACCGTCAGAGTTCTATCGGTTCAATTCAACCGTGTGACCTTTCAGCGAGACGGCTTTGATAGTCCTGTCATTGTTCCATTAAGCCAGTTCAGCAACGAATACACCTATGCAGGGAGGGCTTAATCATGGCAGATATCAATATTCATCAAGCCGCTGAAAAGGCGCATCAGATTGAGTTAATTAACCTGCTCATTGAATCACACCCGCACCAGTTACAAGACAGTGAAATATCCACTTTGGCTTCTCTTATGGCGAAGTTATCAGGTGATGTTTGTGTATTTCTTCAAGAGGAAATTGTGGCACAGGAGGCGAAAGCATGAGTATTTCACGCCTATCTGACGCATTGAACAAAATCCAACGCCTAGCAGAAGCCGCTTTGTCTTTATCGAACCAACGTGATGAAGCAGAACTCAAAATTCAGCTAATTGAAATTATCAGCAAGACAGCAGAAGAAGCCGTATCTGAGGGGGAAGCATGAGCAAGCCTATTCCATTAGACAGAGCCGCATACAAAGCGCAGCAAAATAATTCATTGCTTGCCGTTATCTTGGAGCAAGTGAGTAGCGATTGTTCGCGTGAGTTAATCGACCTCGTTTCTATTGCGTATGACTTCAACGCAGAAATATGCGAATCCCTCGAGGAGGCGACCAAATGAAAACAGTTAAATTAAAAGTTGGTCACTTATCTACCTTAGAAGAAGTCGAACATATTAACGAAGAACTCCAAGCGTTACTAATCCCACTGTTAACCGCTGTAGAGAATGAAGCTGATACCGATACGCATTTTCTTCTGAGAGCAGTTAACCGCCTTGTGTGTGCTCAGCAGAAAGAAATCACTAGGTTAGCGGAGGTGATGAAATGAGACAGGTCACTATCAATGCCACCAGCTTAAGCCCATTTATGTATCAAGGTAAGCGAGTTGTGACCTTTGCCATGATTGACGAGGTACACCAACGCCCGAAAGGTACAGCAAAGCGCACATTTAACACGCATAAAAAACACTTCATTGATGGGGTGGATTACTTTTTGCTCACTAAGTACGTAATACGTACCGAGTTGCCCGAACTAGAAATAGGCGGAAAAGCAAAAGAGCTAATGCTTATCACTGAATCAGGTTATTTGATGGTTGCCAAGCCATTTACTGATGATTTGTCGTGGCAGGTCCAACGCTCAATGGTTAACAGCTACTTTCGTTTGTCTGAGTTTCCCGAAATTAAACACATTCAAATACCCACGCTGGCGGAACTTGAAGCCATGCCAATTGGTGAGGCTCAGAACTTGATTAGCCGCTTAGAGGCTGACTCTTATCAAGGTCACGGTAGGCGCGGAAGTTATGCCATGAACCTACGTCGCAAGGAGAAGAAAGCACTTAAACCAATGGTAATGGCCATTGAACAAGCCTCACAGCTACACATTCAGGATATGGGGGATTATCGCTCATGAGAACGTTTCAAATCGCAGGATATGGCACAACACCGAAAGGCTTAACGCTAGGTATTAGCAAACGTGTGATATCAGCCACCCAGAAAGACGCACAATCGCAAGTGATGCGAGAAGCGCAACGTGACGGTTTAACCGATATCCGAATTAACTATGTGCGTGAGGTGAAGTGATGAATCAGGAACAGAAACGCGAAGTGGAAAGGTTACTAGAGCCGCACAAAGCAAAAGTATTAATGCTAATTACTTTACTTTCTACGTGGCTGGAAGCTGAAGAGTGTGGCGAAACCAGAAACATGATCTGGGCGGTGTTGATTGTTGTTTATTCGATTAGGGATGAAATGAACGAAACGGCAGGGAGCAAATAATGAGCTTATTTATCAAACGTAACGTTGCCAGTTTTGGCTATGGTGCCACAGGTGTATTGGTTGTTTATCGTGAGAATGGTCAGCTTAACAAGGTAATTAGCTACGACGATGCGCTTAAATCCCTTGATGCTGGTGATTTTGACACGGATTTGCTCATGGGGTTTGAGCTTGTATTGGCAATCTCAAAAGGTGAACGAGAACGCTTGTTTAACCCAACATTAGAGCAAACGTTGATTTTATGCCGTTGGGTAGTAGCAGCGTCATTTGTTCAAGAGTTAAGAGATAAACATGGCGTTATTGAACTCGACAATGAGCTAGGCGGCAAAGACATTGCCACGCTGTATTACAGCGATAACGGTTCGGGGATATCGGTTTATCCATCGGGCGAACGTGCGTTGTTAACTACGCATATGGAGGACTTTGTTTGTGAACAATACGGGCAGGAAATGGGGCGGCAGTTAGTTATCAGGGCTTACATGGACTTTATCAATATGCAGCCAGAAGTGGGAAATCGTCTCTCTGAAAAAGGGCGAAAGGGGCTAACCATCTTGCATGATGGCCTTATGAAAATCGCTCGTTCTAGTGAAGTTGGCACTATGCCAGTGTTTCACTGATAGGGGGGATCATGATTAACAATTTAAACCATTTACTGGCGAACAAAGGAGCATTTCAATGAGCAATATTATCCCATTCAAAACCAAAGCGAACTCGCTTGATGATGCGCTGAAAGCCTTTGCCTTTGCTGTATTTAAAAGCCGCCCGAATGACTTTGAGGAATGTTACACCTACACGGAAACATGCCAAGGCCGTACTAACAAGCAACAAATTTCACCGATTGAGTACCTTTGTTTCTTAACTGAGGTTTGTTTTATTGAGCCGTTAATAGACCAGTTTGAAGAATACGAAACGGCCGCACTGGAAGCCTTAACCAAAGCGGTAGATTGTGGGCGTCTTACTCTGGAAGGCGAGGCGTTATATCAATCGATTTTAAGTGTGTCGCATGAAATGGCTGAACCTGCAGGAGGCGAAGAGGATGAAACCAATTGATGTTATCCGTGAGGTGAAGCTGAAAGCTAACGGACAATGGCAAAACATATTATCTAACCTTGGGGCAGAAGTGCCCCTAAATACGCACACGGCTTGTCCTGCTTGTGGTGGTAAAGACCGTTTTAGATTTGACGATAAAGACGGCAACGGCACGTTTATTTGTAACCAGTGCGGTTCTGGTGATGGGTTGGACTTGGTTCAGCGTGTTCTGGGCGGTAGCGTGACAGAAGCCGCTTATGAGGTGGCTGGCATGATTGGTATTGATACCCGTTCAGACAATCCACCAGCTTACCGTAGCCATGAGGTAAAAGCGCAACAGGACGCATTGAAAGCCCAGCAAGCCCAGAACCAAGTTAACGAGCAGATAGAGAAGCATAAACGCTTTACGGAGCGATACAGCCGCACTATTGCCAATGCTAAACAGGGCGAATCTGAATACCTGAAAGCGAAAGGCTTTGAGGGTACCACCGTGACCCTATTAACTGATGGTTCGCTAATTATTCCATTGATAGACACTGACGGCACAATTACAGCCGCGCAGACCATTAAACCCAATGGCGAGAAAAGGCTATTACTCGATAGCGCGAAGAATGGCAGCTATTACCCTATCAATGAACCTGTAAATGTTTCTACGGTAATTATCGCTGAGGGATTAGCAACCGCCATGACGTGCCAGTTAATCCAACCAGAAGCGCACACAGTAGCGGCAATTGATGCGAATAACTTAACTCATGTGGCTAAGGTGATGCGGGCGAAGTACCCAGAGAGCCAAATTATTATTGCTGGAGATAATGACAGTAAAAATGAGGTCAATACGGGCAAGGTGAAAGCAGAAGTCGCAGCGAGAGAAGTTAGCGGCTATGTTTCAATTCCGCCTTGTCAGGGAGATTGGAACGATTACCTGCAATCCAGAGAGAGGGAAGCTACTGCCTCTGCTTTCAGCGAGGGAATATATCAGCCACAAGGAGACGAGGCAATGAGTGAGATTACATTGACTGTAACGGCAAAGGAAAGCGTTACCGAAACAGTAAAACCAAGCGACCCCATGAAAATACGCATTGAATCACGCGACGATGGTGTATTTCTGGTTACACCTAAAGCGGACAAAGAAACAGGGGAAATCATCAATCATGAGCAATGGTTATCTAACGCTATAAAACGTATCACGAAAGGCGTTAATGACCTGAATCAAAAGTATTTGATTTTCGAATGGGGTAATAACAACGTTCAAGCCGTTCCGATGGGGGATATTGGTGAGCGTGAGGGCTGGAAAACGCTTAAAAATGCAGGGCTAATTGTGACAACTAAATCAGGGCTAAGACAGTCTTTATCTGATTGGCTCTTGCGCCAGAAATTCAAAGAGAATTGGAGTATCACCAATAAATCAGGCTGGCATAAAGGCGCGTATATCATGCCTGACGGCTCAATTATTGGTACACCCGAGCAACCGATATTTTTTAACGGGCAAAGCGCAGCCGCTACCGCCTACCAGACAAGCGGAACGGTAGAAAGCTGGCGGAATGATGTTGCGCGATTGGCTAACGGTAACAGTTTTATGATGTTTGCAATTGGCGCAGCATTAGCCGCACCGATGACGAGTATCACAGGGGCGGACAGCTTTGGTATTCACATTTACGCCCAATCGACAGCAGGGAAAAGCACCACCGCAGATATGGCCGTGAGTTTATACGGTGATCCCGATTTACAGCGTTTAACGTGGTATGGCACTGAATACGGTATGACTAACGAGGCTGTAGCGCACAATGACGGGCTTTTGTATTTGGATGAAGTCGGACAAGGAGCAGACCCTAAACACGTCTATAAATCGGCTTACACGCTGTTTAATGGCAAAGGCAAGATACAAGGTGCGAAAGATGGTGGCAATAGGCAGGTTCAAAGCTGGCGGACGGTGGCTATCAGTACAGGGGAAAAGGACATTGAGACCTTTTTATTAAATTCAGGTGTGAAAGTGAACGCAGGGCAATTAGTGCGATTACTGAATATCCCCATTGAACGCGCCACCGAACTACACGAATGTGAAACAGGGAAAGCCCACGCAGATTTAATCAAGGTGAATTGTCGTGATAGCTATGGGGCAGCAGGACGTTATTGGATTGAGTATCTATCGAATCATAAAGACGAAGCTAAAGAAGCCTACAGAGCCGCCCAGCAACGCTGGAATAAGTTAATTCCAAGTAGCTACGGGGAACAGGTACACCGAGCGAGCGACCGATTCGCCACGATTGAAGCCGCTTTGATTATGGGCCGTGTGATTACGGGGTGGAGTGAACAAGATTGTAGGGATGTAGTTCAAGCAATATTTAACGTATGGGTCGCAGAGTTCGGCACGGGAAACAAAGAGTATGAGCAAATCAAAGAACAAGCTGAGGCGTTTTTGAATGCTCACGGATTAAGCCGATTTGCCCCAATTCCTTATGATGTTAGGGATCTACCTATTAGAGACCTTGCAGGATATAGGAAGAAAGGCAGTAATGAGGATGACCCGATAATCTTTTATACCTTCCCGTCCGCCTTTGAGAAAGAAATCGCGGCAGGGTTTAACTACAAACAATTTGCTGAGGCGTTAAAAATGGCTGGCATGTTAACACCACCCACCAGTGGGAGAGGTTATCAACGAAAAAGCCCACGCATAGACGGACGGCAATTTAATGTTTACGTTTTGCAGTTCGCTCCAGAGAGCACAGAAGAAGATAACAGTTGAGCAACAACTAGCGGAGGGATGAAAATCCCATAATGTTTTTTTCATGTGCGTGATTTTATCGTTTTAGTGTCGGTTCAGTTGGTTCAGTAGATAAGTTTTATTGATTTATAAGGAAAAAATAGCATTTATTGAACCAACACTGAACCAACAAGAGGCTGTTTTGAACCGACAAAGTGGCATTTTGAACCAACACACAGAATTAAAGAGTTTTTCCACTGGATGGCATTTTTAAATTCGATGTTGGTTCATACATGGAAAATGTCGGTTCAAATCATGGGTATGTTGGTTCAGTATTTTCAAATAAACACTTTAAAAACAATCATCTTTACAAATTGAACCAACTGAACCGACTGAACCAACACCTGATCGCGTATTTAATAGAAAAGTTTTTTTGAGGAAAAAGAAATCATGACCCGAGTGACTTTATCATTAAGAAAAAATAACAATGATGTAACAAATCTACCAGCGACGAACACACCAAAAAACACACAGGCTAAAACGCCACAGGAAGCCCAACAGCAACCGAAGAAGAAAAATAAGGCAGATGTTCACGCGAAGAAGAAACAACACCGCATCGACCGTATAGCGAAGCATTGGACGCTATTCAGTGAGCCAGATGCCAAGCCGCTAATGATTGGCATCAAGGAAGCTATGATTGCTGAGGCTACAGATAAAGGGCTGGATATCCCAGAGAGCCACATTAAACAGGGATTACGGTCATACATCAGCCGCAAGGCATATTTGAAAGCTCTTACTCTGGGTGGCAATCGGTTTGATATGTACGGGCAACCTAACGGAGAAATCACACCAGAACAGCAAGCCATAGCAGAACAAAAGCTGGCGGAATGGAACAATAAATAATAGGTTGAAATTTGAATTAAGTTACACTCATGTCAGTATGCATCTAATAGATTGAAATTACATAAATGGAGTTTATATGGTTGATATAGCTTTTGGTGCGTTGGGGTTAAAGTTGTTTGAACGAATAATCACAAACTTAGCAAACGATGAGGTATTAAGAGGTAAGTTTGAGGAAAATGGGAAAAGTGTTATGGATTTTCTTCAAGTTAACTTAGGCAAGATAAGTAAACGAAGTGAAAGTGAAGAGATTTTTTTAGCTATTAACTCATCGAATAAACAAGACAAAGAGACTTTGTGTGAAATTGTCGCTGTCATAACAACACTATTTATTACATGTAAGATAGAGAGAGGCGCTCAAGTTGGAGGGACACTTTTAGCTGAGTTTGGAGATAAAGTATACCCACATATAGCTGAAAGAGAATTGAGATATAAATTACCAGTTAATGCTGGAATTAAACGAAAAGCCTACAACATGGCAATGAATGATTTTGATAATATTATGAAAGAAAATGATATTAGCGATATGAGTGAGTTGAGAGAAAAGATGAAAGACATGAGTTTATCATCGGGTTCTTTAAGTGCTGCTAATTCTTCAATAGCCACATGGCCATTAGGGTTCGGATTTTTTTCATCTCTACTTGGCAATGTTCTATCTTTATTTAAAACAAAATAGATATTTAATTATTATGAAAAATGCCGCCAAAGCATAAGCCTAGGCGGTTATGTATAATTGGCCTTATCAACTAAAAGGATCACCAAATGAAAAAAATCATGATAACGGCTTTATTGGCTTTGTTTCTATCGGGATGTGATAACAGTCCACCAGCACCCTACGGCTTTAAGTGGGGGCAGTCGGTGGAGGATATCCAAAAGTTAAACTTAGATGGTGAAGGATGTAAGTTCCCTGTGTGTGAGGTAACCAATACTCCAAGCGGAGTTACAGGATCAACGGTTTTAATATTTAATAAAAAACTAGGGTTGGTTCAAGTATTACGCTCAGAGGCATTGGGTGAAACAAGCCAACAAGAAGTAATGAAGAAATTTAACAATGCGGTTGATGAGGTGAATGTAGCGTATGGTGATCCAACAAATAAAATAATTAAAATTGAGGATGAATCAAACTTTATTGCTTGCCTAAATAAAATAGGGTGTAGCAAGATAAAGGCTGAATACGACAAAGAAGGGTACAAAGTGTTAGTTTCAGTTGGTATTAGAGATAAAGATGGTAAATTAGCTATTCTAACCAACTATGCAAAACCTCTAAACTAGAACCCACCTAAAAAACAAAAGCCGACCTTGAGTCGGTTTTTTTGTTGTCTTAATACCATCAAAACCAAGATAAGTAGAAAATATTTCTATACTTTCGATTATTTATAGCAATATATTGTTGTTTATTTTTTGCTCTGGATTATAATTGTAGTGTATATAACTACAGGGTGGGTAAATAATCATGGATAAGCAAAAAAGAACCTTCAAGGCAGTGTCAATTGAAAGCGACATAGTAGATCGCGTTAAAAAATTTAAAGAAAAACAGGGTGAAAAAGATGTTTTCATTCAACGAGCGCCTATTAGCCAATTGATTCAAGGGCTATTAAGTGATGCCTTACAGCGTGAGGGGTTCTAATGGAAAAGTTACAGCAGTTAGCAAGCACCATAGCTCAGATTTATGTTGATGGGCTAAAAGCGGAAACGGGAACAACATTAGTGACTTATAACGGCATTACAGGCGAGGTGATCCCTGAATTGCTGGCGGCAGGGCTATTTGATAATGCGGTATCAATTGTTAAGTCTCGCGGTGAATCGTTCGACGTTGAGAGCAAGGCATATGATTTATTGTGCCCGTATTTGAATGTATTCACTAAGCCGTATTCCATCACAGATCAGTGTATTTATGTGATTGGCGAAATGACACGCTTTGCATTACGTGACGGTAATGTCAGCGGGTTATCAGCGAAACATTAAAAGAGAGGTCATTATGTTTGAGATTGATGGGGTTGAAATCATCATTAAAGCTGATACTGAGGGCGTTCTTGAGGCGGGGAAAGCGGTTAGAGAAACAAAACGTAAAATGGCTGATATGGGTAAACAGGCCGATGATACGTCAAAAGCCTTTTACCGATTTGATAAAACAGCAATCGCGGTTTCCAGTGCGTTAAAAATGCCTGAAATAAACCGCCTATCACGTCAAATGAGCGAGTTAACGGGGCAAATTGGCGCAGCGTCAGCCGCAACAGTTAGAGCAACTAACGCGAATGCGCGTTTTACAGGGATAATTAGTAATGTCTCTGGGTTATTAGGTGCGGGGTATATTTCTAATATTGGCAGTGCGACCTCCTCACTCTTACAGCACACTCAAGGGGCAATTAACGCCACACAAGCCGAGGTTTCACATACTCGCGCTATTCAAATGAAAGCACAGGCATTACAAGCCGCAGCCTCCCAAGAAGTAATTAACGCTAGAAATCTGACGGTATCAGCACAAGCCGAGTTAAAGGCGGCTAAGGCAGCATTAGACAATGTTCACGCGCTAGATGCCGCAAATGATGCTAAGCAGCGTAGCCTTGAATCATTAAGAGTTAGACAGGTCGCAATGCTCAAAGATGCTGAAATAACTTATCAGATGACAGAGAGTGAAGAAAATTTACAGAAAGTCACTAAAGCCAGCAACGCCTTGCATGCCACAGAAACCAAAATCAAAACGCATTTAGCCACTACAGGTAAAGAAGTTGCTAGAGCCGAGGCTCAAGTCGCTAAAGCGAAAGAAGTTGAAGCCAACGCAACCCATAAATTAAATGCGGCATTAGCATTAGAGCAAAAAGCGAAAGCCACACTAGCGACCACAACGGACGCAGTGACCGCAGCCAATAACCGCGCAGCCCAAGCCGCTAAAACTCAATCTATCGCTATGCAAGGGTTACGGGGAGCGGTTGGGTTATTAGGTGGCCCTACTGGTGTATTCTTTTTAGCTGCCGCAGGTGTTTACGCATTGTATAACGCCATGAACGATGACACCGCAACTAAAGAGTTTAACGACAGGGTAGATCAGTGGATTGATAAAATTGACGAACTGTCAGCAAAACAGGCGCGCGTTGTGGCTAACCGCTTAGGCGAGAAAATAGCGGAAACAACCACAGAGTTAGACGGACAGAAAAAAAGCCTTGAAGCCGTAAATGTGGATCTCAGAGCCCATAGAGAAGAACTTGGCAGAATTGAAAAGGCAGTTAATAAACTTAAAGAACAAGATGGAGAAATAGGCTCTACTTATGCGCTAGACAGCTATGTTGACGCAATCAAGGAGCTGACTAAAAAACAGCAGCAATATGAGCTACTTATTTCTGAAGGTGAGCAAAATATTCGACGCTGGACGGTATCGCAAGGAAAAGCCGCTGATATTGCTAAGGTTAGAGCGCAACAAACGGATGAACTGACCAGAGCCGATTTAATTTACCAACGCCAAGCTAAAGGCGTGATTGATGCTAACCAGCAAGTAGCCCGATCACTGGAGTTAGGCAGCGAGGCAGCAGTTAAGAAAGAACAGGCTATCAAAGAACTAGAAAAGGCGTTAATTGCTGACGGATTTGTTAAAGACTCTGAAATATTTAAACAGAAAATCCAAGAGTTAACGGATGAGTTTGATAAAACGGTCAGTTTGAACCTTGCTAACTCGCTTACTGAGATTGAGCAACGCACCCAAGCCCTCACTATTGGTATGAAAGACGGTAAGCCGGCACTGGATGAATACAACGCCTCGTTGCTCCTTATGCAAATGGGATTACAACAAGGTTCAGCGGCTTACAATACCGAACTCCCGAAAGCTATTGAAGCCATACGCAAGTTACGTGAAGCCCAAGAAGCCGCACTTAGCAGTAAATCAAATGGTAATAAATCAGCTAAAGCCGCCAACCAAGCGAATGAAGCGATAAAACGCCAGAGTGAGCAATTGGCTACGCTGAAAAAACGTTATGGATTATTGGAAAGTGGCGCAGCCGATGTTAACCGCGAAATGGCAATCTATGAAGCTGTTCAGCGACTAGGGGCACAGGCAACAGAGAAACAAAAAGCGGCTATTTCGAAAGAGGCTGCGGAACTGTTTGACCTCAATCAGCGCGTGAATGATTTTATTGCGGCTCAAGAAGTCACCCCAGAATTAAAACTGGCGCATACCTTTGGCGAGGAAGTGAAAACCCTCAAACGTTTGTTAGATGAGGGCTTCATCAACAAGGAAGATTTTGAGCGCATGGGGCGTGAGGCGATGGTGTCATTTAATCAGGGAATGACCGATATCAAAATCAATGCCTCAGTGAATTACATTGAGGAGAACCGCGCTAAATTTGACCCGATTCAGGCATTGGCTAATGAGCATACTCAGAAGTTGTCCATGATGAAAGAATACAAAGCGCAAGAGTTACAAATACTCAATGAAGCCTATGCAAAACAGCAGATTAGCCATGACCAGTTCACCGCATCGAAAGCGGCAACCGATGCGCAATACCAGCTACTCAGAACCGCAGCAGAGAAAGAGTATCAACAGCAGCAGTTAGCGGCACAATGGGAGCTAATGAGGCAGCAGAACCTAGGCTATGAAATGTTGGCTTCAGCGGTTGATTCTCTGGCGGGTAATGCTTCAAACGTCCTGACAGGGTTAATTACTGGTTCAATGGATGCGTCAGAGGCGTTACGTTCGTTAGGTAATACGATGCTGAACAGTGTTGTAAATTCCATTGCTCAGGTTGGTGTGGAGATGCTTAAAAACTTCATTCTGACCAAAACAATTGGCGTTGCTTCACAGGCAGCGAACGCAGCGGCAGCAACAGCAGGAGGTGCGGCAGCATTAGCGGCATGGACACCAGCAGCAATCGCGGCATCAATCGCAACTGGTGGAGCGGCATCAGGAACGGGATTATCAGCGTATACAACCGCTCAAACCGCAGGGCAAGCCATGTCTATGGTTGGTTTTGGCGGAGGGCGTAAGAATGGCGGAGTAGTTGATGCGAGTAAATACTATCGTGTCGGTGAAAATGGTAAGCCTGAGATATTCCAAGCGAGTACGGGGAAGCAATATATGATCCCTGGTGACAATGGGCGAGTTATATCAAACAAAGATTTACAGGGCGGGCGTGGCAGTAGTGTTAATTTCAGTGTAGTAATTGAAAACCATGTGGCAAATGCCGCCATCGAACCAAGAATGGAAAAAGGGCTTACTGGCGAAGATGTGGCAAGGATCATTATCACTGATATGAATGAGAAAGGGCCCATACACCGTTCAGTAATCAACAACACAACAGCAGGCCCCAAAATATAATAAATATGGGCAGATTTCTGCCCTTTAGTTTTATTGGAGTACAGCAATGATAAAAGTAAAAGTTGTCAGTAAAAAAGGAAATGGTAGCTTTGACCGCTATGTTAGCCATGTTCAGCAAAGAGTGTCTTTAGCTATGCAGCGGTTTCTTATCGATGCTGGAGCACAGGCCGCAGTCTATACGCCTATCGATACCTCAACATTGATCAATAGCCAGTTTCGCACAGTCACCATTAACGGTACGCGAGTAACGGGGCGTATTGGTTATTCCGCCAGCTATGCCGCGTATGTGCATGACCCGAAAGTTAAGCAGAACTTTAAGCGTCCAACGGCTAAAAAAGAGTTCCTGAAAAAAGGTGTAGAGGAAACGTTACCCAATTTAGCTAAGTATATTCAGGAAGAATTGAAGCGTTAACTTTGATGATTTAGATACCAGTACGCGCGAGGGGGAAATATGCAGAAAACAACCAAAAAGAAAACCAATCGTTATTTTAATGATGTGCCGACAACGCGCCTAATCGTGACGTGTGAGCAGTCAGTCATTGATATGGTAGATATTCACATTAGAGCCGATAGAGTGACTAGGGGCAATCGTGCGGAGTTTGTGAGGCAAGCAATCATTGAGAAGCTACAACGTGAACTTTGATGATTAACGGAGCAGTACGCGCACGCGTGAGGCTGTGAACCTTTGACGATTTAGTGACACGTTAGGAATGATGATTTTCGGGCACGTTAGGAATGATGATTTATGTACATCGTAGAGAGTGCTAATGTAGATAGAATTATTTGATTTTAGAGTGATAAATAAAATGGAAAATGTAAATTTCTATCCTTGGGTTGGCGCTAATTATGAAAACAATATGTTTGATATCAAAATACTCATACTTGGTGAGTCACATTACGCTGAAAATGATGATGAGCCAGATAGTGATTGGACTCAACATGTTGTAAAACATAACGCCCAAGAACATCCTAATGCGTTTTTTACTAAAATTACTAAAGCTGTGTTAGGGCTATATAGTGAAGATGAACTATCAGAAGATACACGCTCTAATTTCTGGGAGCATGTGGCGTTTTACAACTACGTACAGGGTATTGTTGGGGAGTCAGGGCGAATTAGGCCAACAACTGAAATGTGGGAAGCAGCAGAAAAACCGTTTTTAGCCGTTGTAGAATTATTGAAACCCGATGTAGTTATAGTGTTAGGCTCTATGTTAGGTGAATGGGTTCCTGTGTTAAATGATAATGTTAAAGTGGCCTATTTGTATCATCCATCTAGCGGCTATTTTAATTATGAAAGCGCAATACCAGCAATTAAGAAAGCAATGGGCGATGTTAAACGCGAAAGTAATTCTTAACGTTTTTCTAATGCCAAAATCTTAAGAAATCCTAAGATTATTATTGGTGAGATGCTAACATTTGCTAACGTATTTCAGTTAATACCGACTCGAAGCCTCATACATAAATCTTAACAAATCTTAAGGTTTCTTAAGGGTAAATGCTGCCATGTTGATAACATTACAGATAATAAGGATTGGTAAGGTGGTTGCATGGCTTAAGGTGTGGTGAGGTTATTATTGACAGAGTGAAAAATAGTCATACGATACCTTTCACTCCTTTCTAATTAGCACTACATTCTGGAATTAGACGATTATTTGCTTAAAATTGTAATGCCAATTAATGCGATGAATAAAAACAGACTGAGAAAAAACCATCGGGCTGTTTTTTTTGTAATTGAAGTAATAATCTTAACTACTTCATCACAAAAATAAAAAACAAACCAATCCATATCAAGTTCAAGATCGGGATGAACCCTCTCAGCCTCAACAAATTTAACTCTGGCAACAGCTTTCATAACATCTCTGCTTGAATTCAAATCTAATTGGTCACTTAAAAAAGCATCCCAAGCAGCTTCTCTAGCAATCCTGCTGTTTAGATCGCTAATACCTTCAATTGCTACTTGTCGTATTCTTTGAGCTTTTAATACTCGCTCAAAACCATATTTATTAATATTAATCATTATTCACCTTAAATGAGTTCTCATAATCCCTTTATGTTAAACGGGCGAGTTGGTTTACTAAAACCGCCCGTTGATACCTTATTTAATTTAGCTTCCCAGCAATATCTTTGTGACGCTTCCACGCTGAATAAATATCCTTATCCCATGCTTTACCGCCTTTAGTTTGATAACCAGCTTCATTTATCCGTTCAGCGATAATTCGCCCGTTATCTATGCCCTCTGATAGCGCCAAATTAACCACAGAAACGATAGCAGACTCATTATAGGTATAAGGTGGAATATCTGCCTTACCAGCAATCAAAGACGCGACAGACGATTCTAGGCGTTCCACCAGCGACAGCATACGAGCATCAGGATTGCTGTCTGGTCGGTTTAACTTCTCTTTGATAGCCGAGACTATCCACGCTGTTTTGTCAGTACCAGAGTTCGCTACAGCATCATTAAACAGGGCTTGCAGTTCAGCAGGTAGGCGAAAGGCAATAAGATTAGATTTACTCATGATAATAGTCCGTTATCAGCTCAATGAGTGCTTATTATATCAGCGTATAACATTGTTATACAGATTAGAAAATATAAAATTGCTGGTGGATTTAACGAGTAATTGTATAACTTAATATAACAAAGTCAGGGTAACTTACTGTAAAACAAGCAAAGCGTATTATTGCGCCTTGTAACTAACTGAATGCATGGCAAAGCTCAAACTTGAGCGCAGTCTAATTTTATCAATAGAATCAATCGGCTCATTTTTGAGCCTGTATTTATCAATAGAAACAATGCCCTCAAAATTGAGGAGGGTTAACGATTGTGATTATGGTCATAGTCGGAAAGGGTGACAGTTGAAATGCTACCCTTGGTGCTGAGGACGGCTTGAAATGAAGCTCTCATATCAAAACCACAAATTAGTGCCTTTAGCCATAGTAGCTAAATATTAGCCAGTACAGCTAACCTATAAAAACACGGTGTAGCTATTTTGGCATCAAAAAGAATCACGGTAATAACGTACCGAAATGGTACTAATATAAACCACGGTGGTACTATGGTGTTGTTATAGTGATTGTAAGGTATCCGTTTTGGTATCCACCGAAAAGGCTATATTTTACTGGATACTCTATCCGCTGAATGTTGATAATTGTTGACATCAGAACCAGACAAAACCAGACATGAGAACCTGACAAAACCAGACATGAGAACAAAGTAAATGTTGTTAATTGTTGTGGTCGAAAACTTGTCAAAACTTGTCATCACGCCAAACAAATTTATAAGTCCGTCCAAAATTAAATAGGTACGCAGTAGGTATGCGTTTAATTCTCGCATTTCGTTATAATCAAATAAAATCATGATGTTGTGGGAAAGTACGCAGAATGGTACGCAGCAAAACAGCATGTTTTATGCTAGTGGAATGATGGGCTTTGATTGTTCCAATTCAGCACAATCAAGGTATAGCGATAATCACAACACCTTTGAGGTAAAGCCATGTTACAACATGAAGCAATAGAAGCCGTTATGATGGAGTTAGCTCACCAGCAAGGGCAATCACTCAACGGACGCGATAGGTTAGCCATTAGAACAGGTGTAGCACAGACAATACAGGCTAAAGAGCGTCACAGACGGAGAATGACAGCACCAACCTACCAATGGACTAAGCCAGCACCAAAACGATAATAGGTTGCCTTGATATCAAGGGTACTTAAGGCGGTTAAATAGGACTCCTTGAGATTAAGGAGTCATGAGGCTCTGAAATTGGAGGCTCGTCACTGGCTGGCAATATTCTAATCATGGCCATGAGATAAAAGTAACCACTTTGGTAACCACCAAAAGTAACCACAATGCAAATAAGCATTGCGATACCCACAGGACAATTTTGTCCTCTGAATATTAATTTCATACTGATAATAAAAACATCTCATAACGATAAATGTAATCATCTTAAAAGGATGGTCGTAATTAATTGGTAGATGTGAACTATATTTCATATAAAATATTCTACGCTTAGGACTTAAAGCCATAAACAAGAGTGTTATAAGCTATTAAATTGTGTCTGTGAGAAATATTATAAAAAAGGTGAAGCATTGTGAGCATATTAAAATCGATTTGGGATTTTTTTGGGCTTTATCAGACTAAAAAAATAAGAATTTTACATGCGTTAATTCTACTTTTGGTAATATCACAAATCATTGTGAGTAATTGGATGACGGGAACTAAGTCAGTAGTTGTTCCGTTTTTTGACGAGACTTATTTATTCACTTGGATTCATATCGTTTCAGGTTTTGTGCTTTTTTTCTTAACGTTCTTTTTAGTCGTGTTATGTTTTAACCGGCGAGGGTTTAGATATTTTTATCCCTATCTCTGGGGGGACTTTAAGCAAATCAAAGAAGATATAAACTCTCTTTTAGCTAAAAAGCTACCAGACAGCTCACCTAAAGGGCTTGCCGCGACAGTTCAAGGGTTAGGGTTAGGTGCTTTATCAATTGTTATTTTGTCTGGTATTGCATGGTTTATTCTATGGTTACAGCAGTCACCACTTGCTTTAGAGGCTAGAAGTATTCATAAATCACTCACAATTTTAATTGAGATTTATATTTATGGTCACGGTGGTTTAGGGATTATTCATTTTATAATTTGGAAAAAAAGTAAAAATAAATAGGTTTGCTTGATACCTCATTGGCAATATGGGTGATTAGTCGCCCATATTCATTAAATGATATTTTGTTGCAATCTGTAGATGCTAATAAGTTACCGTGACGCAAATATGCGTTACTTAGTAAATCAATAGGTTATCTACTCTGAACATGAATGACTAAAGCTAAAATAACGGTCCTATTACGGCCCGTATAATGTGATTGAACGGTAAGGTTACGGTAAGGTTAAACGGGGATGTTACGGGGAGGATTAAGCCGATAACGGTGAGATTACGGTGAGGTTTCCACAATGGTTTCCAGTGAAAACGCACTTTAGGAAATGGAAACTAACACTAAGGTTACTACAAGGTTTCAGGCGGTCAATTTAACCGTTAGTAATGAAAACAATGCATTGCCACCTCTTACCATTGGTCACTGAAACGATGACCAATGAGCGTTAATCTGGTTTTGTGACAGAATTAAGCGTTATCAATCAATTATATTTTGATTCCGTCGATTTAACGGAATTAAGCATAATCAATAGCTTATAGATACATACGGGATTATCCCGTATCATCATGGATAAATTAACGTTTAGATCACCCCTAGAAATTAGAATTATTATCCGATCTTCCAGCGTCCCACTAGCATTATATTTTAACCACTAGCTTATATTGTGATGGTATCAAGATGAATAAACCAGAAATGAGAAAAGCAAAATCAATCAGGATCACCACATCAGGAAAGGTAATAAAAGCCCCTGAGCGAGTTAAAACAGCGTCAGGTAAAGTTATGGCCACAATGACTATTCAGGCTGAGAGTGACAAGCGTAGCCCGTACCCATTAAAGATAGTGGCATTCGATATTAACGCACTTGAGCTTATGACCTGCCAGAAAGGAAACAAAGTAACTGCTACAGGTCGTTACGAATGGTTTAATGGTTATCAGCTAACAGGGGCGCAGATAGTTACTGGTTAGTAAAAGTTAGTATCAACAAGCTGATTTGAAATCGGGAAATCTAAACAGGCTATTTCTCCTCTTTAAACTAACCCACAATTAGTTGCCTACCTTTAACTGACCCTCTTTAAGATGACCAGTTTAGCTAACCCGAAAATATCGGGGCAGTTCGAATAAGTCCACCAGCCTACCTATTCTATTTTGTACACCTCATATTGAGGTGCGCAAATTAACCACTGCCGTCATTTGAAATCGCACAAGTGTTAATTTTACAGTTCCGTTTGAAACGGAGTCGTGAAAAGACGAGCAGGGTTATTTCTGGTTGGTATTTCACTATATGCAATAAAATCACCATTGATGATATTTATGCAATGATGTTACTGGAAAGTGTAAGGCTAACATTGAGATTAAAAATCACCTCAAAACAGGCAAGACAAAAATATTAGGGGGTACATTTGGGGGTATATATAAAGTTAGAATTTAAATAATCATTTAATATCAATGAAGTGAATGCTATGTACGGCTCTCTCCTCCGCCATCTTCACTTCTAGCAACATTTTCTAAAGTCTTCCAATCCCCTTAAGTTATAAAAATAAGCAATCAAGTATTTCAACTAAATCCCATTATCCCAATATCTACTAACGTCTATTGAAAACTCTCCCCTTTAGGTGGCACATATGGGGTACATTTATACCCCATGATTTGAGTACCCCCAAATGAAGCTAACCGTTAAGCAAATTGATTCCAGTAAGCCTAAAGAAAAAGACTAAAAACTATCTGATGGTGGTGGGCTGTATCTATCGGTTCAAACTAATGACGGAAAATATTGGCGGTTAATATACCGAATCGATGGTAAAGAGAAACTTTTAGCTATTGGAATTTATCCAACAGTTAAACGCCGTTTCACAATAGCTTGTGTGAGGACATAAAAGCCCCGAACAGCGAGGGACGCTGCTCTGGTGGCGTATGTTAGACAATGAACGGTGAATCAATACTGTCATGAGTCAGTACAGACACAAGCAAGCCCAGTTTTTCATTACTGCATTCACGTAAAAACGCTAAATCGGTATCTAATCGGTAAGTTGCCATCAGTGTTATTCCCTAGCTTGAAAAAGAGAACACCACGATAACAACCTCACCAGGCAGGTTATGTCCGGCTATTTGGCTTTTTTTCGAGAGAAAAATGAAGGGAAATGACAGGGGTGTCATGGATTTAATTTAACTGATTGATATTAATTTTAATTATTGGGTTTCGTGTCAGTGATATATATTTGAAAAATCGTTGAGTATCAATAGGCATAAAAATACGCAAGAAGCGACATTGAACAAAACAATGACACTTGACTTAAGTTAAATTAACATAACGACCTTTGACACAGGAGGTCGTTATGAAAATGCCCGCTTCTCTATGGGTTATATTAATTGTTTTTTCCCTTTTCATGCTTATACATATAACTGGCGCTTTTTTTTACGTTTCTAGCATGTTGAGATTAAGTTCATCAGTTGATGTCTGGAGTAGCTCTGATGGGGCGTTCTTAATTATTGGGTTGACATTGTATCAACTTGTATTACCGACAGTAGAAGTTTTAACTGTGGTTTTAGTTTTAATGAAGAAAAAAATTGGAGCAGCTTTATTGAAAATTCTATGGTCAATCATAACGCTAATGTCAATTTTTTCTGCATTTAAAGGGATTAATAACGCACTCGAAGGAAATGGGTTTTCAAGCATGGCAGAGAAAACAGGCGGTGTTATAGGTGTATTATTATTACCAATCATAATGATTTTCTTGACTTATATTCTTTTTAAATCCTCTAGAGTTAAAGATTATTTTCAGTCAGTATCAGCAAAGTAATAAAAACAAATGAGCCAACTACTCAAGTTGGCTCATTTTGATCACCTATCAAAATATTCCACTTCGGCTTCTTCGGTTTCAGAAAGACAGCCACCGGACTTACCGATTAACGGAATACCTTGACCATAGCTAATGCATGAATACGAAGAGAGGTATAGTCAACTCTGGTATTCATTCTTCATGATAAATTAAGGAATTAAAGTTGATGAAAAGCCGTTATCAAATTCAATTTTCACCATCAAGATTGGAAGCAGAGAAAATACGAAAACTCATTCAAATGCCAGTTACTGTAGATAAGGAAAAAATGCCATACAGATTATTTACTAATCTATGGAATTTATTAGCTATAGCATCGATTGTATCGGGGATCGCCTTATTGATGATTGGGTATAAGGCTTATTCAGTTGTAGATGGTTTTTCTGGCTTAAAAAACTTAGGTCTTTTTTCTTTTTGTGGCTTAGTCAGCTCGTTAGCATGCTTGTATATAACCTTTCGAATAGAAATGCATTACTTATATAGAAATGAAGAAAAAGAACATAGCGATCCTGATTCTCTAGTCAAAGTTAAAATTAACAGGAAATACATAGACAATATGACGAGGGGCACCTTAGTCAGGGTATTTTGGCAAAATATAGAAGAATGTTATATCAGGGAAGAGTATCTGTTTATTTTTGCTTCTGATGGTGAAGGCACTGTTATCCCTGCGAGGGTTTTAGCTGATGGCGAGTTTGATAAATTATATCAGTTTGTTATGGAACAGATTGATAACCATAAACCATGATAGATACTCAAAGTACAGTCTAGTTATTTATTATTGGACTTGTACGCCTTGACCGTAACTAATATACGTACACGATACAGATGATGTAATTATTATCGCTATGAAAAAATGATTCTATCAGAGCTAAATGAAATTAGTTTGATTTTATATGAATTTATCCACCAAGAAAATAGATATGTGCAGATTAATACACTATTAAAATAAGGAGGAAAAATTAAACTTACAAGACTTGTATGGTGATTGTGGAACTATTTTAATAAAATCAATTTGTTGTAATTACTTTTTCGATTGAAATATTTGGTTACATAGTTTATTTCTATGTACATTAGAACTTACTGGGCTTATCGCAGTTTGGTCTATTTTTTGTTCGATGATAATTCGGTTATGATTCATTTTTAGTGTTTTTCTGAAATTATATAGCGATATTTCAACCAGTTTACGCTAAGTCACTTATCCTAGGGAGATACAAAAAGGCCGCTAGGTTTACAGTCTATCCATAAGCTTTTATTATCCTTAACTCAAATCTTACCGTGCGCACTGGCTGAGATGACGGAAATTAACAGTTAATTATATTTACTTAACTCAATTTGTCATTCTTGATAAAGGATATCGCTATGCCAACTCCATGCTATATTTCCATTGAAGGAAAAACCCAAGGCAACATCACTGCCGGTGCATTTACTGCGGATTCTGTGGGTAACATCTATGTACAAGGTCATGAAGACCAAATGCTGGTGCAAGAATTTTCTCACGTTGTGACTGTACCGACAGACCCGCAATCCGGCCAGCCTTCAGGCCAACGTGCGCACAAGCCGTTCCGTTTCACCGTGGCGTTAAATAAAGCGGTTCCACTGCTGTATAACGCCTTAGCCTCTGGCGAAATGCTGCCGAAAGTGGAACTAAAATGGTACCGCACCTCAGTTGAAGGTAAACAAGAGCATTTCTTCACCACCACGTTAACCGATGCGACTATCGTCAATATTGACTGCCAAATGCCACACTGCCAAGACCCGGCAAAAGCCGATTTCACGCAGTTAATCGAAGTCTCTCTGTCTTACCGCAAAGTGGACTGGGAGCACACGGTTGCAGGCACATCGGGTGCTGATGACTGGCGCGCACCGCTCGAAGCGTAATACCTTTTTGACGGGCTCTTTTGGGCTCGTCATCGCTTTTATTTCGTTCCCCGCTTCTTATCCATTTTGTCATGGAGACTAGTGATGTTTAGCAAAGACCCCAAAAAAACCACCATTGACCCCGTTTCTATTGTCAAAGATGAAGCGGTAAATCAAGTTAAAAATAAAGTGCAATCTAAAGTCAATGAGTTGGTGTCCAGTAAAGTACAAAAAGCGGCAGCATTAGCCCAGCAAGGGGGGGTTTTGGTATCAACAGCGGCATCTATGGCAACTCAGGCGACATCCCAATTGAACAGTGTAGCCAATAACCCGCTTATCCATGGCGGTGGATTTGGTGGTGGATTAAAACTTGGTGGTGGACAAACTTTTTCAGAAAGTCAGGCATTACAAGCCGCTCACGGGGCATTGTTAGATGCACTAGGCATGGGAAGTCTGGAAAGTGGCTTGGTGTTTACATGCTCAATTGCTGGGCTACCCGATGAAACTTTTCAAGTTACCGAATTTAATTTAACGGAAGGGTTGTCTTCGTTATTTTCCCTTTCGATTAGTGCTGTTAGTGCCTTACCGTTTATTGATTTTCAGAAACACCTTGGCGTCGCCTCTTTTTTAACCGTCAAGCGTGATGGTGTCCAAGTCCGTAAAGTGAATGGCATTTTAGCCGGGGCGGTTCAAGGGAATACGGATGGCGTAAAGACGTGGTATCACTTTGATATTCGTCCAGAAATGTGGGTAATGACCCTTAATCAAGATAGCCGTATTTTTCAAAATCAAAACGTACCGACCATATTAAAAACCTTGCTGGATGAAGCGCATGTGAAGTCGGACTGCAAGTTTTACCGTGATGACTTACATCCCAAACGTATTTACACCACCCAAAAGCGAGAATCCGCCTTTGATTTTTGGTGTCGTCTCGCCTTTGAGGAAGGGATTAACTTTTGGTTTGAAGAAAACCAATTGTTTTACAGTGACGAACATATGGGGATGACGGCGGGAATTAACCTGATGTATAACCCGCAAGCGGATACGGATATCAGCGACAGTACCGCCATGACATGGCAGTACGGTGAATACCTGTGTGTGGATGAAACCATTCATAAAGACAATAATTTCATTCGTCCTTCCTACCCGCTTAGACATGAAAATAAATTGGAAAAGGGTGGGCAACACAGCGTCTTTGAAAGTTACGGTCGCTTTCAATTAGATGAAGAGGGCAAACCACTCACCCAAATTCGTTTTGAACAGTTACGTAATGGGAGCAAGGTGGGTAGTGCCACAACAAACTGCTTTGCGCTGATGCCCGGTAAAATCTTCACCTTATCAAATCATCCTTACCTCCCAATGAATAACAGTTGGCAAGTTATTAGCGTGAATCATCATGGTGTTCAACCTCTGGCAGACAATGGCGGAGGGGATGGTACTCAGTTGTCGAACAGCGTTTCTTTTATCCCTGGTACGCAAGAGTGGCGGCCACCTTATCGTTATAAACCAACCGCGGATGGTGATGAAGTTGCGACTGTCGTGGGCCCTCCGGGTGAAGAAATCTATGTCAATGAACATGGTGCGGTGAAAGTCCATTTTCACTGGGACAGACGTGGAGAGCCTGACCATAGTGCTTCGTGTTGGGTGCGTGTTGCGATGGGCTGGAGTGGCGGCGGCTATGGTTTTTCTGCGGTTCCACGCATCGGAACGGTCGTTCAGATTAGTTACCTCAATGGGGATATTGATAGGCCGATTATCACGGGCTGTACTTATGATGGTCGCAATGCGACTCCAATCAGTTTTCCTGAAAATAAAACCCGTACCACGTTTCGGACGAAAACCCATAAAGGGGAAGGGTTTAACGAGCTGCGCTTTGAGGATGAAAACGGCAAACAGGAAGTGTTTATACATGCCCAGAAGGATATGAATACCAAAGTGTTGAATAATCGGACTACGCATGTGTTGGCTGATCATTTAGAGGTGGTTGAAAAAAATCAAATGGTCAAAGTGACCCTAAACCAAGATGAAGAAGTGGGTGAAAGTAAAAAATTGCACGTCAATGAAAATTATCAACAAAGGGTTGGTGCGAATAAGACGTCGATAGTCAAGGAAAATATCCAATATGTTGCGGGCGATTCATTTGAAATAGTGTGTGGAAAATCGATATTGCGAATGGATAAAGACGGATATATTCGTATTCAGGGTCATGAAGTTATTATTGAAACGTCAGGTGATCAGTTCCTTAAAGCTAATGGCGATATTACATTTAAAGCTAAAACTATTTTAGGTAATTAGTCATGACAAAATTATCCATAACCAATGAAATACGACCAAATGATCCATCACTTCTAGATGAAATCATTGAACAAACAGAACCTCTTTCTTTGGCTGAAGAGCAAGCAAGACTTCCATCGATTCAATTAGCTCGGCTTGTTAGCTACAGTGAGAAAAGTGTATTTATTGCATTAAATGAGATTGATACACCTATTTTAGCGTTGAGTTTAGCGCCGATAGTGGAGTCAGACATAGGTAAAATTTGTGCAATTCAATTTATCAATGGTAATAAGCAGAACCCACTAATCATGGGGCTGATCCAACAAAACAATCATTCGATGATATTGCCAGAAACTCCGTTAAATAACATGATGTTTTCGTCTCCAGAGCATGGGCAGTTACATATTCAAGCAAGTGAATCTATTACATTACAGTGTGGTGAGTCGAGTTTAACTCTTACTGCGGATGGTTTTGTGCAAATAAAAGCGCTTTATATTGATAACTATGCTTCAGCAACGAACCGTATTAAGGGCGGTTCAGTGCAAGTTAATTGAAGGGGACTAGGAATATGGAGTTGATAAATAACGCTAAACATACGACGGCTAAAGCGACAGTGATGATTGATAAAGCGGGATTTGAATATCTGGTTGTGGTGATGAAAGCTAGCTACCATTTACCTGATGATAATCAACTTGCACGTCCAATTATTCCTCCTAAAGCACTGGCTTATACGGATACATATACTGGTGAAGTGGGAACTTCTGTTCCTCTTTATGATGCTGACTTTGTCTTAAGAAAGCATAAGTGTGATGTGATCTTTAATGCTAACGCGTTTGCACCGAATGCCGAACCGACTCAGCATTTAATGGTATCGGTACAGGTCGGTGAAATGAAAAAAAGTCTCTCTGTCATTGGTTACCGACAGTGGCAACAGGGAACTGAACATTATACGGCAGGTGATGTGACTCCGTTTACAACCGTTCCTTTACATTATGGTTTTGCTTTTGGTGGGCAGTATCATTTCCAAGATGAGATGATCTCTCACTCTATTAATCCATTAGGAAGAGGTTATTTTTCTTTAGAAAAACCGAATGGGGAGATGATGATGCCCCAATTAGAAAACCCAAAAGAACTAGTCGATGCACCTGATAATGATGTTAAGCCTATTGCCCTCTCAGTATTACCCCGCCATTACGGGGAGCGTGTGAAATACGCGGGAACTTTCGATGATAAATGGCGTAATGAAACGGCACCGTTTCTACCGGATGATTTTGATGAATGTTATTTCCAATCTGTACCAGATGACCAACAGATTGATTTTCCTGTCGGTAATGAAGTGATTACGTTAACCAATATACATCCGACTCGTCCAGAAATTCATTTCAAGCTTCCAAGGTTAAATAATATCCCCGTACGATTATATCAGCGTGATGGCGAGGTAGTATTGCTAACACCTAAGGTAGATACCCTCTATTTTGAACCCGAAAAGAATTGTTTCTCTGTTATTTGGCGTTGTCATCATCAGATCCGTACTATTCAAGATGTTGAACAAGTGCTTGTAGGGCCATTATTAGATAGTTACGTATCTCGCCAAGCACCAGTGTCGACATGTCGGGGGTAAGATGAAAGATAAACCATATTTGTCAATTATTTCTGCTGGACTATGTACCCCTGTGGGAACGGACCTATTTTCTGCTACCGCGGCTATTCGAGCGGGGCTAGACCATTTCCGGGAAACTCATTTTCGAGACACACTAAATCACCCAATCATTGGCTCTCTGTTATATGACTGCCAAATATGGGGACCTGCACGATTTATTGCTTTAATTAACGATGTCATTGAGCAATCACTAAAAACCATCACGGTAGATAAAGAACACATTGTAGTGTGTTTATTATTACCGGAAGAAGATAGGCCAGGAATGTTCCCTCAATGGCTTAAGATGATTTCAGAGACAGTCTTACAGCCTTTTCATACTAACTCGATAGCATTTAACCGAGGTAAAGCCGGGATCGGTGAAGCCCTGCCTTTTGTACAGGAAATATTGTCAACTCAAACAGCTGACGTGGCATTACTAATTGGGTGCGATAGCTATTTTAACGCAGAAACTATTCGCCATTATATGGACACACATCGGTTATTACACTCAGAAAACAGAGATGGTTTTATTCCTGGGGAAGGTGCAGCCTCAGTCGCCTTGACATTAGCAGACAATAAGCACAGTCATGTAAATATTCTTGGTTTTGATACTCAGCTAGAAGCGGCACATATTCTTCAAACTAAATTACCCTTAAGAGTAAAAAGTTTATCAGAGGCAATTGAGCATGCTTGCCAAGGCTCATATCTTTCATTAAGTGATACTCAATTTCACATTAGCGACGCTAATGGCGAATCTTTTTATTTTAAAGAAATATCGTTGGCAACAACTCGTACGTTAAAAGAAAAAGTTGCACATTATCCTCATTATTTAATTGCTAAAAGCCTAGGTGAAACAGGAGCAGCAAGCAGTGTGATGATGTTGGCAACCTTGTTTGAATGGATGAAACATCCAGAAGGACCCGGAGATAGCGGATTGGTGATATCTAGCGCAGATAGCGGGGAAAGAACGGCGATTATTTTACAATATCAAGAGGTTAAATAGATGGATACACGTGTCTATGTTAATGATCGAGAAGCATGCTCTAAGGCATCTGATGGCGTATCAACGGCCGCATTTCCAGACCCTTGCTGGTCTCCAGGGCCAAGTGTAGTTCCTTATCCAAATACGTCAAAAGCGGATGCGTTATCAAATGGCACCGCAACGGTGTTTATTCAAAATACCATGGTAGCCCAGGAAGATCGTTCATTTTTTTCTACTAGTACTGGCGATGAACCTGCCACTTATGGGTTAGCTAAAGGGGTGATGACGGGAGTAATCAAAGGTAAGGCTTATTTCCGTTCATGGTCATTGAATGTGAAATTTGAAGGATATGGCGTTGCCCGCCATCAAGATTTAATGACACACAACCATGGTTCTTTTCCGTCTAATACACCGACTTTTCCTTATGTTTCCCGCGGTGTTTTTGGGGGATTAAAAGCGTGTGATAAAGAAAATACGCAAGTTGAAAAACGTTGTGAGCCGGATAAAGATAATTCAGAGACACAGCAAACGCTCAAAAAAGAGAGCAAGCTCAGAAAAGCTTTAGCAAAAAAAAAGCAACGACAAAATAAAAAGAACAGCAAAAAATGGCATTGGACGGATGACCATTGTGCTGGGCTTGAAATAAAAGTATCAGGAAATACCCCTGAAGAAATGCAGGAAATGGCGAAAGAATACATGGATGATATGTCTGAGTCGATACAGACATTAAAGAGTGAGTTGGATTACGTTAATGCATTAAAAAGTAAGCTAACGGACATGGCTGAAAATGCAGCAATGAAAGCCTTGGGGAAAGTAGGGGCGAAAGCAGTTGCAAAACAAGCTGTGGGTAGTGCTGTTCCAGCGTGGGGAAATGCGGCAATGGCCATTTGGACATTGGGCGACCTTGCTTATTCTGGCTTTGAGATTAGTTCTATTAAATCAGCGGCTGAAGAAGGGCTTGAGCAAATCAAAGTGTTATCCGAAAAAGCCGAAGACATCAAGAAATTGATGAAAGAAGCGGAGAGTTATAAAAATCTGTCACCTGAAGAACAAATAAAAAGAGCCCAAAAGTTAGCCGAAGACACGCAAGAAATATTAGCCTCATTAAATGCATGCGCACGGGCAAGAAAATGCAATTTAGTGCCCTATTCTGTAAAAAATGCCATTAAGGGGGCTAGAGGGAGTAAAACGGAGCCGGCCAACAACGGCGGGTGTTGCAAAGGGCAAACGGGGCATCATTTAATTTATTCCAATATGATAAAAGACGCCTGTCCAAATTATGATGCGTCAATTGCCCCAACTGTTTGTGTCGAAGGAACTTCTTGGCATGGTGGAAGCCATGGGCGTATTCATACGGCGATGGATGATGAACTTAGCCGCTTAGTTAAAAATAATAAATTAGATAATAATACACTGAGTATGGATCAGGCGATTGATGCGGCGGTACGTTCCCACAAAAAAACATTTCCATATGCCAACTGTTCTAATCATTGCATAAGAGAACAACTTAAGGGCTACTACTTGCCGATGTGTAAGAATGCACGATTGCCTGCCAAAGACTCTCGAGGTAATCCAATAACAGTTGAAAAAGAGAGAGAAAGATAATGAGTTATGTTACTAAAGAACATTGGGCTAAATATATCAAAGGGTATATTTTTACTGGATGTGCAATCCGAGATAAAAATATCGTGTATTTTTGCTTACGCAAAGATGTTCCCTATGAAAAATCCAGAAATCTCTGGAATAGTGAAATACCTTCACAGTTGTTATGTATTTATTTAGATACACCAGATGACCCGATTGATTATATTAGATTTGAGGGGTTTGATAGTCCTAAAGTGGGAGTTTGTTTCAAACCAAAAGAACAAGGGATGCTTGCTTCTAGAGGGGATGATGGGTTTGTAAAATCTATGGGTAGTGGTTCTAAGTTTCCCTTAGAAAAGGTCATGGAAGGTGATTTTGCAAATCCTAAAAATATCAAATGCATTGAAGGTTATGCCTATTATGTCGGCTCTGCACGTGAAATTTATAAACGTGTCGACATTGGAAAATGGGTGCGACTTCAAAAAGGTATTCCAGGTGGAGAAACAGATACCGATATGGGATTCACGGATCTTGATGGTTTTTCAGAGCAAGATATGTATGCCGTTGGCGGTGAAGGGGATGTCTGGCACTATGATGGTGAACAATGGATCCCCTGTGGCTTTCCCTCCAATGAACAATTAAGCGCAGTGCTGTGCGCCCCAGATGGTTATGTGTATATCGGTGGTGAAGGCGGCAGCCTATGGCGTGGCCGTCAATTCCAATGGGAAAAATTGTACCACGGGGGCTCGACGATTTTACTGAATCAACTGCGCTGGTTTGAAGATAAAGTCTGGGCTTGTGATGACTATCGTTTACAGTGTTGGGACGGCAATGAAATGGTACGCCCGATGGATGGTGATGAATCTGTTCTTCTGTCTGGCCATATGGATGTGCGTGACGGCATTTTAGTGGTAGCGGGTGATTATAGTGTAGACCTGTATGATGGAACGGTATGGCATAAGATTGTTAGGCCTTATAGTTAATAAAACATGTTTAGTAGATAAAAATATGTCAACAGTAATCTCTATTGATTTTCTAAATCCAACTCCGATTATTCGGCAGCATCTGAATAATGCGACGTTTTATTATAAAACGCTACATGAAAGCCGTTATTCTTCATTAATTAATGTAGAGCGATTTAATCACTTTAATGCACTATTAAACGCGAACCTTGACGGTTTATATCATGCCGGGCAGCTTGGTTTACATGAAGCATTGTCCGCATTAAAACGTTGGAAAGGTTATGAGGATGCCTTTATTTATGCTTCGCTTTTTAATGAGTTAGATAATGAGAAAGACGTTGATAATTTTTGGCGAACGATAAAAACATTAGGCTTTGATGCATTTATTGGTGCTATAGATGCTCTAGTTCGGGTGGAAATCACATCTAGAAATGCGCAATTAGCAATACTTAAAGATATTGATTTATTTATGTTTTATATCGCGCTATTGAAAATAAAAGCATATGATGCTGAGGTTATTCAATACGAAACGTTTTTACAGTATTTAAGTTCCCCATCAAAAGAGGTCAAAATAGCGCTATGTGACTATACGAAAAATATGGGACTAAATAGCGTATCTGAAGACCTATGGCAGCTCTTTAATCATGAAACAGACCTTACAATAAAATATGCCGCTATAGAGGCAATTAGTTGGCTTTCAGATGACTATAATCGTATTTATTCCGCATTAATTCAACTCATTCAGTTGTATTTAAATGAAAATAGCTTAAAAGGAAGTAAAGGTTTAATTCATTCACAAATAATAGAGAATATCGCTAGATTGATGGGTTATACATCTTCTATGCTTGATGGAGTTGTATTATCAGAACAAATACAATTACTGCCTGATTACTTAAAGATTGTTTATTATGCTAATTCCGGTAATACCGCTTATCTTCAAAACCTTATTGGTTATCTTGATGTCCCTGAATTATCGCGCTTAGCATTTAAAGGTATTTGTTTGATTACAGGCATTGATGTGAATTCACCTGAATTGACATTTGCCTCTGTAGAACAGGCCGAATTAGCGGTTGATAGCCGAGTTCGTTTTCTTTCATCAAGTGTTAATCAAGTTAATCAAGAAGCAGTAAAAAGGACAGTACTATCACTGAATTTTAAAGGGAAAGTACTTTTAGGTAAAACTATTTCTATTTCTCATTGTGAGGCGGTTATTCAAAATGGTTGTCAGCTTGAAAGACATATAGCAAATTGGCACTTATTTCATCTGAGTAATAAAATTAAATACAATAATATTTGTTACTTTAATCGAATAAATATAAGGAGTAGAGGTGATTAATTATCCAGATTTAAATAAAGATAATATTCGTTATCAATCAGCCTTTGGAAAAAAACTGGTGATAAGCTTTTGTGCTTCTTGGTGCCATAATTGTGAATCATGGAAAGACACTTTCACACTTTTGTCTGAAAGATTTGTTGATGATTGTTTTATTTGGATTGATATCGATGAATATCCTGAATTAGTGAGTGAAATTGATCTAGATGTAATTCCGGTGGTACTGATACAAAAGAAACAAAATATTCATTTTTTAGGTCCCATTAGGCCAGGACTAGACGCCATCATAAGTATCTTAAACTCAGATAAAGTGATGGATGTTGAGTTTGATCCTGGCGTAAGAGAGTATTTAAGTGCACCTGATTTCCAACAGAGAACACCGTATTAATATGGTTATCAGGATACCTTGCCTTACTGTAAATCAAACAATTTAATAAAAGTAACGATAGAATTAGAAGTCTGCCGAGGAAAAGGAAAATAAGATGCGCGATGAAGCTTTTGAATTATTTGTTGAAAAATTTGGCGAAGCCTCAACATCACGTTATGTTTCTGAAGAGAAAATTGAAAAGTGGCGAGGCAAGTTACCTGAATTACTCTTAACTATTGGCACAATGAAGGATGGAGTAGTTATTATAATGGATTATTTACAATTGTAGATCCTGATGACTATGAGGATATTGTCGATGAGTGGCTGGAAAACACCTATTTAGAGGAAATTGATAGTTTTCATGCAATTGCCATTAATGGATTTGGGAATATCTATTTATGTGGTGAAAAAACAGGGCAGTGTGTAGTTATTAGTTCAATGTACAATACAATTTTCGTTCAAAAAAAAGAGCTAAAAGGAAAACACTCAGAGAAAAGTATTAGTATAAGAACATTATTTGGATTCACCGACATAGATAGCCATAATAAAAGTGGCCTATTTGAAAAAGCGGTAAAAAAACTTGGGCCTCTTGGTGATAATGAAATATTTGGTTTTGAACCTGCGATTATTTTAGGTGGGGAACCTGATATTAAATACATACAAAAAGTTGATGCGCGTATTCATTTGTCTATTTTAGCCCAATTGGCTGAACCAGAAATTAATGAAATTAATTTTTAGATTCAAAGAGAAAATATAATGAGAGATTCTTATTTTTCATCAATAATTGAAAGTCTTGGTGAAGCAACAGCCTCTCGTTATGTTTCACTTGAGTATATTGCAAAGTGGAAAACAATTTTACCCGATAATTTACTTAATTGTTGGGTAAATGAAGGCTGGAGTCGTTATCAATATGGTCTTTTTTCTTTTTTTAGTTGAAAAACATGGGGCATTAAATGAAAATGAAATTTATTGCTTTGATCCCATTATCCAAAAAGTAGAAACATTAAATTTTAATGCGTCTAACAAAGTAAATGCTATTGATTATTTATTAGAATTAAGGAAAATAATTACACCCGCAGTCAAATTTATTTAAAATAACATTTCTATTTACAATAATATATTCACTGAAATAATATAAATTAAATAATAGACTGAGTTCTTGTGATTGCGAGCTGAACAATGAGTTTGGGCAAGAATACCTTCGCTGTAGTGAGATGGGCTTTATGAATTCTAGCCATTAAACAGAGATAGGATTATTAGCACGTTACAACAGCAAGTCACTGCAACCTTGAAACTTTAAAAGCAGGCAACGCTGCCTCATAGGTTCATGGGGTGGGGATGCAATTGAAGCGTTTTTGCGCCACACTTTTTATGCTCCCCTTTACTATATTGAGGTAGTCTTTGGGATACTTTAATTAGTTACTCATTAAGAGATAGTTAAATCATCGACTTATGTCCTTTTAGGGGGGATGGGGATAAATGCCACCTTGTTTTTTTCTCGTTATTCAGTGTCACCGACATCTCTAATAACATATTCGCGGATAGGCAAAATGGGAAAAAGTGATAGAGGTGAGTGGTAAATACAAAGGCTTCACCTTCGCTTTCATATTGAGCGTTATCAAGTAGTAGAGATAAAGATAAGCACCGGTAGGGTTTACCTTTTAAGATATGATCATATAAATGTGTTTTCAGCTCAATGAGCCCAGATAATAATCGCTCACATCTTCGTGTCACTTGCCTATCAGTATCTCGATAGAGAATATAATCAGCAATTAAGTGTTTTACGCTTTCTAATGACATTAGCATTGAGGCATTAGCACTGTAATGGGATAATAATTGCCAAAAATGGTGGTTATTAACGATGGGAGGATAGCAAGGTGACAATAATGTGATATTTCCTGTTTTAATTCCGTCAGGCATTTTTTCACTGTGTTGGTTTAATAAGCCAATTTCGTTTTTTTGGTTACGTTCAAAGCCTATATAAACACATGAAAAATGTAAGCTGGGCGGTGTTACCATAGGGGCGCCTTTATTATCAAAAAAGTTTAAATAATAAAGAGTATGCCCCGTAATATTTTTCTCCATCGTTAAGGAGTAAAAAAGGGTTTTATGGTATTGAGGCATAAGGCGTGAAGATGCCGTTAATTCTGTCGTAGGATAAAAATGACAATATATGCCTCTCTCTTGTTCATGTGGCTCAAGTGAAAGTTGAATTTCAAAGAGGTCAGCCAAGTAGTGATGGCTAGGGATAGGAAGCAAATAACTTGATTTATTTTCTTTAAAATCAATTAGCAAGGTGTGTTGTGCTTCGGTATCCATTGCCGGAGCACAGTTTAAATAAAAGCTATTTTCACATTCCTCTTGTGTCAAAGGAAGCTGTTGATTGAAATAGATGTTAACTGTAAAACGCCTTTCTTGCTCCCAATCTAACTCAGTGACAACTTGGGGAATATTGAGCTCAACAAAATGATGAACATGAGGTAAATAAAGGCCTTCCAATAATTGCTGTGGAGCACTGAGTGATGCATTTTCTTGTGGGAAAATTTTATAGGGTTTTCCGATTTTGGGCTCGAAAGCGTAGTTAAGGGGATCTCCCTCATAGCGAATATGATTATGGATGACTTCAATTTTTTCAAAATACTGGCTAAATGCGAGTAGTAAGGTTTCTGATATTTTTTTATTGGCTCCTAAAAAAACATCAAGTGAACTTGTTGAATGAAATTTAGTTTCACCTCGATACTGTAATTCAAGTGAAATACAAGAACGATTTGGGTGCTGAATCACTTTTCTAGCGAGAAGGCTATAGGGTGCTACGACGAATTCATGACAAAAACTAAAGCGAGCCCCATTATTACCTAAGACAAGATGGTCTTTATTTATCTCTACTGGAAAAGAAAGCAATTCACTTTGGTCAATTTGTACAATAGTCGTTGCTGGAAGCCCTTTTATAGCTTGGGAGTCTAGTCGTTGCAGTAGGGGCAATGTAATTTCAGGAAATGCATCGTCAATTTTATCCTGTAAACGCGCAGATAAAAAAGCAAACCCTTCTAATAGGTAGCTTGTCTGCGGATCTTGAGGATCTAATACATCAGCTAAATGTGGCTTTTTATCTGCATATTCACTATATAGCTTTTGTAAGTATTGCTTTTCTTTAATATATTTTATTTCACTCATGACTTAATCCAAAAGATGAATATGAGCTGGGTTTTAAACCTTTTTGCTCTGCTTGTTTTTGTAATTCATAGTAACGAGCTAATAATCCATTAATTTTATTATCAATATTGATGAGTGTGGCAGGGGGAACCGGTTGCCCATTTTTAATTTGTAGCGATAATTGACGGAGCTTTTCTTCAATAGGCTCCACTTTATTGTGCTGCTTTTGAATGTCATAGATGGCAGTTTTTAAATAGGATAATGTAAAACTACCTCGGTTTTTTTCTTGTTGAATAATTTTATTTGAAAGTTGCTGCAACAACATTGCTGTTTCAGACCAACTATCATTAATAGGCATATTTTCTAAACGCGCCTCATATTGGTTTTGCCAATTTCGGCTGAAGTAAGCCTGATCAGCATCCGCAGGCCAATAAGATTTTGCTTTTTCTTGCATGTTCTCGATCAGTTTCAAGTTAGCGAGAGGGGAACGCTTTTCGAGCAAAGCTAAATGATATTCATAGGTATTTATTTCGGGTTTAAATAACCATTTGGCAACAGCACCTTCAGGAATGGACGTTATAGCCTCCATCTCATGTTTAAAATAAACATAAGCGCTAAATCCACTGACTAAAAAGAGTGCACTACTAAGCACACAACCCCATATAAAACCACGGGTAGCGCTCATTTTTTTAGTTGTTACTGTTAATGTTGATGCGGGCTCTGGGGGTTCAAAAATAAATGTTGGTGATGGTTGTTCTACCTGTTTAGCAGGTTGTTGGATATACACTAAAGGCGGGAGCGTGACAGATTCGGATGTATTCTGTTTTGCATATTCTTCCTGTTTTTCAAGTTGTTTGGCTAAATTTTGAAAGAACCATAACAAGTTTTCAATTTTAGGCAGTTTTTCCCACGTTGTTTTAGCCAGTTTATCAATGATTAATTGTAGCGCGCGTTCTGAGCGGTAAACCAAACGGAGGTCTTTTGTTTCATAGGTTTGCTGGCGTAGCAGGGCGCTAGCCTTTGTATTAAACCAGTTGAGTGCTTCTGTTCGTTGATTCGGTTTTTCAGGCCATAACGCATCCCAATGAGTAACAATAACACTCGCTAATAATTCGCAGCCTTCAGTAAAGCCACTGAGTCCATGGCGTTGTAGTCGTGCAATTGTGTAATAAGCACCGCTTTGTAGGTCAATACCATGATTTTTAAAAAGAGACAAACAAAGTGATTCAATAAGCGTCCAACTGACCTCCGGACGTGCAGGATGACTTAACTTGTTAAATTCTGTTTTAAGAGCAATAAATTCAGGAGTATCTAAAGGGGAGCTCCCGATTTTAATGACTAAATGTTCTGATTTCATCTCGTTGAATATCCTATGCCCCCACATAAAGTGGAGGCAATCACATTAGTAAAGGGTTTCAGGTAAACGGAACTTTGTGAATAATCCTCCAAAGAAAGGATTATTAGACTCATCAACGAGTACTCGATAAGTCATATCTCCGCTATCAATCGTGAAACGAATATCGAATGAATTGGATTTGATATTCATTAACTTCGCACTGTCGACTAAGCGCATTTGTGCCCACGGTCCTGAGAAACTAATTGAACGAGGCGATTTATCGCCGGAAAGCGGAACTAGAGTCAGTTTACTTTCAATATTTGAACGCATCGAGTTTGGCCAAACGAGATGCGTGACATGGCTGCGGCTATGGGCATAATCAATAAGCTGACCGTCAAGATTTAAGATACTACGGCGTTTATTGCCACTTAATGAAAGGGGTTCAACTGCAAATTGTGCTTCTAAATTACCTTGTGCATTAAAGAAGGTTTCTCTTATGCGATTTGCAGTTTCAATTTGCGCTAAAACATCAGAGCGGATCAGTGATTGACTATCCCTATTATCGACTAAGTTATTTTCAACAAACAAACGTAAGTTCTGTTGATAGAAGCTATCGAGTGTGCCATTAGGTTTAAAGAAGCGTTCGAACTCACTTAATGGAACATCTTGTTTTGAGTTTGGATTAAACGGATAGCGACCAGCAATATAGGTATTATATTGTTTTACAACATTTTCATTCCATTCAACTTCCATATGTCGAATAGCTTCTTTCTGGACAACATTCCAGGCTTGTTCAGCGAGTTCATCTACCCAACGATTGAGCGGTTCAGGCAATGTTTTAGCCATTTGTGATAGTTCAAATATGGCATCTTTATTATTATCATTGAGTCGCATGGAAACTGCTTTAAGTGCCGCTTTGCCCGGTACTGGAGAGTTTTGTATTCCCAACAAATATCGATGCAAATCATTCAATTTTTGATTGAGATTCTGTAAGTTTTCTCCTTGATTACTGACCAGTATTTCTGTTTGGGGTGTGAATTCTCTATCTAAACGTGTTAATAAACGGTAAGAAGGTTCTGCCATCAAGGCTTTTTGTTTCTCAATAGGTAAATTTTCATCAATGGATGGAATAACCGTATTATCACGCAAAACTTGTAAGGCACGACGTAAAGGCTGTTCTCCGCTGATGATTTGTTCAAGAGCGATGATTTCATCTTGGATTGAGTCAAATTCACGAATTTCTAAATTACTCATTCCGTTACGCCATTGAGCGATATAATCACTGATATATTGCTCACTGATTTGACGTTGAATTTCTTTACGGTCATTCTCACTATATTGGGTATTTGATGTGAGATTGAGCACCCAAGCATCAAGCAACGTGAGTTCAACTAATTTGTCATTTTGGCGAATAAAATAGTTTAATAATCCTGAACGTGTTAAAAACTGTGGGATTTCTAATTTATCCTCATCAATAGCGGTAAAAACAGTATTAAAACTTGGGCCTATCTGATATTGCAAATTTAAAGGCGCTGAAAGTTCTTGGTTGGCTTTTAGCCGTAATGCCTGGTACACACGTTGATAAAGCGATAACACACTGAGTTCTTTCTGGGCATTTTTAATGGGGGTCGCAAAAGGCGTGAAGGCCTTAATCGCAGTCATCAGACCGTTGTCTCGTTCCGCTTTCCAATCCGTGTGTTCAAGCGCATAACGTAAGTGTGCTTTTAATAGCATTTGTTTTTCACGTTGCCCAGTGAAGAGATGGCTCCAATAATTCGCCATAAAGTCTTCAACCATGCCATTATTGCGCCCTGTTTTATCTTCTAACATGCGCATAATGCGTAAAATTTCGAGTTTATCTTCACTGCCCTTATCTGCATTATTAAGTTCAATTAAAAGCCCTGACATAATTGCGGGTAAGAAACGTTCGGTCAGTAATTGCAGATAAACTTGCTCAACTTGTGGGCCGACTTTTTGGCCTTGATACAGCCCCATATCAGAAAACAGCGCATTTTTATCGCGGTGGTTCCCATAGGCAAGTGTCGCTTCACGCAATGGGTTGAGGACGGGAAGTTGTAAGCTACCATCAGTATCTTTTTGGACGTTATTATCTATCGTTCTAAAGGCTTTAACCTCATTAAGCACACTCTCACCGGCGCGGTAGTTTTTATCATAATAGTGATTCCAACCACTCCAAAGCGCAATTAAACCGGCAAAACTGGCCAGTGTTGTGACTAAGAGACGAGAACGGTGTTTTTTGACCCAATATTGATTTTCAGCTGCTAAATTGGGCTCACTGAAAAGGACTTGGTCAAATAAATTATGTGTAAAGTAAGGGTGGCTATCATTGATTGGCCAAGTTGTTAGTGGGGCTGTCGGTAAATGGTATTGCACGGATGCCGTTTGGCTAAAGACATCGTCTATTTGGCCAATCTGTAATGCAGAGGTGAGATAAACACCCCTTAAACAAATGTTATGTTGTTCGTTATTAATCAACAGTGCATTAATTAATGTTATAACGTGGCTCTGTAACCCTTCTATTTGACGTACAAAGCTGAATAAATCACTACGTTGATTACCTTCTGCTCGTTGTAGCATCATTTCAGGTAGTGCGCTATTCATTTGGTTAACCCACTGTAACCAGAAGTGCGTTAAACCCGTCTTCCAATCTTTTTGAGATTTAAGGTCGAAAGAAACACCCAGTACTTGGTTACGTTGTTGCGCATCCAATGACTGGTACATTGAATCGAAACCACGTAGTAAATCGAGCTTCGTTAATACGATATATAATGGTAGTTGACTATTAAAAGTCATTCTAATTTCTTCAATACGCATTTGCAGGTCAGCAATCAATTGGCTGTTTTGCTCTTTCGTATTGGTGAGTAGGGATAAGGTATCTACCGTTAAAATAATCCCGTTCATGGGTTGTCTTGAGCGATTAGTCTTTATCCAATTAAGTAACTCTTCCCACAACCGATGATAGAGTTGAGGTTTCTCATTATGTTCATTTGGTTGAGTCAATAGCTTGCCGTTAGGAACAAAAAGAACGGCACTATCCGTCAACAAGCACTCAATATTTAAAGGCAGCTTTTGTTCATTAACGATATTGTCACTTGGCGCGATATCCAATGGATTCAGCGTATTTTTCAATAAGCTATGTTTTCCGCTTTGGTTTGCACCTAAAACAAAATACCAAGGGCGCAAATAAACAGCCTTAGAATGGCCATTTAAGTGACGAGTAAATTGAGATTTCCAATAGTCTAAATAACGATTTTGGAAGTCAATATCCTGCCTAACGGGGTCAACAACGGTTAACTCAACATCGAGTTTTAACGCTTCAAGTTTTTTTACTCGACGCCATGTAACTAAACCTATCCAACTGACGACAAGCAAAATAATAATTAGCGTAGCAAGCCAGCGTGAGGTGAGTGTACTAAATGGCATTGAGTCTTGATAAGTGAATGTTGGCCCCCACCACCAAATCCACACAATGACGAGCGCAGGGAGTAACGCTAATAAAAATAGGAAAAAGGAGGCAATTTTTGGCCTATCAGCAAAAAACAGTTTTTTTACCGAATTGGTTATGTTTGAAATGGAGAAAAACGGTAATTTCATTATTGTAGATCCCTATCCATAGTCATTGTTGTTTCTGGTATTTTGTCTGTTTTTTGAACGAGTTGTCTTACGAGGCTGGGTTCCCAATCCTCGAGTGAAAAGTGTAAAGTAGCGGTATAAAGTTGCTGATATAAGTGGGCCGCCATATAGCCCATTCCTGAGAGCTCGAATAGTTGCGCTGACAATAATTGCCCATAAAATTTATCTCTAGGCTCTATTGCAGTTACAAGGTTTGATTCAATGAGCTTCAATGCGGCTTCAAGCCCTTGTTGTTCATAGCACAGTAAAACGTCTTGCTGTAATAATGTGGTATTTGAATGAGATAATTGGCCACTCTCTGTTTGGCGACAATCTTCTAACCATTCTTTCACGCTGTCGGGGACGAAAGGGCTCATATCAGAAAAATGCAAATTGACGAGGTTTGGAAGGCGAGCTAAAAAAAGACGTAACTCTTCTGCGATACCATTCGCGACTTCTGAATAACCCAGTTTAGCTGCTGCTTGTGCTGCGAGCATGTGGCCTTCTAGCCAATAAGGCGATAGTGATAAGCTTTGCTCTACATTATTTAATAGGGAGTTTGATGGTTGAGAAAGTTGGGCTTTGTAATCCATTATGCGATCCATCGAAACCGGCGCTAAGGGGGTTTTACCTTGACGATCGGCTTGGGGCAACATTGTAATGGAATGCCAGATAGCATAACGTCGTAAGCGATAACCAACTGAACTTTCAGGCATTTGTAAACAAATAACTTCTGAAACTTGGAGTAGCGTTTGCTTCCATTGTCTTTCGTCATGCTGATTTATATTGATTGCTGGCATGACAAAGCTATTTGCTGGTGGTTGTACAGTTTCAGTAATAGGCATTGCGGCTTCTTTTGGCGCTGAAGCTAACACTATGGGCTGTTCGCTTTCTTCAATTCGCTGATAACCTCGACTCAATGCATCAATTTGTTCAGAAAGTTCAGGGCTCTGTTCATGCCAAAATTGAGCTAAATAGGCAAAAGATCCCAGGATATCATCACGCATTTTGCTATTAGCAGAACGGCAAAAAATATCGTTTACTGACTCGAAGCGTTTTATAATTTGGTTCGCTAAGCGTAACTTGAGCTTAATATTCGTTGGATAGCAGACATGCCAATACTGGCGCGTAAAATCAGAAAGGATCTGCACTGCTAAAACTAATTCTTTAGGTTCACCTGCATGCTGTAAGGTACGTAATAAGTGAACGATTAAGCGGAAATCCTTTGTCTGTGTTTCAAGCAACCGCAAACACCGACGTTGAATTTCTTTAACATCTAATTGGCTGTGACTGAGAGAGCCGAATTTTATCATTTCACTATCGATATACTCCCAGTCGGGGTCACTATCGTTCACAGCACTACACACCAGCTGTTCATCAAGATGGGCAAGTAACTGTTCTTTCCAAGAATAAGGGGTATTGTTTGTCATTATTTTTACCAGTGGCAAGCGGCTCTTAATGGTTTAATTTCTTGGGACATCCCTGAAATATTGAACGTTAGTTTTTCGTTATTCGTTAATTTTAAAGTCAATTTTTCGCCATTTAATAAACGCTTGATTTCATCTATGCCAGGTAAACCACGGCTTGATTCCAATACATAGCCATTTTCGCGTAAAAACCATTCTGCAGTGAATTGCGTTCTATCAGTCGAGACCATGACACTGCCTGCATCTTGTTTATTGGGTAAAATAATTTGCATACGGGTAATGTTGTCGATGCAGCTCAACATGAGAACAGGGCGCGGAGGTTGAAAACCAATGGCAGGGATAGTCATAATGACGGGGTAATCACCATTTTCAGGTACTGAGACTAAGAAACCCGCACTATTTTCGACACGTTTCATTTCGTGTTCATAAGCTTGGCGCCAAGTTTTCCCCATTTGAGCAATATTAGGTGAAGTATTTGCTGCAGGCGTCGAGGACAGCGCTATTTTGTCATAGCAATCTAAGCGAATAAGCTGAGAAGATTCTAGACGACACTGGGTGAGTTCTTCAGCGATCTTCTGGCTAATATTGCTTTCAGCTTTTCCAGACAAAGCGAAGAAAACTAGCATCAAAGAGCAAAAAAAGAGTTTCAGTATTTTCATTTTATACTCCGTACTTCTTCAATTTATATATCAGCGCACGCTTAGATATGTTGAGGTGTTCTGCCATTGCGTTGATATCTCCCTTTAGCTCTCGCCGCTTGTTTAATAAAATTTCTTTTTCATAGCTCTCTACAGCAGCCTCTAAATCATTAATATCTTTTGGGTTATTTGTTATTGGTTCCATACTTGTGATTGATGCCGTTAATATGTTTAAGGCCTCATTGAGGCTTACTTCCTTTTCTTTCTGCAACTGATTGAGATATTGCAAGTGCGAAATTTTTTGTTGCGTATTTGCCAATTCAAGAATGCGTTTTAATTGCTGATGAAAGAGCTCGCAATAAATAGGGAAAATGCCTTGTTCGAAATTTTCTAACTCTTTGGCCTGCCCTAAAAGAATAATGGCACCGCATGGTTTATGGTTCAGATCATGCAGTGGTAAGCTATACAGCCCAGTATTAACAGGAAGCTGCGAAATAAAATCACGTAATGACGCGTTATTAATGTAGCTACCTTGCTGTAAATTCTTCCAAAATGTGGGTTCACCCTTTAATACAAGTTGAATTAAAGGGTGATCGGCATCAGTAATATCAGTGTCTAAAAAATGGCTTTGAACTTGGAGTGAGTGGTCAATGTTCCAGCTTTCTAATCTATTTTCGGTTTTATTGACCAATGAAATAATTAGCCCGCTGAATACGCTACGCGAAAAACTATATGTCAAAAATTGAACGGCTAGCGCTTCTACGTCATGGCACTCAAGAAGAGCAAGTGCATTTTTTAGTCTTGCTTTCATTTTTCTTTGTTAACCTCCGCAATAAATTCATCATTTTCCGTTGTTAAACGAATATGGGAGATGGTTTCATTACGGGCACTGAATTGAAGGAGCAACAAAGAAAGAGGCGGTAATAAGGCACCGTCAATAATTGATTCTAAGATACGAGCACCATTTTCAGCGCGAGAAGCTCGACGTAAAATTTCATTAGGGACGCTTTCTTCTAACTGGATTTTTGCATTAAAACGTTGTTTCAATAAGATCATAAGACGCGTCAGCTTACTATCAACAATTTGCCGTAAAATATCAGCCGAAAGAGGTAAATAAGGGACAATTTCCATGCGGGCCAGTAGGGCGGGTTTAAAAAATGTGGTGAGCTCAGGATAAAGTGCATCTTGCAGCTCATCAGGTTTGTCCGCATACGCGGTAATCACATGGTCACCTAAATTAGACGTTAGGAAGAATGCGATATTTTTACAGTCAATGACTCGTCCTTCACCATCGGCTATCTCGCCTTTATCAAATGCTTGATAGAACAAATTTAGAACGTCTGGATGGGCTTTTTCGACTTCATCAAGTAGTACAACAGAATAAGGCTTCTGACGAATAGCTTCTGTTAATATCCCCCCCTCACCATAGCCGACATAACCTGGTGGCGAACCGATGAGACGAGATACCGTATGCTTTTCTTGAAACTCAGACATATTAATAGTCGTTAGGTATTGAGTTCCACCAAACATTAATTGTGCAATTTGGATCACGGTTTCTGTTTTACCGACACCACTTGGCCCTGCCAATAAAAATGCACCAAGAGGGCGACCTGGGCGGCGTAAATCAGCGCGTGCCGTTAACAAATGTTTATGTAAGCACTGTATTGCTAATGATTGCCCTTTAATGCTTTCTTCTAAATAGCTGGGAAGGTCTGTAACAATAGATAAAGCATCTTGCGATAATCGGTTTAATGGTACGCCTGTCCATTCTGCGATAACGGCTGCAATTTGTTTTTTATCGACGTGTGGCAAAACAAGCAAATGTGTTTCATGTAGTTGAGCGAGTTGCTGGTCTAATGTTTGCAATTCCTGTTTCAGCTCATCAAATTGGCAAGTTTCTTCAGATTGGGGCTCAGTATTCTCATCGTCTAATAACGTTGAGCGCAAAGTAATAATTTGCGAAACAAGCGCTTGTTGTTGTTCCCATGCTTGTTGTATATCGGAAGCTTTTTGCTCAATCTCATTTGCTTTTGATGCTAATTCCTCAAGGCGTTCTGAGTGATTATCCAAGCCAAGATGATGTTCTCTTTTTAATATCGCTGTCTCCATCTCTATTTGCTGGAGATCTGTTTTTAATGAAGAGAGCATTTTTGGCGGCGAAGATAAATTGATCGCTGCCCTTGCACATGCGGTGTCTAATACGTCAATGGCTTTATCAGGTAATTGACGTCCTGAAATATAACGTTCACTGAGTTCAGCACTGGCTCGAAGTGCTTCATCATCGATAAAAACATTATGTGCTTTTTCATAAATACCGCGTAAACCACGCATAATGATAATTGCGTCCGCAGATGTGGGTTCTTTAACTTGAACTAATTGAAAACGGCGGGCTAGTGCAGCATCTTTTTCGAAGTATTTTTTATACTCACTCCAGGTGGTTGCGGCGATTGTTCTCAATTCACCGCGCGCTAATGCAGGTTTCAATAAATTGGAAACATCTAGGCCACCCTGTTGATTACCTGCACCAATCAATGTGTGCGCTTCATCAATGAATAGAATTATGGGGTGAGGAGATTGAGAAACTTCTTGCATGATGCCTTTAAAGCGTTTCTCAAATTCACCTTTAACCGCTGCACCAGCTTGCAATGCACCTAAATCTAAGGTTAGAAGTTCACATCCTCTTAATTTTTCAGGGATTTCACCGGCGATAATACGCAATGCGAGGCCTTCAATAAGCGCGCTTTTCCCAACGCCTGGTTCCCCAACGACGACAGGGTTATTTTTCCGACGGCGGCAAAGGATATCAATCATAAGGTCGATTTCATGATCGCGACATAAAACAGGGTCGAGCTCATTATTTCGAGCTTGTTCGGTCATGTTTTGCGTAAATTTTGCTAACAATGAGTCCGACGCGATTTTGCCGTTATTTTGAGGTGCTTGTTCGTCAAAAGGCGATTCAGCAGACCCTTCTGTCCACTTATCAAAACTGAGTTTTAATTGCTCTCGATTAACTTGTGAAAGCATGTCTGCAACCGGTTTTGGGAGGTAACGCAACGGCATTTGTAATAATGTGAGAAAGAGAACACCTGAGCGAAGTTCACTGTGGTTGAATTCTGTCGATGCAAGTAACCAGCTGTCTTTCATCCACTCTACCAATAAAGGAGAGAAGCTCGGATAGCTCTGTGTAATGGCTTGATGAGGTGGAATTTGAATATCTAATAATTCTGACAGCTTATTAATATCCAAAGTGCTCTTCTGGCTGATTAGGCGAATGTCAGTTAATGGCGTTTCAATGAGTTTCTGAAGAAACTGAGCAATCGTAATTTCAGGTTGTTGATGGCTTACACAGTAGGCTGCTGCGCTTTCTAACGCATGCTTAGCAATCGGGTGTAATCGGTTAACAAGTGTTGAGAGATCAATTTGGATCATAATGCGTCCTAGCCGAGTAAAGTATTAAGTTGTTCCACAATTCTGAGTGTTTGGTAATTCAGTTGGGATGAGTAAATCTGATAAATAATAAATGCTAATATTGCCGCACCAATGATGATGTAACGTACGCCTAACCGCTTACCTAAACGGTAGCGGCTCTGCTTGTTATCCCCTTTTTCAAACAGGATAATCGGTTTTGCATCGCCTTTAAGTTGTTGTATTTGTTTTTGTAAGCGTCTAAGCAAATGGTTAAATTCATCATTTTGCCCCGCAGATACTTTGTAACGACCTCGGTATCCAAGACAGAGACAAAGGTAGATAAACTCAATGAGGTCGAGGTAACGTTTGGGCTCACCTAATAATCTTTCAATTAAGATAAAGACCTTTTCGCCACCCCATGACTCATTATGAAAGTGGACAAGTAATGACTGTTTTACCCAGCCATTTTCTTGATCCCAGCCCAATCCAAGAGCTGTTTCATCAATAAAAGTGCACAAGACATAACGAAACGAAACAATGGCCCCAGGCTCGTAACCTTGTATTTGCAGTTGCTGTTCAATAGACGTGATGTCCATGACCACTTGCTGGTAAAGTTTCTCTGAAAGTGGCGTTTCAGACATCGCTTTCATTCGTAAAACCATACCTAAAAGTGGCGTTGCAGCATCGATCATTGGGTTAATGTTGTTACCCCTAAGTGGGATTTGGTAATTCTTCTGTGAAATACCGCTATCAACATCGTGATTAAGCAAAATATTATCAGTCATAGAGTGCTCCATCTCTTATTGCCCATAACTGAATATCTAAATCAGGGAAATTGCCAGAAACGTGGAAGGCGATATTGCCATCCTGCTGGATCCCCTTCCATTCATTACCTTGTTGATCAAAATGGAAGTAGTTATACCCAGAATGATAAGGTAATTGCCGTGGAGCAGTTGAAAGAGGGGATAAAGGGACTCCCGGTATTTGAACACTGACCAAGCTACGAATATTATTTACCGTGGTCACTTTAGTTTGCTGTGGGAACTGCCGGCGTAGTTGTTCCTGTGGCATCTGTGACTTAACTGCAATAATAAATTCCGCTTTTTGGAGTAGTTGTTTGTCATGAATAGTCGCCACTCGAATACCGTGTTCTTGGATTTGTAACGGAATAGGAATTGCACGCGGCGTCAAGACAACACTTAATGCTTCACGGATACTTTTTATTAATGGGAGAAAACTATCTGTTAAATCAAAGTGCTTATATTTTGCAATGGTATCGGGTAAGCGAGACGAATTCGTGAATGTTTGTAGCTCGCCACAAAGTTCCAATAAATCGCGAAAAAGCTTTTCAGGGTGAATGACTGGCTCTTGCGCATAATGTGAATAAAGTGGATAGGTGCGGTTGAGTACTTGTAGCATCATAAATTCAGCGACATCCGCAACACCTTGCTGGCCAGGGGCACCAATGCGGGAGGCTATTTGTTTACCTCGTTCATACAAAGTGCCTTCAATCTCAGTAAGAAATTCATTGAGTAATAGCGATGCCCGAATATTCAGGAGGCTTGGAATATAATCGTTATCAAGCGTTAAGCTTCCGTTGGCATTACGTTCTCTAATACGGCATATGGGCAATGCCACGTAAGCGTCTAAGCCACTTTTACCTTGCTTGAGGATAGGGTTTAATCGTGCAACGTGGATAGTACTTAAATCACCATTTTCAGTATGTAAATCACGAACATTTTCTGTACTTTCACTATAACGTGAAAGTAAACGGCTCCCATTATGCTCATTTGAGATTTCACCAACATTCCCATTAGCTAAAGGAAAGGCAAGGTAGATGACATTACTATCACTATCAGTAATGTTTTTTATATCAATTGGTTGTGGTGATAAATCTTGGTTTGGAATAGAGAAAATTGTGCCGTCTGGCATAACGCCAGAAGCTTCTTGAATACCAATACGACCTAACGAATATAAATCGTTACTTAACGATAACGTACTGAATCCCCAAAAATGAGAGATAAAGCTCTTTAAAATACTTTCAGTAACGTAATCTTGATGACGTTGCTGTTGCTGAAAATGTTGAGGTTTGATAAATAGCCCTTCACGCCAAATTACTCTATTTTTAGTCGACATATTAATCATCCTCTTCTTGTCTAAATTCGATTTCGTTTTCTCTAATGTGAGCTAAAATAAAGTAGTGTCGTCCTTTTCCTCGGGCTTTAACTATTTTTTTCCATTCCGCATTATCAGGGTCTGAATAATAGGCAATAATGCCGATATAACGATTAGATGCCTGTAGTGTCATCGTCGGGAAGGGCTTATATTGGCCCGGCAAGATAGTGTAATCTTGGTGGTCTATATAATTTTTCTTCAGAACTTTCTCTAAGTCCCCATCTTTAGCTTCTATCTGGTCATGATCTAAAGAGCCAAATAAAGAATCTTCATTAAGATAAACAATTTGGATATTTATCGGTGCAGCTTCATCTTCCTGATTAGGATTAATATAGGGTTCAGCGAGGATGGTTAAATCAACAGTGGATGGCTGATCTTTTGGATAGCCAACGGGAATCGACGGGTCCAATAGAATTTGCCCCACTTTTGACGCTGTCTGTAACGTTTTACTGCACCCACTCAAAATGAAAAATGAGGCAAATAACAGTAACACTGAGAAAGTTCTAAGCTGCATTTTAAGCTTCCTCTAGGCCTTTTCTTAATGCTCGGTCATAAGCATGGGAATAAACTTCATAGAATAATTTTTCAAAACCCTGCTGCCGCGATGAAGAAAGCTCTTTGTAATAGTTACTGTACATTTCCCATGCCCAGCCATCAGTCATTGGCGTGTTATCTGAAGCACGTCGGTATTGGGAAAAACGGTTTAATAAATGTTCTGGAGAAAAAGCCGCAAGCATTGTTGCTAAAGCTGTCGATATCGCTTCTTGATTTGCATGGTAATGTAACTGCATATTGTGCAGACTTTCAGTGACGGCGGAAGGTGCTGAAAGGTGAACAGGGCTACGTTCATCTGTAAACATCAATTTCATCGTATCTTCATAACTACTGTTTAGACGTAGCGGGTTATCTTCAATAGGGCGAAGTTGCTTATCCTGTAAACTCTCCTGCTGTTGCTGCAAAGCGAGTAAACCTTCAACAGCAGCTTTCATTGTTTTACCGAGCTCTATGAGAAAGTCATTAGCTTGTTGAGAGCTAGCTAAATTAAGATGGATACCTAAACCATTCATGAGAGGGTTAATGGCAACATGATCAATATCGGTCATGTGTTCATCTTCGAAAGGTGTAATTTTGGGTAAATCAATAAATTCTTGTACCATGGTATTCTCTTGATTATCTGATATCGCAAGGGCAGGTGAATAAGAGAGTGGGTCACTCAATAAAGAAGGTTCTGAGACGACGGATTGACTCTTAGAAATTAAACTGAGATTTTCATTTTCTAGCGCTTGTAAGGGATCTGTAGTGAGAGCACCTTGAACAGTTGGAACAAATGGGGACTCTTTGTTTTCATTATTTACCGTATCAATATCAAATAATGAATCTAAAGGATTATGATCTTTTGCAACAATAGATTGCGGTGTCGCTGCCATCATATTTTGTACAGGCTGCCCAGTTAAACTAATATTGGTTGTAATAACCAGTTTGCCCACTCTAATTTGATCTCCTTGGGCAAGCTTCACCGCATCAAGATGTAACGGTATAATCGCGTGATTAATGTAAACAGAGCCTGAGTTTACTTTTAAGCAAAAATGCTGATCTTTCCAGAAAACAGTAAACTGGCTGGCAGAGATAGCACCATCACCGTCTTGAATTTTCCAGTCACATTGATTGCCACTACCAATTAGGCCGCCATGTTGGGTCAATGTTGCACTCGGTAGGTAACCACTTTCTAGTTGTTCACTATTCGTTATGCTAAATGAAATTGTTGGCTGATGTTTATCCATGTCTTTTATTCCAATACCGTAATGGTGACACTTGGCTTTTTAGCCGGTTTCCCTAAAAAGCTTTGCCAACCTAATTGGTTATGATTTTTTTTACCTAAACAGAAACCTTCAGCTTGATCTTCGGCAATACTAAGACGTAAATCCCAAGCTAATTGCTCATGAAAAATGTAAGAAACGAAGGCGACGAGAGGAGCGAAATCACTACCGTTAGGTAAAAAACGCATATAACGCTCTATAGTTAACTCACTAATTTCTATAGTGCATTTTCCGTTGCAATCATGTATGTGAGATCCAAGACTAAAATTTTCACCTAATAACATTCGAGGGCGAGATTTTTGTCCGGGTTGATGAGAAATAATACCTAACTTATTTTGTTGTGATTCTGGGATAGGAACACGGCGCGTTTCCCAACCAATAACCGATACATTTTCTAAGTCAAAACAATGGGATATTAGACTGCTAATGACATCTGCTGAACGGCTCGGACTCGCTAAAAGCCCTGCATAAGCGAGCATTTTGCTGTGATTGATTTTAATCCGTCCGCGATTAACTCCATTTCCTAAACCAACAAGAGAAAACATATATTGGGAGAAGGAATCTTGGCCTTCATTCTCAAAACAGATGTAGTAGCGATATTTTCGCCAGATACGATAGAGCAATGAGAGCAATCGATGATTAAAGATATTTAAAAAATCAGAAATCCCTGGGATTTGCTGTGCATCTTCCCAAGCAAATTCATCAAGGTAATAACCAGGAAGTGGTGACTGGCTTCCTTGTAGCCCGAGAAAAGCAACTTCTAGTTCATATTGATGAGTGGCATTTTTTTCAAAAGACACGACATCTCTCGTTGGGAACGCAACATTAGAGTGTGATTTAAAGCGAATAATATCGCTACCATCACGAGTGATATCCATGTCTTGATGAATCATTTTATTTAATAATTCAACAAGTTGATAAAAATTATACTCTGTAACCGATGGGCCAGCTTGTTCCAGCCAGCGATCGATTATTTCAGTATGTGCTGGTTGATTTGTGCTGGCCACTGATAAATTTCCTTATTATCAAGGTTAAGAACCTCTAACTCATGGAACATATTAATGCTGGTATACAAGGTAAAAAATTGAGCAATAACAGTGCAAAACAAGAACAAGCTTCCCTCAGAAAGAAAAGCGTTCTGACGTACTACCAAGGTTGTTTTTAAACCACGAACTGGCAGCCCTTTGTAGATACGTTCGATATGCTCTGAATGTAAATCAACTAATGCATCTAAACGCTTTTGGGATTGCCTTGCGGTCTGCTTGTCATAAACTGAAGGTAAATCATAAAGTTGTAATATTTTTTTTAATGAATCTAGGTTCAGTAAAGATTGATAATTTAGGGATAAATTAGTTAGTTCTGACCAATACAACGTTTTATCGAGCAGTGGGTATAAGGGAACTGTTGGTTTGAATAAATTTTTAGCTGATAAAGGCCCATAAGGCATAAATGAACGGTCTAAATCAATTGAGCGTGTAGATAACTGGGATGCGATATAGCGATTAGTACAATTGAGCGAAATCGAAACCGTTTCTTCGCATTGTTGTAATTGGTGTTCGTGTTGACGAACAAAAGAAAGCCGATGGGCGTAACCATAGGTACGCTCTTTTTGAGTTATTTTTAAACGATAATATCCATCATTTTGCTCGTGATGGTTTTGATGATAAAAACTTTCAAATGCGGTATAGGTGACCGGGTAAGCTTTAGCTTCAGATGGATAGCGTAATCCATAAACTTCATTAACGGAAAAAATATCAAAACAGTGGGCGTATTGGTAATTAGGGCTTAATACATATTCCTCATCTTTTCCTGTGAGATTGATTGCTTCACTGTCAGCACGGAATAAATTCACTATGGGAGTGCAATTCAGTTTAATACTATCGTTATGAAGAATAACCCCATCGGGGATTTCTTTATCAAAATTAATAACAAGTTTGAATTGCTTGGTTTGGATAGCTAAGGGAATGTCATCCATTCCTTGAATATCCAAAAATAGAAAGGCTTCAGGAAAACAGAAAAACTCTTGTAAGATGCGGTAGCCATCATAACTATTTTTTGGGTAAGGGAGTAATGCATCCTGTTTTTGAAAACCGACAGGTTTCACTGCAAACTGGTTAAGTGGCAATACATGCTCATCTGTGACTAGTGAGGCATTCTGTATATGCTGACTTAATAAAAAATAAAGCTGATTTGTTGTAAATGGAGAACCATTTAAATAAAAACATAATTTATTTAAACCAATGTTTGCGAGAGGTTGTATTCCATCCAATTCAAATGTTATTTCAATGGCGGTTGTTCTTTGTAAAGTTTGCGTAATTTTCGCTGGTATTAACCAGAGATCACGACTTTGGCTAAATCGACATTGAAATAAAGTTTCTTGGTTGGTATTTTCATTTTGTACATAAATAGGTGTTGCATTAAAGAGTTGGCCTGCTGAAATTTTTATCGCGTGGTGGCATTCAGAATAATTAGGCTGGTATTCAACAATTGTCATACTAGGCACAGGACGTGCGTAATTTGGCCATAGCATATTTGCTAAGCTATTGGTTAATTCAGGGAATTGCCTATCGATTTGCTGCCGTAAATTACCCGATAAATATGATAATCCGTCGATAATACGGGCACTATCAGGATCTTGAATTTTATTGGATAACAGATTAACAAGCTGCGGTTTTTCTTGCGCAACTTGTTCTGCCAAATCCTTTAAGTATTCTGATTCATTCGTAAAATAGTTTTTTGATGACATAAGAGTGCTACTTTAACTGATATCTACGATTACTATCCAAATACATATTAAACTCAATGAGTTGCTGTTGATTATCTAAGTCAATACAAGCATTAATACTGAATTGTAAAGATAAACTATCTGCATCATTTTCAATGAATTGCACATCAACACTTGTGATCCTAGGTTCATAAGTGAGGATGCAACTTGCAATGCTATTCTCTAATTCGGTTTTAAAATCAACCGCAGATTGAGTCGCATCATTTAAATCAGGTATCCCTAGACATGGTGAGCCTTGGCAACCATTCGGCCGACTATTCAGGACATAATTTAAATTTTGTTTAATTGATTCAATGAGTGTATTTGTGCGTGAACGAGAGGAAAAACTCGTATTTTTCCTCTTAATTCGATCGAATAAGCTGGCTCCGCTGTTAGGGGACCAGCCATGATTGAATGACATCACTGTTACTCTTTATCAAGGCGACCAACAAGTGATAATTCAAAGTTTGCGCCCATATATTTGAAGTGTGGACGAACTTGAATTGCGACTTGATACCAACCTGGATCACCTTCAACATCAAGCACTTTAATTTCAGCTGAACGAAGAGGGCGTTTACTACGAACATCTGCTGGCGGGTTTTCTTGGTCCGCAACATATTGTTTAAGCCAGATATTCAGTTCACGCTCAAGGTCTTGGCGCTCTTTCCAAGAGCCAATTTGCTCACGTTGTAGCACTTTAATGTAATGAGCTAATCGGTTGATAATAAACATGTATGGCAGCTGGGTTCCTAACTTATAGTTAGTTTCTGCCATTTTACCCTCTGGGGTATTTGGGAAGGTTTTGGCTTTTTGAACTGAGTTTGCAGAGAAGAATGCCGCGTTATCACTACCTTTACGCATTGTTAGGGTAATAAAGCCTTCTTCTGCCAGTTCAAATTCTCTACGATCAGTAACTAAAACTTCGGTTGGTATTTTAGTTTGTAATTCACCCATCGCTTCGAAAATGTGTACAGGGAGGTCATTGACGGTACCGCCACTTTGTGGGCCAATAATATTTGGGCACCAACGGTATTGTGCAAAACTATCATTGATACAGCTTGCGAGTAAGAATGCGGTATTACCCCATAAGTAGTGCTCATGGTCTTGTTTAACATTTTCGGAGTAGTTAAACATTTTCACTGGGTTTTCTGTTGGGGAGTATGGTAAGCGTAATAAGAAACGTGGTGCCGTTAATCCTAAGTAACGCGAATCCTCTGCTTCTCTCAGAGAGCGCCACTTCGTATGTGCAGGGCCTTCGAAGACAGATTTAAGATCTTTAATCGCAGGTAATTCAGCATAACTATTAATGCCGAAGAAATTAGGGGAAACAGATGATAAGAATGGCGCATGTGCCATCGCTCCGACAGTGCTGACATATTGCATTAACTTCATATCAGGCGCTGTGTTGTTAAATGCATAGTTCCCAACAATTGCTGCAACTGGCTCGCCGCCAAATTGTCCATAACCTGAAGAATAAACGTGCTGATAAAAACCAGACTGAACAATTTCAGGAGAAAATTCAAAATCTTCTAATAACTCTTCTTTTGTTGCATGAAGAATATTGATTTTGATATTTTCTCTAAAATCAGTACGGTCAACGAGTAATTTCAGGGAGCGCCATGATGCTTCAATTTCTTGAAATTTAGGCGCGTGAATAATTTCATCAACTTGGGCGCTTAGTTTGTTATCAAGCTCAACCAGCATTTTATCAATTAATAATCTATTGATTTGTTGGTCTTCTGATTCATTTGCGAAAAGATTACTAATGAAAGCTGCAACGCCTTGCTTTGCAATATCATACGCTTCAGTCTCAGGTGACATACGTGACTGAGCCATGATTTCATCTAAAAGAGAGCCGTTAGATGCTGGGGCTTGTTGGCCTAGAGCTTCTGTATTTAGTGACATGAAATAATCCTCTATAAACATTATTTTTGATTAGCGGCAATATCGAGTTCTTTTAGAAGCTGTTCGCGTGTTTCTTTATTTTCAAGTAATTCTTGAAGACGCTTTCTAAAAGCAGGGACATTGCCTAGAGGACCTTTTAATGCAACTAAAGCTTCTCGTAATTCAAGAAGTTTGTTTAACTCAGGAACTTGGCGAGCAATATTATCTGGTGAAAAATCTTGCAGAGATTTTACATCTAGATTGACATTAAGCTCAGAATCATTGGTGTTTTCAAGTGTATTACGGACGTTGATATTTAAATTAATACCTGCACTTTCCATAACTGAATTGAAATTGTTTTGATTAATTGAAATTGCTTTTCGTTCTTCTATTGGGGTATCTTCAGTTTTACCTGTCATATCACCCACAATCAGCATATTTAAAGGAAGTTCAACTTCAGCCTGAGCTCCACCTGTATTAGGTGTATATTTGATATTAATTCTTTCTTTAGGGGCAACACTACCGAGATTTTTCTTACTCATTTAAGTGAATCTCCTTGTATGAGTATACGATAACTTCATTCCATAAATTCAAATGCCTAAATTAAAAATTAATAATAAATTTAGAGCATACAGTTCCCTACACAGAACAGATTCTATGTTAAGAATTTTTTCCCAGAAAGGTGTTTAAACTATCAAATTTTTATGTTGTATTTTTTAGTTTGTTAATAATATACAAATTTAACTTAGGATCAACATGTAAATTGTTATTTGAATATAATTTCGTGATATTTAGCTTGAAATGTATTCTATTTTCATGGGGTATTTTAGTTGAAAATTTTACTCATAATCTCATAATGCGTATTCATGGTTTATATGGCGATTTTTTTATCAGAATAATGATAAGTATAAGTATTTTTGCACGCTAGATAAATCTTGTTTAAGAAAATTAAGTATGAAAAGTCTGTGATGTAAATCAATTTTTTACAGCATGTAACATATTCATATATTTTTCTTACATAATTTAATTTGATTATCTATTTAATTTTATTAAAGAGAAATGAGATTTATTTTTTTACAAAATTAATATGAAATTTATAGGGGATCATCTTATGTTTTTATATGAAAAGTTTGAAAATGAACGGAAGTATTAATGTTGACATGATGAAGTCATAATTACCTCTTGATTGAGTAAGAAATGAAATTGTAAATCACATAAATTAGGATGATTGGGAAACTCTATGAGGTAAAAGACAAATTTCAACAAGTTATAAAAATAAATATTTTATTATTTGTAACAAACCCTATTCAGCCAATGGAAGAGCCTGGACTATAAATTCAATAACTCTTTTTTTTTAACACCTTAAGGTAAATTTATTATCACAAATGATTATCATAATCATTTGTGGGCAATGTATCAGTTCTATTATTGTAGTTGTCGGCTTCATTAAAATGGAAAAATTTCAAAGTGAATGATAAGCCGAAGGTTTCCTATCTATTAGCTGGCAGGAACATAATTAGTAACTTGTTGAAATTGTTTTATAAAGATAATATTTAATATCTTAATGCCATGGATTTTATCAAGATGAATAAATTATTAGTTCCAGTTTTTTGTATTGTTTCTTTATCTGGATGTGCAGTGACTGAGTATAACTATGTTCCTGAATCACAGAAAATTAGTGAACCCCGAATAGGTCAGGTGAACCATATTACAGTAGGGCAACCCTTAGTAAGAGAAGGCAACATTAGCGAAATAGACGGAATTAAAATATTAAACCCTGTGCAGATAGATTTGGCTTACAAAATTATTCCAGGTGTATTCAAAAAAGTGGGGTCAAGTGATAAAGGCGATTTTTATATGCCAGACCAAATAGTTGACTCTGGTTCGGTCGTTGTTGAGGTTTTAGGGCAGCCTTGGAATTCACTTTTAATTAAAAAAGACTCTACTCCTAATGAGATTTGTATCGTAACAGATGTTAATGTTGCTGTTTGTAGTGATAAGGCACAAATCGAACAAGTAAAACTAAATAATACTGATGGTAACTCATTTGAAGAAGCCTTAATTTTCAATGGGATAAATGGCCATATTGTTGATGTTAGTTATCAGAAAATAGGTTCGAATATTGAGAATCAAGGGTTTGGCGATACTATTCAGTATAACCTCAAGAATAGCGATATTATTTCTTATCGAAATGTAAAATTAAAAGTTATCGATAGTTCAGAAAACTCATTAACCTATACAGTGATAAGTAATTTTTCTGAAAATTAATGTGCTGAACATTAATTAACCAATTGAAAAACAGCGTTAAACTAAATTTAATCTCTAGTTAAGCGCTGTCGCAACATTTTTTCTCCTTTTATCCACATTCTAACTTCAAAATATTTGGATCACATCGACAATTGTAGAATATTGTCTTTTTAGCATACGTCACATACTCTAAGTTAAATTGATTTAATTTAGAGGGCGTTATTTATGATGAATATCCAATCTGATCACCATAGCTTTTTTATTTTATCTGATGACAAGCAAACTCGCATTGCTGAGATAACCTTTGTTTATACTGGCGATGATCTGGTGATTATTGACCATACAGTAGTTGATGAAAGCTTAAAAGGACAAGGCATTGCAAAGTTACTAGTTGCTAAGGTTGTTGAGCGAATGAGAGAGGAGGGTCGAAAAATTATTCCGTTATGCCCTTTTGCAAAAGCAATATTCGATAGAACACCTGAATACAATGATATCCGCCAATAATATTTGCTAATTACTGATGAGGTCAGCATGAGTATTCAAAATAATGATAAAATACTTAATTTACAGTTAATTACAGCACGCTCAAAAGATGTTGGTGGGCTTCCTGTTGCACGAGTTTTACCGACAAGAGAACGTAGACTAATAGGTGCTTGGTGCTTTCTTGACCATGCTGGACCTACGGTTTTTAAAGGGGATTCAGAGGGAATGAAGGTATCACCTCACCCTCATACCGCTTTACAAACATTCACTTGGATGATTGAAGGTGAAGTATTACATCGAGATAGTCTTGGTTATGAACAGGTTATTCGGCCAGGACAGGTCAATTTAATGACGGCAGGTTATGGGATCAGCCATTCCGAAGATACCTACGGAGAAAGTCGCCAATTACATGCTGTACAACTGTGGATCGCTTTACCGGAAGCAGTTAAAGATATTTCTCCACGTTTTGACCATTATCCTACGCTACCTCGATGGTCTGAAGGAGAAATGCATTTCAACTTATTAGTTGGGGAATATGGTACTTATAAAGCACCAACACTGACATTTTCCCCTTTGGTCGGGCTCGATATTATTGCTAAGAAAACCGCTCGACAAGTTTTAACGTTATGCTCTGAATTTGAATACGGTATTTTTGTTGTAAGTGGAAGTGCCGTTATTGAAGGGCAGCAAGTGAATAGTAATGAATTAATTTATTTAGGCAAAAGTATCACTGAAATTTCTGTAGAGCTAGCTTCAGATAGTCATATTTTATTGCTCGGTGGTGAGCCTTTAAATGAATCTGTACTAATGTGGTGGAATTTTATTGGTCGAACTAAAGCGGATATTCATGCTGCTGTTGAGGAATGGAACCAAGGAAACCCACGTTTTGGCCGTGTTTTTAATGATGAACGCAACCCTACACTTGCTCCAATTATGCCATAATCAATTTAAGTAACTTCTTTGTTATTTATTTTAAGCAAACCGAGAATGGCCTTAAATTTAATTTAAGGCTCGTTTTTAGTACTAAGTTTATGAGTTCATAACCTGACTTTTATCGAAAAACTGATAATATGTATACAAAAGGCTATTTTTAAGTCAAAACAAGCCGTAGCCGTTAGAGGTAGACGATAAAAATGAGTAAAAAATACCTATTGGGAATCATTTATTTAAGTTTATTCCCTGTTTCTTTTGCATCATTAGCGTTTCAAGAACAGCAATATAACCCAGTGGTGTTTAATCTGGCTCAGCTTTATGATTTCAATCCTGTTAGAGGTGCTGTTAAGCAAATAAAATCAGTTGTTTATAATGAGGATAAATCAATTAATTATGAATCAATATTAAAAATTGGTCATGATGGTTGTGTGGAAAGTTTTACTTTTGATCAAAAGAAAGATGAGTATTTAAATGGTGCTCATAACTATCTTTTTGTAAAGCGAGTTAAAAATAAATTGATTGGTCGAGATGTTAGTGGGCCTGTCGAAATGGTGATAGGTGATAACTGTCAAATAATGTCTAAAAAAGATTCGAATGGTGAATTAATCTACCAATATAACCAAGATGGCATTATTGCTGGCTCACTGCTTGCTGACACGAAAAAACAATATAGCAAAAATGATTATAATGAATTTAAACTTCCAACAACGATAAAATATTTTAAAGATAATGCAATCATATCAGAGACTATAGTAACTTATGGGAAAGATATGAGTAAGCCGTTTGATCACATGATGGACATACGCGCGTTGGGGCAAACAATATTACTCGTCAATTCTAAGTGTGATTATAACGCTAAGAATATTGCCTATAAATGTGACTTTATTTTAAGTCTTAATTCTAATGGTAATGAGATTAAACTACTAAAAAACAGTACTACTGAAGTCGACTTTTATTAAGTATAGGAGATATTCAATGGCTATTTCTGCAAGAAACCAATTGTCAGGTGTTGTTGATTCAATTGTAATGGGAGCGGTAAATGATGAAGTTATACTCGATTTAGGTCATGGTGAAAGCATTGCGGCAGTGATTACCAAAAATAGTACTAAACAACTCGGTTTAGAAAAAGGTAAACTGGCGACAGCAGTAATAAAAGCGCCTTGGGTTGTATTAGTATCTAACGCTGAAGAGTATAATTTCTCTGCTCGTAATCAATTTAATGGTGTAATTGAATCCATTGAAAAAGGAAGCGTTAATTCTGTGGTAAATTTAAAAACCACTGCAGGAACTTTGTTATCTGCGGTGGTGACAAATAATAGTACCGTAGAGTTGGGGTTAAATGTTAAAAGTAAAGTGACTGCGATTATCAAAGCTTCCAGTGTTATTTTGGCAACTAAGAAGTAGTGCAAAATATTTAAGGGCTGTCATGGCAGCCTTTTGTAATTCGTTTGTAATCATGACGCGCTTTCTAGGTCAATAATTTTAATGTGTTTACCTTTAAGTTCAATAAGTTTCCTTTCAATTAATTTCACTAGTGTACGGTTTAATTGCCTGACAGATATACCAAGCATAGCAGCTAATGAATCGCGATTTTCCAATTTAAATTCAGAACCATACTGGCTTTCGGCAAAAATTAAATAGCGCCTCAATTTATATTCAGCAGAGAATGAAGAGGAAGAGTGTAGCTGTGATGTATTAAAAAGCTTTTTGCTAAGATGTTGACAGATAAACTGTAAAAAAATAGGGGAGTTAAGCTCTTTTTTTTGAATAACCTGTAACGGAAATGCCAGTAAATAACACTCAGTAATTGCCTGTATTGTACTATAGATACGGTTTTTTTTGCTGTCATTATTCTGAAATAACTCTAAATCACCAATAACTGAAAAGGCATTTTCAAATGAAAAAATAACATGCTCACCGTTTATTTCATAACGTTCAACCTGTAGTTTTCCCGCAACAAGAAAGTAAATAAAATTAATTTTGTCATTTTGTGATATTAAGTATTCAGACGTACCTATTTTAAGCAGTTTTGCAGATTTTATTGTTTCCTCAGATAGAATTTTATCAAGCTGATAGAGAGTAAAATATTCTTCAATTTTTTCAGAAGAGGTAATTTTTTTCACTATTTATTCTCTTAGTATGGGTCTTTTCGGATAACAGTATGACATAAATTGGTGTGTGCAATAAAGGACATATGTCCTTTTTAAAATGGCAATAATCCTGCAAGCTTATTCAAAAATAACTCGCAGGATACTAACATGAAAGCGTCTTTAAAACCTTTAAGCGGATTTACTCAAAGTATAAAAACAGCAATTAATGCTATGCCAAAAGTGGAACTACATGTGCATTTAGATACGTGTTTAAGTTTTTCTTATGTTAAACAAGCTATTCCGACACTCACATTTAATGAATTCAAACAAGGTTTTATTGCGCCAACGAGATGTGAGGATCTTGGCGATTTTCTACGTTGTATTGAACCGCAACTTAATATATTACAGACAAAATCTGCAATTGTGCTGGCTGTTGATGATTTGTTTGAGCAATTCAAAATGGATAATGTGATTTATGCCGAAATTCGGTTTGCTCCTTTATTACATACTCAGCAAGGTCTTTCAAGCCGAGAAGTTGTTGATATAACATTAGATGCGATTAATTCAGCAGTTAAAAAGTATGAAATAGAAGCGGGCTTGATTTTGTGTACCTTGAGGCATTTTACTGCCTCTCAAAGTCTTGAAACGGCAAAGTTAGTTGTGGAGTATCAATATCGTGGTGTTGTAGCACTAGATTTAGCAGCAGATGAGGCCCGTTTTTCACTAGGTAATCATGAAATGGCATTTAAGTATGTCAGGGAACATGGAGGGAATGTTATCGCACATGCTGGTGAGGCTTTAGGCTATGAAAGTGTGATTGAAACATTGGATATATTAAAAGTGTCACGTATTGGACATGGGGTAAGAAGTATTGAAAATTCAAATACGATTAAAAAGCTCAAAGCGTTAAATGTATTACTTGAAGTTTGTCCAAGTTGCAATTTAGTGTGCAATGTCTTTGACAGTATTGAAAACCATCCTATTAATGAGTTGAAGAAGCAGGGCGTTAAATTAAATATAAATACTGATGCGCGAACAGTGGCGAATGTAACATTAAATAAAGAATACCAATTATTGCATGATATATTTGGTTGGGGTATTGCTGATTTTACTGAGTGTAATATAAATGCATTACAGGCAAGCTTTATTGAGGAAGAAAAAAAAACCTATTGATTAAAAAGGTATTAAATCAATAGGGTAGAATGAAAGAGAAGGAGGATTTTATCTTCCTTCTCCGATTAGTATCAGATAATAATGAGCATAAATTAAAATTTGCCACATTACGATTGACTGAGATTTATCCTATGCTCATTATTAGGGTAAAATATAATGTAATTGAAAACTAATCATATTATATTTTGATTTTACACTACTTTTGCAATGTGGTGATATAATTGAAATTAGAAAAATATTTTCTAATTTATAGAATAATAAAGATTAAGTTCTAACTTAGAATTATGTTATAAATAGATGAGTTGAAATTATCTATTTATAACAGGATGAGCTTATGCCAGAAATAAGAATTGTTGCGACAGTAATTGCAAAAGATAATGAAGTCGAATTTGTGAAAGCAGCAACTAAATCAATCGTTGAGCCAAGTAATAGGGATGAAGGTTGTCTTCAATATGAATTACATCAAGATAATGCTAATCCAAATATTTTTATTTTCTTTGAAATTTGGAAGGATCAGGAGTCATTAGATAAACATAATGTTACAAAGCATTTGCAAGATTTTATTAAGAAGATAGAAGGTAAAGTCGATTCATTAGATGTGAAATTAATAAGTAAAATTGCATAATGTTAATTAATGATTACTAAATAATAATAAAAAGGAATACAAATGTATTCCTTTTTGAATATGGATTAATTAAAAATTTCAGTGAGATGTATTTTATAATCATTGATATATTTTTCAATATTAGGTTCTTTGATCACGTCGTTAACCATAAAGGTTGGGAATTTTTTCAATCCGAGAAATTGTTGTGATTTATGAAAGGCAAAATAGACTCCATCTACACCTCGACCGTCAAAAAAATTATCAAATTCATCAAATGCATCGATAGGGGCATTCCAATCCACTGAAAGCATATACTTTTTCCATGAAGTAGGCCCCCGGTACCATATTGCTTGCTTGGATTTTGGCGGGTACGGCCATCATTTGCATATAAATGACCGTGACGGAGGGTATAAACGTCATCCATATATTTTTTTACCATCCAAGGCATCATCATCCACCAGCCAGACATTTGGTAATAATCGCATCTGCCTAAAGAAATTTTTTAACCTCATTTTCCTCAGCAGTTAGGTCAATTTACCTTGTGGTGCGGTTAATTAAATTGACATCCAGTTATTCTTCCAGTTTTTTGACTATTCGGCTTACCGCGAAATTTGCTAAATTAAGTTTATCAGCCGCTTTACTAAAACTTTTTTGTTCTACCACTTCAATAAATACACGGGCTTCTTCAGATGTTGCTCTCATAATGATTTTGTTAGCCAATAAGGTGATAGAAAAGGTGTTTATTATAATAACAAAGATAGGCATTAAAATTTAAACTAAAAGTTTTAAAAGATGGAGTTTTATTAGGCTTTTAACCTAATCATATTGGAGTCTGATCTATCGCTTTTCTTAAAAGAACTTTTAATGCTTCTATTTTGTTAAATTTTGACAAAAATCTTACAAATTATAGAATAAGAAGGAATTGGTCATAGGACTCGTAAGCGTTTACGTTAGCCAACGCATATAACTTTTGGCCACACATAGGTTATGTGCTTTGTGTGTCTGTTAACCTTGGAGTCTTTTATGTCACATCAAGACCGTAATTATATTTTAGGTATCCCAAAGTTACCTGCTCGGGCGATGATTTTTCTTGTTCCTTTCTTTTTATCCCTTGTCATGAGTGGAATTGTTTCGCTGATTAGTACCATAAGAGCCTTGGGCTTCACGAGTGACGTGTTTTCACCCTGGTTGAGCTCGTGGATGCTTTCTTGGATGATAGCTTTCCCAACCGTATTTTTTGTTTTACCAATTGCAAGGCGTATTTCATTGATGTTAGTGAAAACCACATAACCGTGTTGATAAAAGTTGCTAATATAATAGTGAATTTATGGGTATTATTTTGAATGGGTTGCTATGTCGATAAAAATTATTGGTTTGTTCTTTATCACTGCGTTGGCTGAAATTGCAGGCTGTTACTTTCCTTATCTTTGGATGAAAAAGCAAGGCGGGGCTTGGCTATTGATCCCGGCAGCCTTAAGTTTAATGTCATTTGTCTGGTTACTCACATTACACCCAGAGGCAAGCGGACGAATTTATGCGACTTATGGTGGAATTTATATTGTCACGGCATTAGCTTGGCTAAAAGTGGTTGATGGTGTTTCTCTTACCGTGACTGACTGGGTTGGTGCTTTAGTCGTACTGATCGGAGCCGGTATCATTATTAGTGGTTGGAAATAGAATTCAGTGTTATCACGTCACCTTAAAAAATTAATTATTTATTTTAAAGTGACGTGGAATTTAAGCCGACAACAGAATTATTTCTTTATGTGGATTTCAGTAAATGATTACTAAATCCATAGTTAAATTTTAAATTAAATACAAGGGTTATTCTTTTCTAAGAAATAACATTATTTTCTTTTACGAAATGTTAATTGAAATGATGTTTAACTTAAATTTTTAAAATGTAACATTTGATCCAAATCAATTTAACAATAAATACTCTATTGGTAGTAATTTTAATTGATGTTTAACTACTCAGTTAATATTAATTAAACTTTTATTTTCACTTTCATTGATTTTAGGCAATATCTAATCATATTAGGCTGCTATTCTCTCACCGATTTATACAAAAAATATAAAGAGGTAGCAATGAACGTTAGTCGCAGAAAGTTTTTTAAAATCTGCGCTGGCGGGATGGCAGGTACAACTGTAGCTGCGTTAGGTTTTATGCCTGGAATGGCAATAGCTAATGTACGTGAATATAAATTACTTCGTTCTAAAGAGACGCGTAATACCTGTACTTACTGTTCTGTCGGTTGTGGATTACTAATATATAGCATGGGCGATGGCGCCATGAATGCTAAGTCCGCGATATTCCATGTCGAAGGTGACTCAGACCACCCGGTAAACCGTGGTGCTTTATGCCCTAAAGGGGCTGGCCTACTCGATTATATCCAAAGCGAAAATCGTTTACGTTATCCTGAATATAGAGCACCAGGCTCTGATAAATGGGAACGCATTAGTTGGGATGATGCTTTCACACGCATTGCACGCTTAATGAAAGATGACCGCGATGCAAATTTCATTGAAAAAAATGCGGAAGGAACAACAGTAAACCGTTGGTTATCAACAGGGATGCTTTGTGCATCAGCTGCCAGTAACGAAACGGGAATGTTGACGCAAAAATTCGCTAGATCGCTAGGAATGCTAGCAGTTGATAACCAAGCGCGTGTCTGACACGGACCAACGGTAGCAAGTCTTGCTCCAACATTTGGTCGCGGTGCGATGACCAACCACTGGGTTGATATCAAAAATGCCGATGTTGTCGTCGTAATGGGCGGTAATGCTGCGGAAGCACACCCTGTTGGGTTCCGCTGGGCAATTGAAGCGAAAAATAATAATGATGCCACACTGATTGTCATAGACCCGCGTTTTACGCGTACTGCATCAGTTGCTGACCATTATGTGCCAATTCGTTCAGGAACCGATATTACCTTTTTATCGGGCGTTTTGCTGTACCTGATTGAAAACCAAAAAATCAATGCTGAGTATGTTAAGAACTATACCAATGCGTCATTGATTGTTAGAGACGATTTTGACTTTAACGATGGCTTATTTAGTGGTTATGATGCTGATAAGCGTAGCTATGACAAAACCAGCTGGAACTATAAGTTTGATGAAAATGGTCACGCATTACGCGATGACACATTACAAGATCCGCGTTGTGTGTGGAATTTACTTCACAAACACGTATCACGCTATACGCCTGATATCGTTGAGCAAATTTGTGGAACGCCAAAAGCTGATTTCTTGAAAGTTTGTGAAATTTTAGCAACAACAAGTGCAGCAGATAAAGCTGGGACTTTCCTGTATGCATTAGGTTGGACACAACATACTGTTGGCGCACAAAATATTCGCACTATGGCGATGATCCAGTTACTGCTAGGTAACATGGGGGTTGCTGGCGGCGGAGTGAACGCGTTACGCGGGCACTCGAACATTCAAGGCTTAACCGATTTAGGGTTACTATCAACCAGTTTACCGGGTTACCTGACATTACCTTCTGAAAAACATCAGAACATTGATAGCTACCTGACTGCGAATACACCGAAAGCGACCTTGCCAAATCAGGTGAATTTCTGGAGTAATTATCCTAAATTCTTCGTGAGTTTGATGAAGTCTTTCTATGGGGATTCAGCACAAGCAGAAAACCAATGGGGTTATGATTGGTTGCCTAAATGGGACCAAGCTTATGATGTGATGAAGTATTTTGACATGATGAGCAAAGACCAAGTGACGGGCTATATCTGTCAAGGGTTTAACCCAGTGGCTTCATTCCCTGATAAGAATAAAGTGGTTAGCTGCCTCAGTAAATTGAAATACCTGATTGTCGTTGACCCATTAGTCACTGAAACAGCGAATTTCTGGCAAAATCATGGTGAGATGAATGACGTTGATACGGCTTCGATTCAAACCGAAGTGTTCCGTTTACCATCAACTTGTTTTGCAGAAGAAGATGGTTCGATAGCCAACTCAGGCCGTTGGTTACAATGGCACTGGCAAGCCGCAGATGCCCCAGGCGAAGCGCGTAACGATGGCCAAATCTTAACCGGTATTCTGTATAAGATCCGGGAATTGTATGAGAAAGAAGGTGGGCAAGGCCAAGATCCTCTGATGCAAATGAAATGGAATTATAAACAACAGTTCCATCCTGAATCAGAAGAAGTGGCGAAAGAAAACAACGGTGTTGCACTGGTTGATCTTTATGATGCAGACGGTAACTTACAAGCGAAAAAAGGCGAGCTGCTCAGCTCATTTGCCTTATTACGTGCGGATGGTTCAACGGCATCTTCTTGCTGGATTTACACTGGTAGCTGGACCGAGAAAGGCAACCAGATGGCTAATCGTGATAACAGCGACCCATCCGGTATCGGTAACACATTAGGTTGGGCATGGGCATGGCCTTTGAACCGCCGTGTGATTTATAACCGTGCTTCTTGTGACACCCAAGGTAAACCGTGGAATAAAGACCGCGTGCTTATCGAGTGGAATGGTAAAAAATGGGTCGGTAATGATATCCCTGACTTCAATGCTTCTGCACCTGAAGTGGGAACAGGGCCATTCATCATGCAACCAGAAGGTTTAGGTCGTTTATTTGCTATCGATAAGATGGCAGAAGGGCCATTCCCTGAGCATTATGAGCCATTTGAAACACCACTTGGCACTAACCCGTTGCACCCGAATGTGGTTTCTAACCCAGCAGCGCGAATTTTTGATGAAGACAAAAAACGTCTTGGCGACCACAAAGATTTCCCTTATGTAGGTACCACATACCGTCTAACAGAGCATTTCCACACATGGACCAAGCATGCTCGCTTGAACGCGATTGCTCAGCCAGAGCAATTTGTTGAAATCAGCGAGACACTAGCTAAAGCTAAAGGAATTGCGTTAGGCGATAAGGTCAAAGTCAGTAGTAAACGTGGTTTTATCAAGGCAGTTGCGGTTGTCACTCCTCGATTACAAACGCTGATGGTGGATGGAAAACCAATTGAAACTGTTGGACTACCGATTCACTGGGGCTTTGAAGGCGCGACTCAAAAAGGGTTTATCACCAATACGTTAACGCCGTCTGTCGGCGATGCTAACTCTCAGACACCTGAGTATAAGGCATTCTTAGTTAACATTGAGAAGGCGTAAGGGAGGGAACATGTCCATGCAATCTCAAGACATTATTAAACGTTCCGCGACCAATAGCATTACGCCTCCGCCACAAGCGCGTGATGATAAACTTGAAGTCTGTAAGCTCATTGATGTGTCATCTTGTATCGGCTGTAAAGCTTGTCAGGTGGCATGTTCTGAGTGGAATGATATCCGTGACGAAGTTGGTCACTGCGTTGGGGTTTATGATAACCCAACGGATTTAAGTGCAAAATCGTGGACGGTGATGCGTTTTAGCGAAACCACTGAAATGGGTAAGTTAGAATGGTTGATCCGTAAAGATGGCTGTATGCACTGTACCGACCCTGGATGCTTGAAATCTTGCCCATCAGCAGGAGCAATCATTCAGTACGCAAATGGTATTGTGGATTTCCAATCAGAGCACTGTATTGGTTGTGGTTATTGTATCGCAGGTTGCCCATTCAACATTCCTCGTTTAAATCCGAAAGACAATCGAGTGTACAAGTGTACCTTGTGTGTTGATAGGGTGAGTGTAGGCCAAGAGCCAGCATGTGTGAAAACCTGTCCAACGGGTGCTATCCGTTTCGGTACGAAAAAAGAAATGTTGGAATACGGTGCAGAGCGCGTAACGAAATTGCAAAATCGGGGTTATGCGCAAGCGGGAATTTATGATCCTGAAGGCGTTGGTGGTACGCATGTTGTTTATGTACTTCACCATGCTGATAAACCTGAACTGTATCATGGCCTGCCTAAAGACCCACAAATTGATACGCCAATCAATCTGTGGCAGGGCATCTTGAAACCACTTTCTGTCGTTGGATTTATCGCGACCTTTGCAGGGTTGATTTTCCACTATGTGGGAATTGGTCCGAACAAAGAAGTGAGTGATGAAGAGGAGAAAGATGACCATGAGTAAGAAAAGCAAAATGATTGTGCGGACTAAGTTTATTGACCGCGCGTGTCACTGGACGGTTGTCATCAGCTTCTTCTTGGTTGCTTTGTCGGGGATCGCGTTATTTTTCCCAACACTGAAATGGTTGACGGAAACCTTTGGTACACCACAAATGGGGCGGATTTTACACCCTTTCTTTGGCGTACTCATTTTCGTCGTGCTGATGTTTATGTTTGTTCGCTTTGTGAAGCACAATATTCCAGATAAGCAAGACTTACCTTGGATCAAAAATATTGTCGAAGTATTGAAGGGCAATGAACATGAAGTGGCTGATGTCGGTAAATATAACGCCGGCCAAAAAATGATGTTCTGGAGTATCATGAGCCTGATTTTTGTGCTCTTGGTCACCGGTATTATTATTTGGCGCCCTTATTTCGCACATTTATTCCCAATGTGGATGGTGCGTTGGGGGCTGTTGATCCATGCTGTTGCTGCGATTGTCTTGATCCATGCCATTTTAATTCATATGTACATGGCATTTTGGGTTAAAGGTTCAATCAACGGAATGATCGAAGGGAAAGTTAGCCGCCGTTGGGCGAGAAAACATCACCCTCGTTGGTACCGTGATGTCGAAGCGAAAGAAGCTAAAGCGGAAGCTGAAAGTAAAAAATAATTTACGCAGCAGACGCTAAATAACTTAAAGCCATCACATTGTGATGGCTTTTTTGTGGGGATATTGGCGAATTTGGTTTTTATTGATGAGACGGGTTTAAATAGTCACTTGCCTTTATGCGATACAGCACATGTTCTTGTAACCAATGGCCATCAGGGAGTGCAGGGTGATAAAAATTATTTGGGTGTTTTATCATACCAAGTCTTTGCATTACGGATTCTGATGGTAAATTGACCACAGCGGTGAACGCAACGAGCTCTTCTAGTTTTAGTTGTTCAAATGCAAATTTGATCGCGGCGTTAGCCCCTTCAGTCGCATAGCCGTGACGCCAATACTCGGGAAGTAAACGCCAGCCAATTTCAACACAAGGGGAAAAGGGCAGATTAGCAGCAGGAATATTTAAACCAATAAACCCAATAAATTGTTTGTTGGATTTCAATTCAACAGCCCATAGTCCCCATCCTCCTTGTTGAGCAAATTTATCTATGATGGTTTCCATAAATTGTGCATTTTGCTGCTCATTTAGTACTGAAGGAAAATAGCGCATGACATCGGGGTGGCTATTCATTTGGTAAAGTGGTTGCTTATCTTCTTCTTGCCAGCCACGTAACCGCAAACGTGCAGTTTCTAATCCAGTGATTTTCATGCCGACTCTTTATTAAGGCGCATGTGCAGAATAGGGAATGGATTGCCTTCACCATCTAATTCAGAACGTGCATATTGTTTAAAACCCATATGCTGATAAAACCCGATAGCTTGAGGGTTTTGTTCGTTAACGTCCAACTCAGTAATACCTAAGGTATCAATAGCATATTGAAGAAGTTTCTTCCCTGTGCCTTGGCCTCTATTTTCTTGAGAAATAAATAACATTTCAAGACGGTGTTTATCGCACCCTAGAAAACCGGTCATATTGCCTGCGCTATCGAATGTCACAAAAACAGCTAAATGTGGTAAATAAATATCTTTGATAGCAATTTTTAGTTCAGCAATTTTTTCTTCAGTTAAAAAATGGTGAGTTGCCCTCACTGAAGACTCCCAAACACGAATAATATCATCATCGTGTGCACGTGTAGCGCTTTGGACTATCATTATATTGTCTCCGTATATTGACTGGAAAATATTAACTTTTGCTTTTCTTATGTCAACCGCTGGTTTTAAATTTACTTTAAGGTTGTTTTTGAGATATTTATCGCAGAAAAAAAAGTCAACTTCGTCATTATTAGATAAGTTACGGCGTAATTTTCTCGCCAAATTTTTTATATAGCGATAAACGTATTTTTCTTTGTTGATTTAATCGTAGGGGTATCTTAATGAAATATAAATTACTAACTCTCTGTTTATCCGCGGCATTATTAACACCTATTGCACCTGCATTGGCGAATACAGAGACCAAAGCAGATATGGTTTTGGATCAAGTTTTAGTCCTTAGTCGCCATAATTTACGTACACCTATTGTAAATACCGGTATTCTTACTGAAGTAACTGATAAAAAATGGCCTGCTTGGGATGCACAAAGTGGATACCTCACAACGAAAGGTGGCGCACTTGAAGTCTATATGGGGCATTATTTTAGGGAATGGATAGACCAAAATAAATTACTTGCAGATGAACTGTGTCCAACGAGTAACGAAGATATATACCTTTATACAAATAGTCTACAAAGGACGATAGCAACTGCCCAATTTTTTGCAGCAGGAGCCTTTCCTGGATGCAAAGTAAATATTCATCATCAGCCTGAAATTGGTAAGATGGACCCTGTTTTTAACCCAATTATTACGAATGCCTCTCCTGAATTTAAGCAACAGGCACTCGCTGAGATGGAAAAATATTTTAAAGGTTTATCACTAACTGCGGGTTATGAAGAATTAGATAGTGTATTGAACATTAAAGATTCTCAAAAATGTAAAACAGATAAGTTATGTAATTTAAATAGTCAAAAAAACAGTTTTATTATTGAAGCAGAAAAAGAACCGGGCGTCAGTGGTCCATTAAAAATTGCAAATTCAGCGGTGGATGCAATAGACCTTCAATACTATGAAGGTTTTCCTGCAAATGAAGTCGCTTGGGGGCTTGTGAATACCCCTGAAAAATGGAAAAAACTGAATACGTTAAAAAATGCTTACCAAGAAACGTTATTTACACCAAAAATTATTGCCAAAAATGTCGCACATCCAATATTAAATTATATCGATAAAGGTTTTGTTTCGGTCGATAAAGGAGAAACCGCAAAATTTATATTCTTAGTCGGTCATGATTCGAATATTGCGTCATTGATGTCAGCAATGGATTTTAAGCCATATCAATTACCAGAGCAGTATGAGCATACCCCGATTGGGGGGAAATTAGTATTCCAACGCTGGACGGATAAGCAAGCTAATAAAGATTTTATGAAAGTAGAATATGTTTATCAAACAGCAGATCAGCTGAGGGATAACACCTATTTATCATTACAGACCCCTCCTAAACATATCACATTAGAGCTAAAAGGGTGTCCAATTGATAAAAGCGGCTATTGTTCTTGGGAGGATTTCCAAAAAGTCATGGCGACAGCCCTAGAGCAGTAATAACAAAGCCTAAGTGTCCCGCTAACTTGAGTGGGGCATTATTTTTTGGGATGATAGCTAAATTATATTTTCGGTTTATGAATCTCTTATGTGGACAAAACAGTCACGATGCCTATTCAGTTTTTACAGCTAAATCAAATTAGTATTGCAGATCTTATCGCATTAAATACTCATCCAGCCGTACTCGAACATATGCCTTTAGGGAGTAATCAATTCGATGAACAGGCCTGCCGTCAGTGGGTCATAGGAAAAGAGCAGCATTGGGAGCAATATGGCTATGGCGTATGGGCCATTATAGTTGATGGCCAGTTTGCTGGTTGGGGAGGGCTACAAAATGAAGCGGGCGATGCGGATTTAGCTTTAGTTTTACATCCTAAGTTTTGGGGAAAGGGAAAATATATTGTTAATAATATAATTAATAAGGCATTTACATCATTGAAGGTTGAGTCAGTCACGATACACTTACCGTTAACACGTAAGAAAGTATCAGCAATTTTGCGTTATGGTTTTATTGAGGAAGCCATCGTTGATTTTGACGGTATTCCTTTTAAGCGTTTTAGATTAAAACATTCATCAGTTTTATAGCATAAAAAAACCCTGCTAAAAAAGCAGGGCGTGAAAGTCACGAAAATGTTTATGAGTCTTTAATTTACCCTAAATGAGTGCATAAATAGCCTCATAAAGTGTGTGTCTTTGCTGTTTTTTGTAACAATCATTAAGGCTAAACCTTTTATTTGTAAAATGCGTTTATTTGGCAGCAAATAGCACTTTAGCCTTTATTATCGAACGACTAATACGCTAGTTTTCGCATAGCGAACTACTGATGCGGCATTAGAACCGAGCAAATAGGTTGACATACTCGGGCGGCGCGAACCTAATAAAATTATATCGGCGTTAATATCTTCTGCTGTTGCCAAAATTTCGTCTTTAACGGAACCGACGGTTGCTTTTGCCTTTACTTTATCTGCAGGGATATCAAATAATTTAATTTTTTCTTTTAACTCGCTAAGAATGATTTCAGCTTGTTTTTCATCATCAGGGAAGTCCCCTGGTAAGATTGTGCCACCGTAGCGCAAATAATTTGAAATTGGTGCGGTTACGGCAAGAAAGTGTACTGTTGCATCGTTCAATTTTTGTAGTGAGTTAACATGAGGAACTAATAAATTAGTGAGAGCATCTTCGGTTACATCGATCGGTACTAAAATTGTATTGTACATAATATCTCCCTTTTTCTTTTATATTATAAGCTTAGACCAATATCATACATTATGAATTTGATTATTAATAGTAATGAATTTATTGGTGAAAGGGTGTGAGCAAGTAGCCGTAATAAGATTTTTTATCAAAAAATAGAAGTGCCCGATGTCATTATAATGAGCGACATCAGGCAAATGGTGGGAAATACTAAGTCAGATTTATTTTTTTACGCAGGCTTCTTTTAAACCAGCTTTACAGGCTTGAGCTAGATATTCAGCTGCAGATTTTTCGTTTATTTCAATTCCTTCACCACTTTCTAGCATTTTACCTACTTGATATTGCGCTGGTGGGAATTTTTTATCAGCAGATTTTTTGAACCATTCAAAAGCCGTAATATAGTTTTGTTTTACACCAATACCTTGATAGTAAAATTGGCCCATATAATTCTGAGCTTCAACATTGCCTTTATTGGCTGATTTTTCAAACAGATCCATGGCAGTTTCGAGGTTGGCTTCAACACCATTACCGTTTAAATACATATCACCTAAAAATAACTGAGCATCAGAATTACCTTTATTTGATGCCATCGTTAGCCATTTTTTTGCTTTACCATAGTCCTGTTTAAGCTCATTCCCAAGGTAATAGCCAATTCCCAACATGACTTGCGCTTTTATATCCCCTTTTTGTGCCTCCTGTTCGATACGTTTGATGGTTTCTTTGGGAACTGCAGCAACACTTAGGTTAATTGAAAAAGCACATAAAATAATAAATGAGAGAATTCTAAGCATGATTGATGTCTTATATTAGCGTTGTTTATTTCTATTTTTTAATAAAATGTCTCGATGAGATTTACTGTCAACAAAGTATATTATACAAAGAGAATTTACATCAAAATACGTAATGTAAAATAAGCTACACGCTCATCTTTTTACGCATTTTTAGGATAATTGATTACTTCTATACTCTACGATTTTAATTGAAAAATATCAATATGTAATAAAAATTACAATATATTGAAGTATGAAATTTAATGTTTCTTAGTCATTTTATGTGTTTATTGTAACAAGATCTTAATAAAGAAAGTGGTTGAAAAATCATATAAATCAGGTGGTAATATAAGTAAGCTTTGGGTGATTATTTTAGAAAAATATCTTATGCTAATAAAATCTCGATATAAAACACATAAAAAGTGAAAAAATAAATTAAATAGTATGTGCTATAAGAAAGGTGTGAATCGAAATTTACAGAATTCACACCTTCAGCAATATGCGAAAAATTTTTACTTTAACGGCTTAAGAAAGCTTATGACTCAAATAATGGCGTGGGTTTTCCGTTGTCATCAATTGCAACAAAATTAAACTGGCCATGTATTACTTCTTCACGACCATCTGAATACATATCTTCTAGAAAAATCGATACGTTGACCGTTAAACTGGTTCTTCCGACTCGAATAACTTTACCTACTAACTCAACAATGGTCCCTGAAGGGATTGGGTGGGTAAAGTTAATTTTCTCAGTTGATACCGTAACGAGGCGTTTACGGCTAAACCGTGTTGCGGTAATAAAAGAAACTTCATCCATCCAAGCTAGGGCGGTACCACCAAACAAAGTACTGTGGTGGTTAGTCGTTGTTGGAAATACGACTTTAGAGACGCGAGAAATGGATTGCTCAATTTTTTGTGCGATGACATCGTCAGCGATGGAGCTCATGGTCTGCCTTACAATTGTTACTGGGTGTATTAGAAATGTTAAAGACCAAGTGTAATACTCCTCTCAATTTAATTCAGCAATAAATGTGAAGTGAATCGTTCCAGTTGAAAAGTTTTTTCATATTTTCGTATTTAGGAAAAATAGGGGGAAATATTAAAGACTCAAAACTAGACAATGAGCCTTTAAATTGCTGAAAAAAGATGAGGGTTAATTATCTAAATATTCGGCGCTCATGCGAACTGCTTTTGCATTGCTGCCACTTTTAACGCAAGAAACTAAAAACGCATTAGATTCAGCCCAAATAGTGGCAGAAAAATCTTCGCCATCAATATCTTTTTCAATGGTAACAGGGTATTTTTCAACGCCTTCAAGCCATTCGATTAACCCTGATTTACACGTTGGAAAGTCGTCTTTTGCTATTGAGCCATTTAAAACAGGCACGGCAATTTGTGGTTTATTGTTGTCAGCAATCATGTCCTCTAATTGCTCTACGGTATACGTTTTTTCAGCGAAAGCAGTGGCGCTTAATAGTGAAATCGTTATTGCTAATAGTAATTTATTCATAATCACTCCATTTGATTTAAGTTTCGAATACTAAGCAATAGAGCCACAATAGGCAATAAAAAAACCCTTCATATAGAAGGGTTTTTGTGAGCAAATTTTACAAACATGTATTAACTAAATCTGTACAGACTAAATGGTTTCACATTCAGTGAGGGTTCTTTGCCTAATAGCAAGTCAGCTGTGAGCTCGGAAGAAACTGGGCTTTCGGTCATCCCCCAGCCTGTGGCAGTATTGATAACTAGACCAGGATATTCATTGACTTGAGAAATGATTGGGTGCTCATCTGGTGCGATGGCCATAGCACCACTCCATTGGTCAATCAGTTTAGAATCCTTAAATGCAGGGAATTCTGTTTTTAATTTCTCAAATGATGCATTCAGCTCTGGTAAATCAGGTAATGCCGTCATATTTCTGTGTTTTTCAAATGGTGAAACTTCATCCAGTTTCCAGCTTGTTGGCTCAGTAAATGAATTAATTAATTGTTCATTTAATGAAATATGCACAGGGAAATCAGGCATAGATAGCAGTGGAATGTATTTATAGCCATAGACGAAGGAGTCTTTAACAACCGGTGCAACAATCACACGAGGAGATGTTGCATAGGTACCATCTGCTTGTTCACGGAAGAAAATATTCCCCGGTAAAGCAACGTTACCCCCCGGTGCAGTTGGTGAACCGGTGATCAGTTGTTGAGATTGATAAGCCGGTAATGTTGGGACATCCACACCTAAGTTTTGCATAAACAGCCTTGACCAGACGCCACCTGCCACAACAACACGTGAGGTCTTGATAGGCCCTTTCTCGGTGACGACATCAGAAATTACGCCTGCTTGAGTTTCTAAACCTCTAGCTGCACAGTTAGTATAAATTTTTATCCCTAATTTTTTGGCGTAATCAGCCATGACGAAGGTTGCAATTTCAGCATCTAAGCTACCAGAGTCTTCTTCAAAACCTGCGATTGTCCATTTAGACTGTGCACCGTTTAAACGTTGGTTGAGTTCAGCACCTTCGATAATGCGTGTTTTGAATGGAATATCTGAACCGACATTTTTACTGCGAGTATCAATCCACTCTCTAACATTGACAAGATCTTCTTCATCGAATGGCACTTCAACGCGGCCTTGAGTACGGTAGCTTGTATCTGCACCGACTTTCGCGTTCATCTCTCTCCAACGTTGTTTGCCTAAGTGGTGGAGTAAGAAGGTTTCATCTGGCATTTTATAAGTGATAACTTGGCCGTAGAAGCGGGATGATTGCTCGCCTGCGATGTTACCTTTTTCAACAATAACAACATCTAAACCACGTCCAACCAGCTCAATTGCGGTCATGATCCCCAGAATTCCAGCACCAATAACAACGACGTCAGCTTGCTGTGGTAGAGGGCCTTCAGTTCCTGCAACAAAGCCATGTCGTGGCTTACCAGGAACAAATCGACCTTCACGCGTTAACATTGGAGTTAAAATTCCAGCCCCTGCAGCAACGGCAACAACACCACCGCCAATCAAAAATTTTCTTCTAGTTATAGCCATCTTATTAAGTTCCTTATATCGAATGAGTTTTTAACAATTGACCAAAGCTTCAATTAGAAATGTTTATAATTGTAATTATATCTTTAATAATAATTATAATTGTAAACCAAATTGAGTTGAAATTAAAATATTTGTTTAAATGTTAAAAAAATTTATTTTTAGATAAGGAATGGACGCCAATATTTCGAGAAAAATAATGGCGCTGGTAGAATTCGGATAGAGAAACAGATAGGAAAATAAATGGCTTTGTGCTTATCTATTTGATTTGTAATGTTTAAATGTGGATTTGGCCTGTTAAAAATAAAACGGCTTTACCTGTTAATTTTACTCGGTCAGAGGTTAGCTCACATTGAACTACCCCTCCGCGCGATGAAATCTGTTGGCCTATTAACTGCGATTTATTCAGCTGTTTGGCCCATATTGGGGCAATGGCACAATGTGAGGTGCCTGTTACAGGGTCTTCGTCAACCCCTTTGGCGGGAGCAAAGTAACGAGAAACAAAGTCACAATCGCTATTAGCACTTTCTGCTGTAATTGCTAACCCAGGTAGAGAAAGCTGCGAAAGTTTTAACATGTCTGGCTGACAGTTTTGAACGTGCTCTGCACTTTCAAGAAAACACAGATAACGGTCTTTTGCTATCCAAAGATCTTTGATTTTGACACCAAGGATATCGACGAGGTGTGGGTAATGGTTTGGATGGCTTTGTTCGGATTCAAGAATTGGAAAATCAAGTGTAAATCCTTGTGCATTTTGCGTCACAACGAGGTCACCCGACAGAGAATTAAATGTTAAAGGATGAATGTCTTGCTCGAGCACTTGATTTAACACAAAAGCAGCGGCAAGTGTTGCATGGCCACAGAGTGTTACTTCAACTTTAGGGGTGAACCAGCGAATATGATGGCCGACTAAAAATGCGGTTTCTGACAAGTTAACCTCTGCGGCAATGGCAATGAGCTGTTCATCTGGTAACCAGTTATCGAGTAATACAATCGCTGCTGGGTTACCGCGAAAAAGGGTATCTGTAAAAGCATCAACATAGTAAATAGGGGCGGAAAGGCTCATTGTATGATTTCCTAAAGTCATTATGGGATGATGAGAGAGCAGTATAGCGCCTATTTTATCAGAAATAATAAGCAAACTATTAAGTGGGGAATGATGCGGAGGATCCGGTAGCGTGTGGGCTGCTACCGGATAGAAGACAATTAATCAGCGCTATTAAGCATTAGCTTCATTTTTGTCTGCATTTTTAAGCATTTTTCTAACAGGGATAATCAACGCTGCTAATACGACCGCACAGATCACCAGTGCAATAGAGACGTGGGAGAATAGCTCAGGCATCGAATCTAATTGGTCTTTGCGAATGTTACCCCCCATGATACCAGCTGCAAGGTTACCCAATGCGCTAGCACAGAACCATAACCCCATCACTTGGCCGCGCATTTTTTGTGGTGCGAGCAAGGTCATGGTTGCTAACCCGATAGGGCTTAAGCACAGTTCTCCTAATGTCAGCAATAAGATACTGCCAACTAACCAGAAAGGTGAAACGCCACTTTGGGTTGCGAGTACTTGGTTTGCTGCCACCATCATGATAGCAAAGCCGCCCGCAGCAAATAAGATACCAATCACGAACTTGGTCATACTGCTTGGGTTCATATTGCGTTTAGCCAACGAAGGCCAGAACCAGCTAAATACTGGGGCTAACAATATAATGAACAAGGCATTGATTGATTGGAACCAAATGGTTGGAATTTCAAAACTCCCCATTTGGCGGTCAGTATAGTCCCGAGCAAAGATATTAAATGAAGTGGGTTTTTGCTCAAAGGCTGACCAGAAGAATGCGGCTGCAATCAGTAAAATCAAGCATGCCAGTAAACGAGAACGTTCGCTGCTGTTTAAACCGCCAAGGAAGAACATAAATAAGAAATAGATGCCCACACAGGTCGAGATAACATAAGCAGAACTTTTCGCAATTATTGAGGCATTAAATGGGATCGTACCATTATCAATCAAGATAACCAGTATGGCTAATAGCACCATGGCAAAGGTAACCCATTTCCCCACGTTTTTGCGCTCAACCGTTGGACGGTTCCAAGTGGAATCAAGGCCAACTTCTTTATCATAACGGCGCATTTGAGGAATGGCGTAAAAGCGGAAAATTAACAGGGCAATTAACATTCCTAAACCACCAAGGCCAAAACCTAAATGCCACCCATATTTTTCATGAAGTGGGCCAATAATTAACGGGGCAATAAATGACCCCATATTGATACCCATATAGAACAGGGAGAAACCGCCATCACGGCGTGTATCTTCTTTCTTATACAGGGTTCCTACCATCACGGTAATACAGGTTTTAAATAACCCTGTACCTAATACGATGAGCAATAAGCCGACGAAAAAGAAAGTATTTGATAAAAACGCAGACATTGCGATGGATAAATGGCCAAACGCAATAATTAAGGAACCGTACCAAACCGCGCGGCGTTGGCCTAACCAGTTATCGGCTAACCAACCACCCGGTAACGAGGTGATATAAACCCCTCCAGCGAAAATACCGACGATAGCCGAAGCTTGTTCAATAGGTAATTCCATTCCGCCTTGTAATAATGCCGCACTCATAAATAAGATAAGTAACGGTCTAACTCCGTAAAAAGAGAAGCGTTCCCACATTTCTGTGAGGAAAAGCGAACTCAATGGGTATGGATGCCCAAAAAAAGTTTTTGTTTTAGTCGCAGAATTATTCATCTGTGAACTCCCATAAATACTCTCTTGAGAGGTTGTGCATGATATAAAACACCAAGCCGTGCGCCTGAGTGCCAATTGTTATTGATATGTTAACATGAATATATGAAACATATTTTTAACATACATTATTATAGAATCACCTATATACAGAATGAATTTATTGTAAAAGGTGTGTTTTTAAGGTGAAAAGTCGATATAACTCTCATTTCTCACGATAAGCTAGGGGAAGATACAGGATTTTAGTTGACAATAAAAGAAAGAATTTTGAATCGATTAAGTTATTTAAAATCAAGTGGTTATATGTACTAAAATTTGATTTTAAGGAAAGTAAGGCAATAAAGCTTATAAATCATCAGGTTTTTGTACAAAAAATAGCAAGAAGCTTATTGGTCGGTAGGGGAGGCTCGCAGGCCATCGGATTGGCGCCTGATGACTAACCATGAATAAATTAAGTTGAAGAGAACTAACGCAGCGGTGAAAAAGAATACGGCTCTGAAACCGTAAGTTGCAGCGACAAACGACCCCATCAATGGCCCTGTCACATTCCCAACATCTCGCAATGCTTGGTTATAGCTGAAAATACGTCCCGTTACTTGATGGGAAATATTATAGATAATTAACGTTTGTACTGCGGGTAATAGCGCAGCATTCAGAGCCCCAAGCATAAATCGGAGAAAGCCTAGCTCCCAATAACTACTTACCAGCCCCATTGGGAATAATACAAAAATAGATGCGCCCAGCACGGCGAGTAAAACTTTTTCAGGGCCTATTCGGTCACTGAGTTTACCTAACATGGGCGCACTGATTAAAGCCGCAACACCAGGAATGGAAGCTATCACACCACTGACAAAGGCCAAGTTTTCAAGGGAATCAGATAAGTCACGTACATAAAGCGTGATGACAGGGTTGATTGAGCCCATAGCAGCTTGAATAATCATGGTGGTAAAAAAGAGGCTGATAACTAAGTTTTTATTACGTAAAGAGGCAAAAACTTGTTTGCTCGTTAATGCATCTTTGCGAGAAACAGGCGTGAAGCGTTCTCTGACATAAAAAAGCGTGACAAAAAAGCAGATAAACAGCACCGTTGCGGTAATAAAAAAGACGGGACGTAAGCCATACTGGTCAGCAAGAAAACCGCCAATGAGTGGGCCAATAAGTGCGCCACTTACTGCACCAGTAGCGAGGACACCCATAGCCCAACCACTTTTTTTCACGGGAACTTGAGTTGCAATCAGCGCGTTAGCATTGGGAACAAAACCACCCAATAAACCTAATATGGCTCTTAAGGCTAAGAGCTGCCAAATATTTTGTGCAAAACCAATAAGCACCATCACGATAGCCATCCCTAGTGCTGAACGCAGCAGCATGAGTTTACGGCCTTTACGGTCGGATAATCGACCCCAAAATGGCGCAGCAATCGCGGAAAATAAGAAGGTGATACTAAAAACTGCCCCTGTCCATAGGTTCAAAGAGGCATGGTCTTTAACGCCTAGTTCTTCAATATAGAGGGGGAGAAAAGGCATGATCAGGCTAAAGGCGGCACCTGTTAAAAAACAGCCGAACCACACGACGTATAGGTTACGTTTCCAATACTCTGTTTTTCCCGTCATAATTTTCCCGTTATATTCAGTTCTACAGCGTTGTTGGCTTCATTTGCCTAATGTACGCTCTTTGGGATGTCTTCATTTTCCCGCCTAGCTGTAGACCCGACTATTTAGGAAAAACAGTATGAAAAACAGCAAGAAAAGCATCATAAAAAACAGTTGAAAAATCACGCCATATATTTAGAGAAAACAGTATAAAAAACAGTAAGAAAAGCATCATAAAAAACAGTTGAAAAACCACGCCATAATTTATCTGCTTACACTAATTATTAATGATGGATTTTATCTAAATCTCCGTATAACGAAGGCTCCCCTTCAGGACGCGTTTTAAAACGGCGATGTAGCCACATATATTGTTCTGGTGCTCTGAGGATTTCTTTTTCAATAATTTGGTTCATCATGGTTGCGGTAGCCACATTATCTTCAATTGGGAAATCATCAATGGCAGGTTGAATGATTAATTCATAACCTTTACCCGCAGGTAAACGTCTTGGTGTAAAAGGCACCACTAAAGGGGAAGCCAGACGTAAAATAATTTGCGAGCCATTGGTTGTCGCTGCATCTTTTACGGCGAACAAAGGCGCAAATGTACTATTGCGAGGGCCGTAATCATGGTCGGGGGCATACCATAAAATTTCCCCATTTTTTAAGTCACGAACCATGCCTTTCATATCTTTGCGATCCAACATATATTTGTTGGAACGTAACCGCCCACGGGTTTGTAGCCAATCAAGGAGGTCATTATCATTGGCGCGATATACACCAATGCCCGGATTTAACATGCCAAAGGCACGCGCACCCATTTCCAAGGTTAAAAAATGAACACCAAGCGCGATAATGCCTCTACCTGTTTGGCGGGCAGCAACAGCATTTTCTTCCCCAATGACTTTGACCCAGCGACGAACGCGCCAATCAGGCCAAAACCAAGCCATGCCCGTTTCAAATAAGCCCATGCCGACAGATTCAAAGTTTTTGTCAACACAGCGTTGCCGTTCTTGCTCACTCATGTCTGGAAAACATAATTGCAAATTTCGCTCTGCGACTTTCACCCGCTTTTTCAAAAAGCGTTTAGAAAATAACCCTAAACGCGTTCCCATCCAATAAATGAGAGGATAAGGCAATAATACAAGAAGATATAACACGCCAATGCCTAGCCAAGTTAGCCAGTAACGAGGGTGGAGAAACCGTTTTTGAAATTTTGGAGCTAGTATCATTGTTATCCGAATATATTAGTCACAAATTAATAAAAAGGCATGATATAAACTATATCAAATTATTCGTTTAAAGCGTTAATTGCCTGCATGGTGCTCATTAACTCAGCTAAGTTACGAACCGCCATTTTTTCCATGACGCGAGAGCGATGAACCTCAACAGTGCGTACAGAAACACAGGTTGCCTCAGCAATCTCACGGTTAATTAAGCCTTGCAACACATAACCACAGATATCTTTTTCACGAGGGGTGAGCGTTTCATAGCGCTGCTTAATTAAATGCCCCTCAGTGGCTTTGGTGGTTTGTGATTGAGCTTGTTCTAAGGTCTTAGCAAGTTGTTGGCTATCAATGGGTTTTTGTAGAAAATCAACAGCGCCAAGTTTCACTTGTTCCACCGCCATCGGGATATCGCCATGGCCAGACAAAAATATCACAGCCAATGTACTGTGTTGTTCCCTAAGGTATTGGTGAACTTGTCGTCCATCTAATTTAGGCATGCGCATATCCAATAACACCACACCTTCTTGGTGTAATGCCGCATTTTGGATAAATATTTCACTGTCATTCCAAACGATAACGCTATAGCCCAATGTTTCTAGTAAGAATTGGCAGGCATCCGTCACATCGGGGTCATCATCCACGAGATGGATTACTGGCATACATATACCTCGTCGTGTAGAGGGTGACAAATAAGGTGCTTTATATAATGAGCATTGATTATCGCAATAAAGCCATTGTCACATATAGTTAATGTGAATGTTATCAATTACGTGGCAAAACATGCTTAATCTACGATTTTATTGTGATAATTGAAAATAAGAGTGACCATTAAGCCATGTAACCCATCATCACTTAGGTTATTTTCGATACGAATGTCTCCGCCTTGGCTTTGTATCAAACGCTGGCAGATCACTAAACCTAACCCTAAACCTTCTTTTTTAGTTGTCGCAAATGGCGTGATACCTTGCTCTAATTGACCCGCAGGCATCCCTCCAGCATTGTCCTGTAAAACAAGTAAAAAATGTTGCTGCGAAAAATGAAACTCGAAACGCAGTAGGGTTGCCCCTGCTTGCAAACTGTTACTGATTAAATTAGAAAGTAATTGTTCTAGTAACGTGTCTGGCAACATCAGGGAGACGTCAGGAGTTTCAGGTAAAATTAACCTCGAATTGGGGTAGTGCTGGTCTGCACGCAATAATTGCCAAATATGATTAATAGCCTGTTTAACCGATTGCTGGCTCAATGTGATTGCGGGGTCATGGCTTGGTTTACCCGCCCAGAGACGCAAATTGCGAATGATATCGGCTCCACGTTGAGCTTGGTCGTCGATTTTAGTTAATGCGCTAATTAATGGGTGGCTTTCAGACTCTTTAGTCAGGCGTAGAATACACCCTTGGGCATAATGGCGGATTGCAGACAGCGGTTGGTTCAATTCATGGGCAAACCCGGATGCCATTTCACCTAAAATATTTAACCGTTGTGCCTTTTGTAAATTGGCTTCTTGCTCTCGCAAGCGATTATGCGCTTCTTCTAATTGGCGGCTGCGACGTCTCACCAAAAAGGCAATCCAAACATGATTTATCCCAAGTAATACAAAAAATAATGCAACAAGGCTGATAGTGATTTGGTTTTGAATGGTCCAACTGACGATATCCTGCCAGATTTGGCGCTGTTGCGGATGTTGGTTAACGTCTCTGAGTAAGGTTTCGACTTGAGTCACCGACGCGGGAGCTCCCCAACGCATAGCGGCTTTATCTGTTGATAATAATGTCTTGGTGACTTTGTCGACTAAATTGTCCGGCACTTCACTTAAGGCGGCAAAAGACCAATTTGGATACAGTTCTGTGCTAGTTAAACAAGAGAGAGAGCTTGGATGTTGAATCAATGGGCGAAATTGTGTTTTATCAATCAACCCTTCGCTATGCATGTTTTCTAATAAACAGACAGGAACTATAGCTGCGGATAATGAATCATCACGCAGTGCGTATAATAATGCATCTGCAGGGAAGCCTAAAAATTGCATCTTAAAGTCTTTGGCAGCGTCGTAGCCCATATCCCTCAACACTTTGTAACCTAACAAATAGCCACCAAAAGCATCTGGTGAAATTGCTCCGACTTTCTTGCCTATTAGGTTTTTAACTTCTGAAATATCACTGTCTTTTCGAACTAATATCAAGCTGCCAATAACATTACGCGTTGTGCTGTTGGGCTCCACGTCTGAGCGAAGGGAGAGCAACCAACGTAAATGATAGCGGTTATCTAACTGAATAAATTGGGCAGGATTCGTCAACAAAAAATCAATCTTGCGATTGGAAATCGCCTCTTTCATCTCATCTAAATTGAGAGGTTGTAACGTAAAACGCTCCCCAGGAATCGACTCATTGAGTGTATCAATCAAAGGCTGCCAATGAGATTGGGTTGAACTGGGGCCACGTAAGGCCAATACCCCGATAGTCCACTGGGCCGAAATTGCTGGCAAAGACCACGTCAGTAGCATGATTAACAGTATGTGATACAACGGTCTAGACGATTTTTTTAACATATTTGAGTTATTCGTTGCGTTAGATCAATTTAGCTACGGGTATGTGGTAAACCACAATAGGGCAGTGGCTCCACTCTTCTTACAATGGCACTACAAGCTTTATCAAGATAACCCATCGGGTTTAAAGAGAAATAACAATTTCAGTGGTTATCTTAACGAGACTGTACCCATTGTCAATAACGCATGTAATACAAATAACATATTGATTAATAACTTTTATTTTCGCATTAGCAATGTCAATACTGGAGCCAATTATGGATCTGAGTAAACGAAAATTTCTACAACAAATTGGAGCCGTAACTGCGGGGGCATCGTTGATTCCCATTGCAGAAGCAGGGCTCAATTTTTCCCCGACACGTCGAGAAGGCAATCCAGAAAAACGTTATGGAATGTTGATTGATTTGCGTCGTTGTATCGGTTGCCAATCTTGCACGGTAAGCTGCTCGGTTGAAAACCAAACCCCACAAGGTCAATTTAGAACGACAGTGAATCAATATCAAGTCGCAGTGAAAGGTGAAGAAGGGTTCACCAACGTACTGTTACCCCGTTTATGTAACCACTGTGATAACCCTCCTTGTGTACCTGTATGTCCAGTTCAAGCGACTTTCCAACGTGAAGACGGCATTGTTGTCGTTGATAACGAACGCTGTGTTGGGTGTGCTTATTGTGTGCAAGCCTGCCCATACGATGCTCGCTTTATCAACCACTCTACGCAAACTGCAGATAAATGCACATTCTGCGCTCATCGCTTAGAAGTGGGTTTATTACCTGCTTGTGTTGAATCCTGTGTCGGTGGTGCGCGCATTATCGGGGATTTAAAAGACCCGAACAGTACTATTCGTAAAATGCTGACAGAGCACGAGGCTGAAATAAAAGTACTCAAACCGGAAAGTGGCACATTACCACAAGTTTTCTATATAGGTTTAGATGACGCATTCGTGCAACCGCTGCAAGGCAAAGGGCAGCCCGCATTATGGCAGGAGGTGTTCTGATGAATGGCCAAGTGACTTATATTTCAGAAATAATGGCTCAGCCACAAGAATTCTTTTGGCTACCTTGGGCGGTACAATATTTCTTCTTCATTGGGATTGCGTCTTGTGCGGTTCTGTACGCGTGCTATCTTCATTGGAGAAACAAACCTGAAAACAGCCGCTTAGAAATGATCGCCGTATTTATTGCTATCACAATGGGGATCACCGCACCGTTAGCACTAACCGCAGATTTACACCAAACCGCAAGGGTATGGCATTTTTATGCTCATCCAACAATATGGTCTTGGATGTGGTGGGGCTCTGTATTACTACCATTATTCACCACATTTATTGGTTTATATTTTGTTGCATTAATGGTGAAACTGATTTGGAAAAAAGAATTCAAAGCAACGCGTTGGGTTGCCTTGTTAGCTGCATTTTCAGCCATCGGTTTATTGTTATATACCGGCCGTGAAGCCTCAGTGTTAAACGCGCGTCCAATTTGGTTTAGCTGGTGGATACCAGTATTGATGTTCCTTAGTGCTCTGCAAGCATTACCTGCATTGATTAGTTTAGGGGCTCGCCGTGAACCTCAATATCAAAATCGCTTAGCGCGTTTTCAAGTTGTGACATTATTATTGTTTGCGGTGTGCTTTGCGTTGTGGTTATCAGGTGACACCACTTCAGGTATCGCAGTACGCCAACAGTTAGATACGGCAAGCCCAGGCTGGTGGATGCTAATGGGGGTTTGTGCACTGTGGTTAATCACTTTCGCAATGTCTGTCAGTAATTTAAAAGCGACTCGTTCCGTTCCATATATTACTGTCCTAGCCTTAATTTCAATGGCTTTTGCTTGGTCATTACGTTGGATTTTCCTGATGGAAGTTCAAGCGGTTCCAAAATATAACATTATCGCGAACCCATACCATTTCCCACTGGGAACAGACGGATTACTGGCTATCATTGGTACTTTCGGTTTATGGATTGCGTTAACAATTATTGTTCGTGAAGGTGTTCGCTGGTTTGCGAGGAGAGTGCAACATGGCTAAATTCTCAAGACGTCAATGGCTTAAAGGTGGTTTGGTTGTCGGTGGTATCGCATTATTTGGTGCAAGCTATCGTGATGTTGCCAAACGTGCAGTCGATGGTCTGGTTAATGGTACGTCAGGTAAAGTCACTCTTGATAGGCTTAATGGTAACTCTTTACGCCCTGAAGGACAGGCACTTAAAGGCTGGCAAGAAAACCCAGAACAAGTAGTTGCGATGACCCAGTGTTTTGGTTGTTGGACCCAGTGTGGTATCCGTGCTCGCGTCGATACAGCAAAAAATGAAGTATTGCGTATCGCGGGGAACCCTTATCATCCACTTTCCCATGAAGAGCACTTTCCTTATGGCATGCCACTGAAAACGGCATTTAATAAAATGAGTGGAGAATCAGGCCTTGAACACCGTTCGACAGCCTGTGCTCGTGGTGCGACGTTAATGGAAGGTTTAACGAGCCCATTGCGAATCCTTGAACCGATGAAACGTGTGGGTAAACGCGGCGAAGGTAAATGGGAGCGCATCAGTTTTGAACAACTGATTAAAGAAGTGGTTGAAGGGGGCGACTTATTTGGTGAGGGGCATGTGGATGGCTTACGGGCGATCCGTGACTTAGAAACGCCTTTAGACCCATCTCAACCTAAATTGGGGCCAAAAGCTAACCAATTATTAGTGACCAACGCAGGCGATGACGGCCGTGATGGCTTTATCCGTCGCTTTGCACAAAATGCCTTTGGCAGTAAAAACTTCGGTGCTCACGGTTCTTATTGCGGACTGGCTTACCGTGCGGGTTCCGGTGCATTAATGGATGATTTGGACAAAAATGCCCACGTTAAACCCGATTGGGATAATGTCCGTTTCGCGCTATTTTTGGGGACTTCACCTGCACAATCCGGTAACCCATTTAAGCGCCAAGGCCGCCAGTTAGCCACAGCGCGTTTACGTGATTCATTTAACTATGTGGTGGTATCACCTGCATTACCATTAACAACCACTTTAGCGAATGACCACGGTCATTGGGTTCCTGTGCAACCGGGTACGGATGCGGCATTGGTGATGGGGATGATCCGCTGGATCATTGAAAATAACCGTTACAATGCAAAATACCTCAGTGTGCCAAGTGAGAAATCCATGGAAGCCATGGGGGAGAAAAGCTGGACTAACTCAACACATTTAGTGATCACGGATGACAACCACCCATTAGCAGGAAAATTGTTAATTTCTTCTTATATCACAGGAGAAGGTGACAATGAGAAAGCTTATTTAGTGCAAGATGCTGCGGGTGAATTAAAACTGGCTGATGAAACGCCTACGGCCGAGCTCTTTGTGACACGCCAAGTCACCTTGCACGATGGCAGTGAAGTGACCGTTAAATCTAGCTTCCAATGTTTAAAAGAAGCGGCAAATCGTATGACTTTGGAAGAATACAGTCAGCGTTGCCATGTTCCAGTGAAAACGATTGAATCGTTGGGTAAAGCATTAACTTCTTATGATAGAAAAGCCGCCGTCATCTCTCATGGCGGTATGATGGGGGGTAATGGTTTCTACACTGCATGGTCAGTTATCATGCTTAACGCATTGATTGGTAACCTGAACTTGAAAGGCGGTGTTTCTGTTGGTGGCGGTAAATTCAACGGGGAAAACGATGGGCCGCGTTATAAAATTGCCAGCTATAAAGGCAAAGTGAAACCTAAAGGTGTGGTGCTGTCGCGCAGTAATGAAGTGTATGAAAAATCAGATGAGTTCAAAGCACGTCAGGCAGCGGGTGAAAATCCATACCCAGCAAAAGCCCCTTGGTACCCGTTTGCTAAAGGTCAATTAACAGAGCAGTTAGCATCTGCCTTGATGGGATACCCCTACGCACTGAAAGCGTGGATCACCAATATGACTAACCCTGTATATGGTATTGCAGGTATTCGTCAGGTGATGGAAGAAAAACTGAAAGACCCTAAACACCTGCCGCTGATTATTGGTATTGATGCCTTTATGAATGAAACCACGGCATTGGCAGATTACATTGTGCCAGATACCCATAACTTCGAAAGTTGGGGGTTTAGTGCACCATGGTCTGGCGTGCAGGTCAAAGCCAGCACAGCACGTTGGCCGATTGTTGAGTCACGTACTGCGAAAACAGCGGACGGCCAGCCAGTTTCGATGGAGAGTTTCTGTATTGCTGTAGCGAAAGAACTTAATTTACCCGGCTTTGGCGATAACGTGATTGAGGATATGGATGGCAACATGCATTCACTCAATACAGCAGAAGACTATTACTTAAGAGTTGCTGCAAATATGGCGTGGTTAGGGGAGAAACCAGTCCCTGAAGCCGCAACAGAAGATATCCAAATCAGTGGCGTGGAGCGTATTTTACCGGCTATTACACGGACTTTAAAACCAGAGGAAGTTCGCCGTGTTGCCTATATTTTCACACGAGGTGGCCGTTTTGCGCCTTATGAAAAAGCGTGGGATGGCGATGCAACAGGTCCTCAATGGAAAAAAGGCTTACAAATTTGGAACCCAACGGTGGCCGTTAATCGCCATGCCATAACGGGTGAACGTTATAGCGGTTGCCCGACGTATTACCCGCCTCGTATGGCGAATGGGGATGATGTGAATGCAGTATTCCCAGAAAAAGAGTGGCCGCTGAAGCTGATGTCATTTAAATCCCATGTGATGAGCAGCTCAACCACCGTTATTGAACGGCTCCGCCATGTGAAACCGACGAATCTTGTTGCTATCCACCCCGATGACGCAGCGAAAATGGGGGTAAAACATGGAGATTGGATTAGGATCACCACACCGGGGGGTCATGCTGAAGCCCAAGTAAGTGTGCTTGATGGCGTAATGCCTGGAGTGCTTGCGATTGAGCATGGCTATGGGCATACCGAGATGGGAGCGAAACAGCATTATCTGGATGGCCAACCTATGCCAATGAATGCGGCAAATGGTTCAGGAATTAACTTAAATGACCTTGGGTTTGCTGACCCAACACGTGAAGTTGCTAACACGTGGTTAGATTGGGTTTCGGGGGCATCGGTACGCCAAGGCTTACCTGCTCGCATTGAGTTAATTGGTTAAATGAAGTAGTAAGGATGGCTAGTGGTGGGGACCTGCATAGCTTCACCATTAGCCATCTGGTAGTTGGCAATAAGTAGTAAGCAGTTGACATTGCGCATAAAACGGTGTGCTACCACACCGTGACTTCGGCAAATGCCTGGGAGGGGGAGCCCTCCCTTTTTTAATGGTCTATCGCAAAAGTGGCGAAACCGACTGTTCTAAGCCGATGCTTTGTAGCATCAAAACCCCCATCAAAATAAATAAAATACCTGCCAAAATTTTCAGTGTGATTGCCCAATATGGGGAAAATGACTTTCCTTTTAAGCGTGATACACGAACCGCATTATCACGCATTAAATGAACAAAAAGAGCGATTAAGCAAATAGTTAATGCAGTCCCCATTGCCATTGCTAAGGCAGCGATAACCCCCCACTCATAGACCTCAATGACATAAGAAAACAGCAATACAAGAATTGCCCCAGAGCAAGGGCGGATACCCATCGATAGGATAATCAATAGCTTACTTTTAAAACTGGATTGTAATTGATGGGACTGGATAACGTGTTGGTGCCCACAACCACAGTTGTCCGAGTGGCTATGGGCTTTTGTTTTACTTATTGCTTTCGTTGATGAATTCAGTGGTTGAATGCTTTTTATCTTGAGTGGTGCCAAGTGTCTTGATTTGCGGATTGACCAGCCACGACGCAATGCGCTGATGCATAAATAGCTACCCAGCAAAATGACAAATAGATAACTCGTTTGCTCTGCATATAAACTGGCTTGGTTGAGATGCTTAGTAGAGAGTTGGAATAGGATCAAGACTAAGGAAACTAAAGTAATCGCAACGAGCCCTTGTAAGAGTGAGGCTAGTAAACTAATGATAACACTCTGTTTTAAATGAGTCGCTTGGGTGGCAATATAAGTGGTAATAATTAATTTGCCATGCCCCGGCCCAAGGGCATGCAAAAAACCATACGCAAAACTGGCAACTACCAGTAACCCACCTGCATACCATGGGCGAGAGGTGGTTTCTTGCAATAGGTAAGATAGCCCTTGGTTTAACTGTTTTTGCCAAGCTAGGCTAAGTTGTAACCATGATCCCCAGTGGGTGTATAGCTGCCAAGCGGCATAGGTTATAAGCCCCATAAACAGCGCAGTAATTATTAGTCTTTGCGTACGTAAAGGCATTATGGACATTGAATATCAACCCGTTGTGCAAATTGTTTGCCAAGTGCCAAATCTTCTTCTGGGCTATCACTTTTGTCTAAAGAGAAAGCGTAGGCGCGCATTGAATCGGTCACATTTGCTTCTTGTAGTTCCATCTGGCAATTTGCTGCAATATCTAAAGGTAGGTTAACTTGCTGTTTATTTTGGTAAGTCATGCTGACGTAGAATGTTGGGTCGTAAGTTTGAATTTCCACATGGGAACCTGCTATAGGCAGGGGTTGCATAAATGAAGCGGTAAAGAAGAAAACTAAAGAAAAGCCATCTTTTTCTAAATGGTAGCTATCAGGAATACGTTTAAAACTGACTTTCTTCCCCTGATAATAAAAATCAGTGAAATAATCTTGCATTAATATATTCGCCATAATAATAGCTTCTTGCTGTTTCCAACGCGGGTCATCCGGTTTAATGCCTTTTAATTCATACGCGATATCCGCTGATGTCATTGGATCCATTTTCCAAACATAGCTAATCCCTGAGTATTTATCTTGTTTACTTTCAAGGGAAATTTGCATTTCAATAAAACTATGAGGGTGTGCCGCTACTTGTGGAGCAACCATAAACAGAAATAGAAAATAGAAAGGAAAAAATCGCATCATTCAGTCAGCTAAATTGGTTTATCAAAAAAATGTTATAACATAACGAAAAGCAAACTAAAATATCTCGTAGTGATTTAAAATTCAACCTAAAACGATTGGTTAATACTTTTATCACGATAACCCTACAAATAAAGGGTTTTTTATTAACATAATAAGAGGGATAATACTCACCAAGATTTAAATAGGGTGGCAGCTCGCCTGAATTTATTTAAATTAAAATATTATCAATGAGTTAAATAGGATTAAGAACACCATGCCAGTGTTACATAACCAAATTTCAAATAAAATATTAAAAGAACGTATGTTGGCAGAAGTTGAGCCGCGCACCACTATCTCTTTTTATAAATATTTTAATATCCAAGACCCAAACGAATTTCGTAATCAATGGTACCAACAATTTAAAGCATTAAGCGTTTTTGGACGTGTTTATATTGCAAAAGAAGGTATTAACGCGCAAATCAGTGTGCCGGAATCTAATGTGGGCGCATTGCGCGAACTTATTTATGCAACAGACCCCGCATTAGATAACTTGCGTTTAAATATTGCGATTGATGATGACGGTAAATCGTTCTGGGTGCTGCGTATGAAAGTCCGTGAGCGCGTGGTGGCTGATGGTATTGAGGACGAAACATTTAACCCTGCAAATACAGGTCAATATCTAAAAGCTCACGAAGTGAATGAAATGATTGATGACCCAAATACTGTTTTCGTCGATATGCGAAATCATTATGAGTACGAAGTAGGGCGTTTTGATAACGCGATTGAAATACCTTCAGATACATTTAGAGAGCAACTGCCAATGGCGGTGGAAATGCTGCAAGAGCAAAAAGACAAAAATGTCGTAATGTATTGTACTGGTGGGATCCGTTGTGAAAAAGCCAGTGCTTATATGCTGCATAATGGCTTTAAAAATGTTTACCATGTTGAAGGTGGGATTATTGAATACGCACGTAAGGCGAAGGAACAAGGGTTGCCTTTGAGGTTTAAAGGGAAAAACTTTGTTTTTGACAACCGAATGGGAGAGCGTATTACAGAAGACACATTAGCACAATGCCACCAATGTGGTGCACCTTGTGATACACACACCAATTGCCGTAACGATGGCTGTCACTTGCTGTTTATCCAATGCCCTAGCTGTGCAGAAAAGTACGAAGGTTGCTGCAGTTCGTCTTGCACTGAAGAAATGAAACTTCCAGAGCAAGAACAACGCGCACGCCGTGCAGGTCGCGAAGTCAGTAATAAAATCTTTAATAAGTCACGTCACCGTTTATCCGATGGGTTATTAAATAAAGATAACTAATTATTGATGTTCTCTATAATAAGAAAGCCCTGTAATTAGGGCTGATTAGAGCAAGATAAAATTAATTGAAATAAAAAATTTATTTCATTCGATGTCATTACGTTGCTTATACCCCATGCATTTCGTATGAAATTCATGGGGTATTTGTTTATGGTTTACAGCAGGTAACGCCATTTTGTAAAGAAGTGTAATTTAAGACTTGAAATACGCGTAACTGGCACTATATAAGAATTGCACCAAGAAAGAGCATTATCCCATACTAGGTACACAGGCAATGGTGCATAGTCGTATGTGTTTAGTTTGATATAAAAATATTGAAGGAGAAATTATGTCTAACATTAGATCTTTTTCATTATTCCCAACATTATCCGATAGCCTACTTTCTAACAGATTTGACCAAATGGATCGTTTGTTTAGCCAGCTAACAGGTAATAGGCCTTTAACTTCAGAGCATCCGTATAATTTAAAACAAATAAATGAAACAAGCTATCAATTAACGGTTAGTGTTCCAGGTTATAAGGAAGAGGACTTAAGCGTATCCCTAAAAGGCGGGAAATTGTATGTTCAAGGTGAGCAATCAGCAGAATTAGTTAATGATTCTGAGAAATGGATCCATCAAGGAATAACGCAAAATAAGTTTTCCCTTGAATTTAATCTCGGTAAAAATGTGAAGATAGAAAGTGCTGAGTTATCTAGTGGTTTACTAACTCTGGATATTGAATATGAAATCCCGGATGAAGAAAAACCTCGAGTTATCGCTATTGAAAATAAAGATATAAAATCATAGAACTAAAATTTATGACTCGTCAGCAATTAGAGTGACTTTATAACGTTGGACACTTTTGTTGACTGGTTTGTAAGGCCTGATTCCGTTATTTAAATGGAGTCAGGCCTTTTAGTTTTGTTTCAGTCGATTTAAATTAAAACATTTTTAATATAAATATTTAAATACATTATATATAAAAAATAACTCAATTCTATTTTTGACGAAAACTTTAGATGCGATATGTCTTTTCTGTGAATAGACAGTACTATTACTAATTCCTAGTTTTCGAGAAATAATATGATTGGGTGTCTCATTCATCCAGTTATTAATAATATTTTGTTCTTTAATCGTGAAAATGGATGACTCAATATTATTAGCAAGTTTGGTGATTTTTTCTATTTGTTCATGGTCACGAATAACTTTATCAAGCGTTTGAATAATAATGCTTTTTGATAGAATAAAGTAATTGTCTTTTAATAATAATGGGTTGTTTGTTTGCGGATAAGGAGCATTAATATAAATATAAAAGCGTGCATTATTAGTATTACTTAATAACTGCTGTAGAGTAGGGCAGTAATCAGAGTAATTACAATAGTAGGTTAGATTCACCAGTATAATGCTTGGTAGGTTTGTGTTCATAAAACCAATGGCTTCTTTTATACATCCTGTACTAATAAATTCGAGTTTTTTATTTTTAGATAAATATTCTGTAATGCCAAGACGTGTATAATAACATTCATCAATAACTAATATTCGCATTGGAACATCCTTGTTCAAGAAGATGGCTTACAATAAATTGGAATTGATAGAGAAGTCAACCAAGGATTAATAAAAACAATAAATAGTGTTCTTATTTGAAATTGCTAATTAGTAATTAATTAATAAGGTAATTATATAAAGACATATAATTATCTATATAGATGAATAAATTAAATGGATATTAGTGGCACTAATATCCATTTATTTTTCCTAGTGTGTTTTAAAATCAAACTCAACATATTCCCCTGATTCTATCTTGTCTACGCCTGCTTGGAGAATATGAATAAGTTGTTTAGCCACATCAGTCGTTAGCCACATGGTTTTATCCACAATAGCATCACCTGTGTGTTTATCTTGCTCGGGGAGGTAGTGCAAACGCAACATCATAGCGTCGTAATCATCGACTGTGCTGATGTCCCAGCCAACTACTGGGTGGGTTTGAATGACATCATTTTTTTTATTCATATAAACCTCCTAATCAAACATCGTGATAAATAATAAATATCTATAACTGACTAAGAGCAATGACCTCGAGATGAGTCCACTTTTAGTATAAGGAGATTTCGCTAATAAGAAAGCAAATAAAACATTTTTTTTGTTTATATAGCAGAAAATGCATAAAACAGATAATAAGGATTGTAAAAACAGAATGGGAAGCATTTTGAACTTCCCATTGGTGTATAAACTACTGACCCAGAGCGACACTCCAGCGAGCATCTTCCCCTGCTAAGAAAGGAACTAATTTATCATTACAGCAGTCAATTGATTCGCAAGTAATATTTTGTTCTTTAGTTAGCGTAATGGTTCCTTCATTTACGGGTAAGTTATAGAATTTAGGACCATTTAGTGAACAAAAAGCTTCGAAATATACCAAAGCACCAAGCTCTTCAAAAACAGTCGCGTAAGCCGCTAATGCAGTGGGAGCATTAAAGACCCCAGCACAACCACAGGAAGACTCTTTACGTGATTGTATATGTGGTGCGGTGTCGGTACCAAGGAAGAAACGGTCACAACCTGAAGCAACGGCTGCACGTAATGCTTCTTGATGTACATTACGTTTCAAAATAGGCAAGCAAAATAAGTGCGGCCTTATACCACCAACTAACATATGGTTACGGTTAAACATCAAATGTTGAGGTGTTAAAGTTGCAGCTGTAAATTCATTTGCTTCTTGGACATATTGAGCCGCTTCTTTGGTGGTTATATGTTCAAAAACGACTTTGAGTTTTGGAAACTGTGCCCGTAATGGCAACATAACTTGCTCAATAAACAACGCTTCGCGGTCAAAAATATCGATATGGCTTGCGGTGACTTCACCATGGACCAGCAATGGCATTCCTGCTTGTTCTATCGCAGCTAATACGGGATAAATTTTTTTAATATCAGATACGCCATGACTCGAGTTTGTTGTTGCATTAGCCGGGTAGAGTTTACAGGCAGTAAATACCCCTTCGTTAAAGCCACGAACCACTTCAACAGGATCTGTGCTATCAGTAAGGTAGCAGGTCATTAAAGGGGTAAATTGATTCCCTTCTGGAACCGCTTTTAGGATGCGTTCACGATAAGCTTTTGCGGCTTCAATCGTTGTGACTGGTGGCACTAAATTCGGCATGACAATTGCACGGCCAAAAAATTCACTGGTATAGGGAACGACCGTTTTTAACATATCATCATCGCGAAAATGAACATGCCAATCATCAGGGCGGCGGATCGTTAGGGTAGTTACAGTTGTCATTAAACCGGCTCCATAGGGGAAGAGTGAATGATGAGCGAGTGCTCAAGCCGGAATAGAATGATAAAGGTAAAGTAAAAAAATAGCTATGAGAAATCACGATTGTAGCTTATTTCAGGGATAGATCGCGCAAATAACGTAAATAGGTGGCTTATTTAGTTCGTTCAATAGCAAAAAACCTGCTTAAGTTTCCTTAAGCAGGTTTCCCTAAATTTTGGCTCCTCCAGCTGGACTCGAACCAGCGACATACGGATTAACAGTCCGCCGTTCTACCGACTGAACTATGGAGGAACTCCTTGGTACGCAGAGGATATTAGCTTTCTCTCACCGCATTGTCAAAGGAGAATATCGAAAAAATTGTTTGTTTGCCTGTTATCTGTGCGAACTGTCGGAAGTTTGATCGAAAATAGGGTAGTCGTGATTAATCAAGGTCATACACTAATGAGAAGACTGTGACAAATCTGAGTTGATGAACGGTGTATTATTTCAAGTTTAGAGGTTAATCGTAGTTAATCACTACTAAGTCATGGATGGATATAAAGTAGTTTAATTTTTATTGCAGAAAGTGATACTGAAGATGATTCCTTGCGCAGTGGCAAGGTGGATTTGGTTATCGGTTCCTCTCGAGACTGGCACCCTGAAATAAAGGCTCAGAGCTTATTTAATAGTACTTTTCAAGCATTAGTTCGCCCAGGGCATCCAATTATCGGGCAGGTGGCGCCTGAAAGCTTAACACATTACCCACATATTAGCGTATCGCGCCGAGGGCGTACATTGGGGCCAATTGATGACGCATTACGCGACCTTCAATTACAGCGTAATGTTGCATTGACTTTGCCTAGTTTTCATTCAGCCATGATGTTAACCATGAACTCTGACTATATTTTGCCGCTCCCTCGTCATGTACTGCAAGGGGTAAAGAGTGTTAATTTGCCATTGGTTGAAATTGAACTTCCTTTGGGATTGGTGCCTATATTTATCGTGCAAGCATGGCACCCAAGGTTAGATAGGGACCCTGCGCATCAATGGTTACGCCAGACGATTAAACAATTTTTTCTAGAGAAAGAGTAAGAATTTATTTTATGGTGGGAACTCTTGTATTTGCCGTAAGTAAAGTAATGCTAAGAAGAGTGATTTTTAGGTAGATAGCAAAAAGCCCGCATTAAGCGGGCTTTTTAAATTTGGCTCCTCCAGCTGGACTTGAACCAGCGACATACGGATTAACAGTCCGCCGTTCTACCGACTGAACTATGGAGGAATTGCTTTGTTCCTGAGAACGAGGCGCATATTACCCATCCTGTTCACTGTTGTAAAGTATAAAAATGAAAAAAATAGCCAAGTGGGCGTTAAGTAATCGATTTGGTGGTTATCTATCCTAATATATGATGCGTAATGCATACCAGATGGATTATGAGAGGTGCTAGGGGAGCATTGATAGTAGAGATGAATTATATAATGGTGATATATATTTAGCAGATAGCAAAAAGCCCGCATTAAGCGGGCTTTTTAAATTTGGCTCCTCCAGCTGGACTTGAACCAGCGACATACGGATTAACAGTCCGCCGTTCTACCGACTGAACTATGGAGGAATTGCTTGTTCCTGAGAACGAGGCGCATATTAACGATATCATCTCAGGCTGTCAATCATAAAAACAGAAAAAATATCCAACTGCTCATTCAATGCACATTATGACGAAGTTTTACTCTAGTTAATTGATATTGAATTAATTTTGAGTTGCAAGTGTACCAGGTAATTGCGTAGAAACTTCAGGATAAGCGACATGATAGATATCATAAAAGGAAATCATTCCTTTTAATGCAATTAAACGCGATATTTCTTGTTTTATAGCAGAGCTAACATCTTGTGAATCAATGATTTTGCTTATCGCATTATCAGAAACTGGTTCAGTAACAAACCATTCCCCGTTATAACAGACACGTAAATCTAAGACGCCAATATCTTCAAAGTGATAAACAGGTTTGATGTCAAAAAGTAGTACACTTGCTAATACAATAAAAAGAATGGTGATACCCAGAGCCCAATAAGGACCAAAATAAGGGGCATACCAAAGAATAATGGCTAGGGGGACATAAGCCGCAACCATGCCAATACATAAATAAGGGTGGTTGGCGAGAAATTGGCTATTAAAATAAGGTTTCCCATCACGGTTTTCACGTTTATTGATGGCATCCAAATCTTCGACGAGTATTTGTTTGATAATATCCATGTGTATAACTCTCTGTCAGATATCTATACTAGGAGGGTATCACGAGCCGTTGAGATTGTTATATATCAGTTAAAAAAAATATTTACACAGATTGTCATCGTATCGGATAATTCTTACTGACATTTATTAGGTTGTTGGCTTTTTAAATTAAAGTTTTCTTTAAACTATCAACTAAATGCAGCGTTTTTGTTAACGTTATAGCCGATAAAAGTGACGCAATCGAAAAAACAGCATATTTTTGAGGTTTGCTCGTATAAAATAGTTGCTATTATCTTTAAGTCATGAGTTAATGAGTGTCGGCCTGTTTAGCAGTCCTATTTGATGTATGATTACTGAGTTAGTGTGTTCTAAAGAAGAAAGTTATCACAGATAGCCTTTGACCGTGACGCTTCATCTTGGTGTTTCCCTGATTAAATAGTTGACTCTGGCCCGTATATGCCAAAAGGCAAGTTTTTTTGATGTTATATAGGAAAAGTCAAATGTCCGACAAAATGAAAGGTCAAGTTAAGTGGTTCAACGAGTCTAAAGGCTTCGGTTTCATCACTCCAGCTGATGGTAGCAAAGACGTTTTCGTCCACTTCTCTGCCATTCAGGGCAATGGTTTCAAAACTCTGGCTGAAGGTCAGCAAGTTGAATTCACCATTGAAAACGGTGCAAAAGGCCCAGCAGCTGCTAACGTAACTGCTATCTAAGCTAATTGCTTAACTGATTTTCTAAAGCCCGTCATTTTTAATGACGGGCTTTTTCGTATGCGCTACATTTATGGTTAATATATTTTGTTGGAAAAGAATGTTATGAATATTAATGACCGTGTTTATGTAAAAACAGACGGAGAAGAGCGTCGAGAAGGAACTATTTTACTTATTGAACCCTTCAATGAAGGGGTAATGTATTTAATTGCATTACCTGATTACCCTGAAGGTATTTGGTTCTTTAATGAAAAAGAAGGCGATGAAGGGATTTTTGTTACGCCAATTGAAAGATAAGTTCAATTTAATGGGCACTTTGTCCTTTACTTAATAATTTTCCCCACTTATACTCCTTCCATCTTTTACTTAGGAGATTATTACTTGGACAGTCAGAGTTGGAATAAAAACTTAATTTAATGGCAAGCCAGTAATCGTCTTTTCTTTTCACTGCTTGCCACAACGGCGGGCGGTGTCTGATGTCTCCTCATCATACTACTCCCTTATAATTGTATTTCATTAGATAGCGTATTATAGCTGTATTGAGTGTGTATTATGTTGGTCTATATTTATTCTTTATTTCCTCCAGGCAATAGCTAATGGTTTTTGAGTAATTATTTTACTCAAAATATGGCTATATGCTTTTTATTAAGCATATAAATCATTATCCAAGTTATTTTTGGAGGGATTATCATGCTTTTTTCCCCTGATATTTTAAATTTGCTGTCTGCTATGTGTTTTGGTGCATTAATTGGTGCTGAGCGCCAGTGGCGTCAACGAATGGCGGGCTTGAGAACTAATGCACTGGTTGCAACCGGAGCGGCGGTATTTATTTTAAGTTCTGTAACAACATCACCTGATAGTCCTGGTCGTATTGCTGCCCAAGTGGTGTCAGGAATTGGTTTTCTCGGTGCGGGAGTGATTATGCGTGAAGGCATGAACATCCGAGGCCTAAATACTGCGGCAACGCTTTGGTGTTCCGCGGGGATCGGTGTTTTATGTGGATTAGGCCAGTATTCTTTGGCCTTGATGGCAACGTTATTAATTTTATGCGCCAATATTTTATTAAGAGAAGCCGCTTCACGAATTAATAAACAACCACAACAGCAAGCACTCGATGTAGAGCAACGTTATAAAATTCGCGTGATGTGCCATCAAACGGATGAAATTTTAGTAAGAACTCTTATTTTACAAGCAATTAATGGACTGCATATTCGGCTGCAATCGTTAAGTAGTGCAGACACACTAAAGCCTGAGCAGCTAGAAGTGTGTGCTGAATTTCTTGCGACACCTGCCGAGCAAAAAGAAATTGAAGCATTGGTATGCAGAATAAGCCTTGAGCAAAGTGTTAGTGCTATCAATTGGAAAGTGGCATCAGAGCTACCAGCTTGATGACTTTAAATTAACTCACTATAGGAGCTGAAATGGACGACCACCCTCCGTCATGGAGTAGTAAATTGGAGCTATCTAACTGATAATAAACTAATTTTATTTCAGTTGGATAGCGTTAAAATCACGAGTGTTGTATTCGAGACAACGTTATGACTGAAATAAGACAACCGCGCAAAAGCGTCAAAGCCGCTGCACGCCAAAAATTTATTGTTGGCGAACAAGCGAGTAAAAATATTGAGCAAGTGCTCAATGAATATCAAACAAATCTATTAGGCTTATCAGAGAATGAGGCGATGGACCGTCTTGTGACTGAAGGTGAAAATGAAGTTGCTCATGAAAAAGCCCCTCCAGCATGGAAGCAACTACTCACTTCTTTTAAAAATCCATTTATATTCGTACTGATTGTATTAGCTGTTGTTAGCTTTTTTACGGATTATGTTATTCCTGAACGCCAAGGCGAAGAAACAGATTTAACCGGCGTGATTATTATTGTCACAATGGTTTTATTGAGTGGTTTTTTACGTTTTTGGCAAGAGTATCGTACCAATAAGGCTGCGGAAGCATTGAAATCCTTAGTTCGTACGACGGCTACTGTATTTCGTCGTGATAATAAAACGGGGCGTTCTGTTAGAAAAGAGGTACCGATCAAATGCTTAGTACCTGGGGATATTGTGTTGTTATCCGCTGGAGATATGGTTCCTGCTGATTTAAAGCTAGTCGAATCAAGGGACTTGTTTATCAGCCAAGCCATTCTAACAGGGGAATCAATACCTGTAGAAAAATACGACACATTAGGTGACGTTTCAGCCAAAAATTTAGATCCCGTATCGCCAACTGAAAATGAACTGTTAGAAATTTCAAATATTTGTTTAATGGGAACCAATGTTACCAGCGGGACGGCGCGTGGAATTGTGGTGGCAACGGGTGGGAAAACCTATCTAGGCTCGCTGGCCAAATCTATTGTGGGGAGTCGTGCGCAAACTTCGTTTGATCGTGGTGTGAATAGCGTAAGCTGGTTATTGATTCGCTTTATGTTAGTCATGGTACCAATCGTCTTACTTATCAATGGGTTTACAAAAGGAGATTGGTTCGAAGCAACACTATTTTCACTGGCGGTTGCCGTGGGTTTAACACCGGAAATGTTACCGATGATTGTTAGCTCGAATTTAGCCAAAGGTGCAATTGCCATGTCAAAGCACAAGGTGATTGTTAAAAGGTTAAATGCTATCCAAAACTTTGGCGCAATGGATGTGTTGTGTACGGATAAAACGGGAACATTGACGCAAGATCGTATTATTTTAGAACATTATTTGGACAGCAATGGGCAAAAAAATAGTAAAATTTTGCAACTAGCTTGGCTAAACAGCTTCCACCAAAGTGGGGCTAAAAATATGATGGATCAGGCAATTATTCGTCGTGGTAGAGGGAACAGTGAAGTTGAGCAGCTAAAAGTATTCCAAAAAATTGATGAGTTACCCTTTGATTTTATTCGACGCAAATTGTCAGTGACAGTACGAACACCGAAAGGCGAAGCTCTACTTATTTGTAAAGGTGCCGCGGAGGAAATGTTAGCTGTCTGCCAAAGTTACCAACAAGATGGTGAGCTGCATTTACTTGACGACCAAGCAAAGGTAAAAATTACTGAGCTAGTGAGTGATTATAACAGACAAGGATTTCGTGTATTGTTACTTGCAACTCGTCGTTTGAATGATGCAGAAGCCAGCTTACCGCTTTCTGCTCAAGCCGAGTATCAGTTAGAGCTACAAGGCATTTTAACTTTTCTTGACCCAGCAAAAGAAAGCGCAATTTCAGCCATTGCAGCACTACGTGAAAATGGCGTTACGGTTAAGGTGTTGACGGGGGATAATGCCATTATTACCGAAAAAATCTGTCATGATGTTGGCTTAAACATCAGCGAAATCATGACGGGTTTAGAAGTTGAAGAACTGACAGACGAAGAGTTAAGCCAGAAAGTTGAGCAAGTTTCAGTTTTTTGTAAATTAACACCATTGCAAAAATCCCGTATTTTAAAGCGGTTACAAGCAAATGGACATACCGTTGGTTTTCTTGGTGATGGGATCAACGATGCGCCCGCATTACGTGATGCTGATGTAGGAATTTCAGTTGACACAGGGACGGATATTGCTAAGGAATCTGCGGATATTATCCTACTTGAAAAAGATTTAATGGTATTAGAGCAGGGGGTAATTAAAGGACGTGAAACTTTTGGTAATATTATTAAATACTTAAATATGACCGCCAGCTCTAACTTTGGTAACGTATTTTCTGTATTAATTGCCAGTGCATTTATTCCCTTCTTACCGATGCTAGCCATTCATTTGCTCGTTCAAAACTTACTGTATGATATTTCCCAGCTTGCATTACCCTGGGATAAAATGGATAAAGAGTTTTTAAAACGTCCTCGCAAATGGGATGCGAAAAATATTGGCCGCTTTATGATTTGGATTGGGCCAACCTCATCTATCTTTGATATCACAACTTTTGCGTTAATGTGGTATGTGTTCCAAGCGAATAGTGTCGCTCATGAAGCGCTGTTCCAATCAGGCTGGTTTGTTGAAGGATTACTTTCACAGACGTTGGTTGTTCATATGTTAAGAACACAAAAAATACCGTTTATACAAAGCACTGCCGCATTACCTGTTATGTTAACAACAGGGTTAATTATGGCTCTTGGTTTATATATTCCATTTTCTTCATTTGGTGAAATGATTGGGTTACAACCGTTACCAATAGAATATTTCCCATGGCTCGCTCTCACATTAGTCAGTTATTGTGTTGTAGCTCAACTAATGAAGCAATTTTATATTAAACGTTTTGGAACGTGGTTATAAAATAATGTTAAAAGGTGTGAGGCCAAAGGGGTCTTGCACCTTTGGGTAGCTATATCGTATGGGATATTTGATATTCATTGTAACTCATTAATATTCATAAAATAAAAAGAGCCACAGTAATAATGGCTCTTTTTGATTACAGAATAAAAAGAATAGGGCTTATTGCAGGCCTAAAGCAGTTTTCATCTGTTTCATTGCATCAATACCCTGTTGGCAAGCTTTATCTTGCTGGTCTTTAGGTAGTGCAGCAACCTGTTTTTTACCCTCTTCCAGCTGACCTTTCATTGCGTCTAACTGAGCTTTTGCTTGCGGGTTTTCTGAAGCTTTAGCAATTAAGCTATCAACTTCAGCGAAGTAAGCATTACAAGTTTCAGTTGCGCCAGCAACTTCACCTTTTTTCTCTTCTTCTGAACAAGCAGTGATTGTCAGTGCCAATAAACCCATACCACAAGCTAAAATCAACTTTTTCATAATCAACCTTATTAAAATTATTTATATAGCGAATTGAGTATATAAGAGATGTTTTTAATATCAAACGTGACAAATCCTAAAATAATACATCGGTTAATTAATTAAATTTCAATTTAATTGGGCTATAGTATTTTGTTTTAGCTCATTTCCGTTACATAAATTCACGGAGATAAATAAGTTGTTTTTTATCATTATGTTATAGATTTCCTTTAACTATTCTATGTTTGTCTAGAGTAATTGGTAAGTGGAAGAAAAATGGAAAGCAGATAAAAGAAGTATGAGGGCTATTAGGGTAAGGGGATAATGGTTAGTTAATTTAATAAATATATTTTTTGACGAAAATTATGTTTTAGCTACCAAGATAGAATAATACGTCATACGTGTATTTACCTATAAAAATGCCTATATAAGCCTTTTTAATATCGTTATAACGTTTTTTTATATGCGATTAAATATATTAAAAAATCGTTTATTTGTAACAAAATGTTTACGGACGAATGATAAGTTTTCACTATGAAATATTTATAGAATTAATGGCTGTTCATTTAAGATGCAATTATAGATGTGAAAGGTGAGCTAGTTCACAAATTTAAGAATAAAACCTTTGTATAGGTACCAGTTTGATTTTTAAATTAAATTTTCTTTGTACGAAGATGAAATTATCAGGTAGAGTCTTTGTTTTTAAGCGAACTAATGAAGAAATATCGCTTAACTTATGGTTAATGATAAGTGTACAGGGTTAACGACAATTAAGTTAATTTTGTTGACGCTAACTCAAATTCATACCAAAATTGACTCACCGTAGAAATTCGCCAAAGAGCGAGAGACGGGTTAGAATGTTTTTAACAAAGGGCGATAACTTTTCTTACTGTACATTTTTAGAATGATGAGTTCTCTAAAGGTAAAGTAAGGATATATGATATGGGTTCACCATATCGAAATGCAACATAGCAGATATTATATTAATGCTATGGGCATACAATGTATGTAGCCTGACTTATCTGGTTACAATTTTATATTTAGACTTACACACAGGGCTTTACCATTATGTCTGCTTCTATTGTAAAGAAACGGCCTCTGAGTCGTTACATCAAAGATTTTAAACACAGCCAAACTCATTGTGCACACTGTCACAAAACCCTTGATCGTATCTCTTTAGTTTTCAACGATGACATCTTAAATAAAGAAGCTATCGCTGACATGACTGAATTGGTTGATGAAGGCACTTGGGGGGAGCTGCAAGATAAATTTACTGCACTTTGTCGTTTTTGTAGTGAAATTTATTGCAATAGTAATACTGATTATTTTGATATTATGTCATTTAAACAGTATTTATTCTTACAGACTGAGATGAGCCACAGTACGGTTCGTGAATATGTTGTTCGTTTACGCCGTTTAGATGAATTGTTATCTTCCTCTAATTTTTCTATGAAAGAATTTACTGCGAGTAAAGTTCAAGAAGAGTTGAGTGAAAAAATGACAGATTCTGCATTTAGTAATTACAATATTGCATTACGTAAATATGAACAATATTTATTCTGGGAATCAGAAAAGTGCAATAATTAGAATGACATATTGAAAATAAGCATTGCTATTTTCTTTGTTGTTTTTAAGTAATGGTGTCCTCGTGGACACCTTTTATGTTTTTAGCTGACAGCTCTTTGGGATAGCACTTATCTGATAGGAAGCACGACAGCTATTCTTATGAGATAAGTGTATTTTTAAATATGTAATCATGTATGGCCTGGCTTTCGTAGACAACGAAGCCAGGCCTTTTACTTATTACCCAATCGTCATTAAGCTAGCATTACCACCTGCTGCAGCGGTATTGACACTCAATGAACGTTCATGAAGTAGGCGTTCAGTCATCAGGTTAGTTTCACCACGTTCAAAGCCTTGAACTGAAATAATTGGCCCTTTACGTTGTGCAACCACTGCGCAAACTTCTTTTAGCTGATCGCTGTCACCATGATAAATAACCCCTTCGATTGGCTCTTTCGATTCTATCCAGTTTTTGGTTATCGATATGGTTTTTCTCACTTTTTCAGGTAGTGACTTAAACAGCTTCTGATGGAGCTCACTATCTGGCCATAACACCTGACAACCCGCAGAAAGTACAGCTGTTAGCTGGGTTAAGCAATCTTGTTCATTATCGCTAAGGCATAAAATCAAACCACGCGGGCGCAAGGTATAGGTATTTCTTTCTCCTGTTGGGCCCGGTAATACACGGGTGGTTCCTGTTTGACTATGGCGTGTAAATAGCTCAATCACGGAAGGCGAAATAACCAAGTTTTGTTTTTCAGACCATTGTGTAAGTGCTTCAAATGGTTCAAGTAAAACAGTTTTAGCACTAGCATCCATGGGTAAATGGCTATCTTGTCGCTCTAAGGTATTTGAAACTGCGTTATCTGGACGTTCGCTTAATAAACGGTAAAGGTATAATGGCCCACCTGCTTTAGGCCCAGTTCCAGATAAACCTTCACCACCAAAAGGTTGCACCCCAACAACGGCACCAACCATATTGCGGTTTACGTACAGATTGCCAACTTTAGCTTTTGAAACAACTTGGTTGATAGTTTCATCGATACGAGTGTGAACACCAAGTGTCAGTCCATAACCGGCTGCATTAATTTGTTCAACAAGTGCTTCTAACTCATCTCGTTTAAAACGTACAACGTGCAGAACAGGACCAAAGATCTCTTTTTTCAGCTCACTAACATCATCAAGTTCTATTAATGTTGGCTTAACATAGGTTCCTTCCTGTTGCTCTTGCTGATCATCATGGTTCTCAAATGCTGCTTGGAAGACCGATTTCCCTTTGCTGCGCATTTTTTGAATATGTTGATCGATATTCTCTTTTGCTTCATGGTCAATCACAGGGCCTATATCGGTTGATAAATGCTCAGGGTTCCCCATACGGCACTCTTCCATTGCGCCTTTTAACATACGAATCGTTCTATCTGCGACATCCTCTTGGATACATAAAATGCGCAGTGCCGAACAACGTTGGCCCGCGCTATCAAAAGCAGATGCGACGACATCAGTGACAACCTGTTCTGTGAGTGCAGAAGAATCAACTATCATTGCATTTAATCCGCCGGTTTCTGCAATCAGCGGGGTAGGCCGTCCTTGTGCATCTAAGCGCCCTGCAATATTACGTTGAAGTAACCCTGCGACCTCTGTTGACCCTGTAAACATGACCCCTCGAACACGAGTATCACCAACGAGTTGAGCGCCAATGGTTTCACCTTTACCCGGTAAAAATTGCAGTACATCGCGAGGAATACCCGCTTGATGCAAAATAGATACCGCGATAGCGCCGATTAATGGTGTTTGTTCAGCTGGTTTCGCGAGTACGGTGTTACCTGCTGCGAGAGCCGCAGCAATTTGGCCTGAAAATATTGCTAACGGGAAGTTCCACGGACTAATACAGACCACAGGCCCTAAAGGACGGTGTGTGTTGTTATCAAAATCATTCTTGACTTGGGTTGCATAGTAATTAAGAAAATCTACCGCTTCCCTAACTTCCGCAATCGCATTGTTGTAGGTTTTACCGGCTTCACGTACTAAAATATCTAACAGCGGTTGTAACTGTTGCTCCATGAGGTCAGCGGCTCGTAATAAGATGGCCGCTCGTTCAGAAGGAGGCGTTGCGAACCAGATAGTACCTGCATTGTTAGCGGTATTTAATGCATGTTCAGCTTCTTGTTCTGTTGTTTCACGAACGTGGCCGACAATATCTTTGTGGCAGGCAGGGTTAATAATTGGTGTCGCATCGGGCAATGCTTGCGAAGCTTGGAAGTCGCCCCCTAACAGTGGTTCTGCCATTTTTTGCTGCATAGCCGCACTCAGTAGGGCACTTGATAGCGAAGCCAGTCGATGCTCGTTTGATAGGTCAAGCCCCATCGAATTCACACGCTCTTGCCCATATAAATCACGTGGTAACGGAATTTTTGGATGCGGTAAGCCAATTTGTCCTTCAGTTTTAGACAGTTCTAAAACATCTTTAACTGGGTCGGCAACTAATTCATCTAGAGGAATAGTGGCATCAGCGATACGGTTTACAAATGAAGTATTTGCGCCATTTTCTAACAATCGACGCACCAAGTAGGCAAGTAGCGTCTCGTGAGTACCGACTGGTGCATAAATACGGCAAGGGCGGTTTAGTTTGCCATCAGCAACCTTACCAACCACTTGTTCATAAAGCGGCTCACCCATTCCATGTAGGCATTGGAATTCGTATTGACCAGGGTAGTAGTTTTTACCTGCAATTTGGTAGATAGCAGAGAGAGTATGTGCATTATGTGTTGCAAACTGCGGGTAAATTAAATTGGGAACCGACAACAGTTTTCGTGCACAGGCAATATAAGAAACGTCAGTATACACCTTACGCGTATAAACAGGATAACCTTCTAGCCCATCCATTTGTGCGCGCTTGATTTCACTGTCCCAATAAGCACCTTTTACTAGGCGGATCATTAAGCGACGTTGGCTGCGTTCAGCTAAATTTATGATTGAGTCAATCACAAATGGGCAGCGTTTTTGATAGGCCTGAATTACAAAGCCAATCCCATTCCAACCCGCGAGTTGTGGCTCAAAACAGAGTTTTTCTAGTAAATCTAAAGAGATTTCTAAGCGGTCGGCTTCTTCTGCGTCAATATTAATCCCTACATCGTATTGGTGCGCTTGTAATACGAGGGATAATAGGCGTGGATAAAGTTCTTCCATCACGCGAGAGTATTGTGCGCGGCTATAACGTGGATGTAATGCAGATAGCTTAATTGAAATACCAGGGCCTTCATAAATGCCGCGGCCATTTGATGCTTTACCAATCGCGTGGATAGCTTGTTGGTAAGACACCATGTAATCTTGTGCATCTTTTTCCGTTAATGCGGCTTCGCCCAGCATGTCGTAGGAATAGCGGAAGCCTTTATCTTCGAGCTTTCGCGCGTTAGCGAGCGCTTGGGAGATAGTTTCGCCAGTAACAAATTGCTCTCCCATAAGGCGCATCGCCATATCAACACCTTTACGCACCAGTGGTTCACCACTTTTACTAATGATGCGATTAAGTGAGGTTGAGAGTTTAGCTTCATTATGCGTAGAAACTAATTTCCCCGTAAATAGCAGACCCCAAGTTGCGGCATTAACAAACATTGAGCTACTTTGGCCGAGGTGTGATTGCCAGTTTCCATTGCTGATCTTGTCACGAATAAGAGCATCACGAGTTGCTTTATCCGGAATACGTAATAAGGCCTCTGCGAGACACATTAATGCGACACCTTCCTGAGATGAAAGTGAAAACTCTTGAAGTAAGCCTTGAACCAAACCTGACCGGCCGATGCCATTTTTTTGATTACGCAGTTTTTCAGCGATTGAATAAGCTAACTTATGAGCAGCTTCAGCTTGTTCTGTAGGGAGCTGTGCTTGTTGTAACAACATTGGCACGGCTTGTGTTTCAGGAATTCGGTAAGCAGAAGTAATTGCAGAGCGTTTTACAGATTGTGGTAAAATGTGCTCTGCGAAATCTAAGAATGGTTGATAGTTAGATTCAACGGTGGTGTCTTCATCAGAAGTTTGATTTTCTTTTACATTGATACCCGGTGCGAGCTCTGGAAAGGCTTGGCCATTATCGAGTTGTTCTAGGTAATTATAAATAGCTTGTTTGATAAGCCAGTGTGATGTGCGGTCAAGACGCTGAGCGGCATTTTTAATGCGTTCACGAGTTGCTTCATCAAGTCTCACACCCATAGTTGTTGTGCTACTCATCTTAATTCCTCTAGGTCACGAGTCATTTTAATCAAAAAGTTACACCACATTATCTTAATGTTGCAACTTTGTGCAACATTGTTAAGCGTAATTTCTGAAGAAAATGTGAAACATATCGGGTTTTTTAAGTTTTAATATTTTCAAGTAAATCATTTTTGATTTATTTATTATATTTTACATGTAGTTATATTTATTTTGTTTTAGGTGGAATAGTTAAACATTCGATTGTGAATTTAAGTTTAAATTTTAACATTTGTGATATGGATTCTATTTATGCAATAAAAAATAGTTAATTTCTTGTTAATTTAATACGACTCTGTCTAGGATGGGACAGCTAAGATATTAAGTTAGTGCAACACAAACAATCACAACCTATTTGGTGTTCGCACAGATAAATTAAATATGTGCAATAAAGTGCAACACTATGAAGTTACAAGTTATCAACGGAAACTTATAAAGATAACTAACAATTTTAAAGCTACTCAATGGAGAAAACAGGATGACTGTAAGCACTCCGATGATCATTATGTTCGTCGTATACATTACTGGCATGTTATTAATTGGCTATATGGCCTATCGCTCAACGAAAAACTTTGACGATTATATTCTGGGTGGAAGAAGTTTAGGCAGTGTTGTAACTGCATTGTCTGCTGGTGCTTCAGATATGAGCGGTTGGTTACTCATGGGGTTGCCAGGTGCGATTTTCTTGGCCGGGATTTCTGAAAGTTGGATTGCTATCGGTTTGAGTCTCGGTGCATATCTTAACTGGTTATTTGTTGCTGGGCGTTTACGTGTCCAAACAGAAAAAAATAATAATGCGTTAACATTGCCAGACTACTTTACTAGCCGTTTTGAAGATAACAGTAAGATTTTACGTATTATTTCTGCTGTTGTGATTTTAGTTTTCTTTACGATTTATTGTGCATCAGGTGTGGTCGCGGGTGGTTTGTTATTTGAAAGCACATTTAATATGAGTTATGAGAAAGCGATGTGGTTAGGGGCATTAGCGACTATTGCTTACACTTTTTTAGGTGGCTTTTTAGCCGTAAGTTGGACCGATACTGTTCAAGCTTCATTAATGATCTTCGCATTGATTCTTACACCTATTGTTGTAATCCTTTCTTTAGGGGGAATAGATACCTCTATTGAAGTGATCAAAGCTAAGAATCCTGAATATCTTGATATGTTTAAAGACATGAATATCATCGCAATTCTGTCATTATTAGGTTGGGGATTAGGCTATTTTGGTCAACCCCATATCTTAGCGCGTTTTATGGCGGCGGACTCTGCTCGTACTATTCGTTCTGCTCGACGTATTAGTATGACATGGATGGTGTTATGTTTAGGCGGAACGATTGCGGTTGGTTTCTTTGGTATCGCTTATTTTGAAAATAACCCGGCTTTAGCGGGTTCGGTAATGCAAAATAATGAGCGTATCTTCATGGAACTAACGGGAATTTTGTTTAACCCATGGATCGCCGGTATTTTATTATCAGCTATATTAGCAGCGGTAATGAGTACACTAAGTTGCCAATTACTAGTTTGTGCGAGTGCGCTAACGGAAGACTTATATAAGCCTTTTATCCGTAAAAGTGCCAGCCAAAAAGAGTTAGTTTGGGTAGGGCGTTTTATGGTGTTATTAGTCGCTGCAATTGCCATTTACATTGCTCGTGACCCAAATAATAAAGTTTTGGCTTTAGTGAGTAATGCATGGGCGGGCTTTGGCGCTGCATTTGGTCCTGTTGTTTTAATTTCTGTAATGTGGAAACGAATGACGCGTACAGGTGCACTTGCAGGAATGATAGTCGGTGCTGTGACAGTATTAGTTTGGATAAAATACAAATGGTTTGATTTGTATGAAATCATCCCAGGTTTCTTATTAGCAACAATCGCTATTGTTGTTGTGAGTTTAATGACTAAAGCACCAAGTGCAGCAGCTCAAGCTCGTTTTGATGAGGCTGAGGCAGAATATAAAGCAAGCTAATCGAGCAAGTTTATAAACGAAAAAGGCCGAGTAACGATACTGTTATTCGGCCTTTTTGCTATTTATTATTCATCATTATTGGTTCTTTCTGCGCTTAGCGAACTGGTAACCAATGAATAGTAAAATAAACCAAACTGGTGTGGCAATTAAGGCTTGTCTTGTATCGTGCTGGAATGCCAATAGCACGACCATAAAAGCGAAAAAAGCGAGGCTTAACCATGACATCACAATTCCAGCAGGCATTTTGTAATGAGATGCTTTGTGCATTTCAGGGCGTTTTTTACGGAAATTTAAATAGCTATATAAAATCATGCTCCAAATAAACATAAAGAGAATAGCAGACACGGTGGTGACTAGCGTGAATGCATGCATGATATCAGGAATAAAATAGATCAGAACAATACCAAAGCTGAGGCAGATACAAGTAAAAATTAGCCCAGTAGCCGGCACGGCTTTTTTCGATAATTGGCTGAACTGCTTTGGCGCATCCCCTTCTTTTGAAAGCCCAAAAAGCATTCGGCTGGTGGAAAATACACCACTATTTGCGGAAGAGGCTGCGGAAGTTAGCACCACAAAGTTAACAATGCTTGCCGCTGCGGGTAGGCTTATCAAGACAAACATCTCTACAAATGGGCTTTTATCGGCCAATATGGTTCGCCAAGGTGTAACAGCCATAATGACAATTAAAGATAAGACATAAAATGCAATAATCCGGATAGGGATCGCGTTGATAGCTTTTGGCAAAGATTTTTCTGGATCGCGTGTTTCTGCTGCTGCCGTACCCACCAATTCAATTCCCACAAACGCAAAAATAGCAATTTGAAAGCCAGCAAAGAAACCACTGATCCCCATAGGGAACATTCCGCCATCATTCCAAATGTTACTTAAAGATGCCGTGTGACCCGTAGGGGATTGGAAATTCATGGCAATTAATGTGCCACCTACTGCAATGAGAGCCACAATGGCAACAATTTTTATCATGGCGAACCAAAATTCGAGCTCACCGAAAAGCCTGACAGAAACTAGGTTAAGCGTTAATAAGGTGACCACGCAAATAAATGAGGTTACCCATTCAGGAAAATCAGGTACCCAAAAGCTCACATAGGATGTAATGGCAATGATATCGGCAATACCGGTGATAACCCAGCAGAACCAGTACGTCCAACCGACAAAAAAACCTGCCCATGGACCGATAAGGTCAGCAGAAAAATCACTGAATGATTTGTAGTTCAGATTAGAAAGTAGCAGTTCACCCATTGCGCGCATCACAAAAAATAGCACAAAACCAATTATCATATACACAAAGATAATCGATGGGCCTGCGAGTGAAATGGTTTTGCCAGACCCCATAAATAAGCCTGTTCCAATTGCTCCACCAATCGCAATAAGTTGTATATGCCGGTTACTAAGGCTGCGTTTTAGCTGATTACGATCAGCATTGGGTTGTGTTGATAGTGAATTTGCATTTTCTTCCATACTAAAGATGTCCGTAGTGGTTTGTGATAATTAGCCACAGTCTTTTTTTTAATTTTGTGGTTATGTTTGCGTGAAATATTGTGACACAAATCTCAATTAGAGTAAGGAAAAGTTATCTTGTTAGGAGCGAAGTGATGTTTATTCAAGCATTAGTTTTCTTAAATTTTACATTCGCAACTTAAAATTAACTTAGGTAATAAAAATAGCAGAATCATATTGACTGTAGCAATTGTTAGGCGTTAAATATTTTGTATCGGGTTGTTAGCTCAGTTGGCAGAGTAGGTGACTCTTAATCACTCGGTCGTGGGTTCGATCCCCACACAACCCACCAAAATTTTCAATGAGTTATGGGCATGCTGCGGAACCTATACTGTCTGTATGGGACGTATTTGGGACGCAGCCATTGAAAACAGTATCAATTTGTTTGGCGTGTTCGGTTATTAAGTTTGATACATTACATCCGTTCTCATTGTTTATATCAATAATATATTTGATATTTAGAGACTATGCTATCATATCCATCATAAAGCTATTCTTTCAATTTATTAGATCTCAATACTGGTTCAATAAACCAATGAATAATTGAGTTTGATGCTAGTAAAAGTGCAATTGTAATTGTAGATAGAGTAAATGCTATTATTAATAATAAATTTAGTTCCATATCTAAAAAACTTAATGTTTGTAATATTACAAAACAAATAATTGGATGGATTAAATAAACACCTAAAGCATTATTTGATATTTTTGCATATTTTTGAGTTGATAAAGCAAAGTAAATAATAATCGAACCCAGTATTAGGCTTATTACAAAATCGAAAATATAGATAATGAATGAGTTTAGAATTAAATTAGTCTTGATTGCACCGAAAATTATCTCATAAAAATCGTTTCGATAATTAAGAAAGGTAATCGCTAAAAATGCTATACAAAAAATAGTGATAATAGGCTTTTTCCTTAACGAAAATATATTTTGATTATGGATAAAATAAGCAATGACAAAAAATGGGAAATATAAAATAATTGAAAAAAAGCTAGAAATTGGCATTAGGTAAGTCTTTGTTATAAATGATATTATTAGTGATGTGATTAAGATTGCAGATAGGTTAAATTTGTTTGATTTAAAGCTCTCTGGTAATAATAAAAAAACAGCTTGCCATATAGGTGTTGCTAAAAAGAACCAAACCCCGTACTGAGGAGAAAACAAGTATTTTTTAAAAGTTAACTCACCGGTGAAGTAAAGTGGAACCATGTCGATTGTTTGATACGTAAAATAAATTATAAAGGCAGGAAGAAGGTGAGATTTTAACTCTTTCCATGTTGTATTTTTTGTTATAAATGCGACTATAAATACAAACATAGGAATTAATGTTAAGTCAAAAACAGTAATAAGCAACGAATATTTGTTTTTATCAACTAAATTTAAATAAAAATTAAAAACAATTAATGAACTTAATATTAATTTTAGCGTTGGCCAATATGGTTGGCCAACGTTTTTTATATTCAAGATTAAGTGATTTTCTTTTTTCATATATATGCCCTATATAAAAATTAATTTATTGTACCTCATTGGGGTTATAATTTAAAAGAAATTATTTTAGTAATTACGAAATGAGAGATAATAAGTCTAATATTGATTAGTCTTTTTCCGTTAATATTTTATTCTTATTGTAAGAGGGAACATGATTTAGGAATTGAATATAAGTTTATTGCACAATTTTGTATCACTTAATGGCAAGATAAAAATCACAAACTTTTAGGTCTAAGAACTAAAAAATGAGAGATAACTGAAAGCAGAGTTATTTTTGATTGGGTAAAGTATGATTTGATTGAAATTTAACCAGTTAGGGGAGGGATGTTTGAAATAGAACGCAGTTGTTCTTTAGCACGTGAAATGTACAGGGAAAACGATTGAATAGCAGCAGAGGATGAGAAGCTAGGGAGCTAAATTTAACTCAAGTCTCTGCTATTACATAAGAATCTAATGATACTTTTTAGTATCAGCAAAAAATAAATCAAGAATTCTAGGGCTATTTCAGTGATAACTTTATTATATAGTCCTTGGATGATGATTAGCTTATATTGTTATCAAATATTTTTTTGAGTCACTGTAATTGAAGGCTCGACGCCCAATATGTATAAGGCTTGTTCTAAAAGGTCAATTTTAGATGTGTAATGAATATCCAGTAAGCGTTCTATCTGTTGTGCATTGATATTCAATCTGCGAGCGAGATCGACGCGTTGCATTGCAGAGTTGAGAATAGCGTTATGCAAGGCAATTTTTAAGCAACAGATTATGGGTAAATAAACCGTAAATGCTTCACTATTTTTTTGTTGTGTTGCTAATGGAATTGGTTTTCTGAGTTCGATATGTTCTGCAAAAGAGGCTAGCAAAATTTCTTGGGCTTCTAATTCAACATCTTCTTTACAATAGCTAACTCCTTGAAGGTCAGGAAAATCACTAAAATTGATTTCATATACGTTTTCTTCCTCAATAAATTCTATTGTTGCCTGATAATTGAACATATTTTTCCTTCAAATTATATTTCAGAGTGCTCAGTGTTGCACTGGAGCATGAGGAAAACAAGCTTATCAATTAACTTATGTGGCCATTTCTTGCTTCATTTTTGTATCTATTGGTCCTACATGTTGTTATGAGGGGGTTGTTAGTACAATTAATGTGATTTTCCTAACATAAATTCAGCAATGTGAGAATCGTTTTATTCGGAAATTATTGAGAAACAAAGAAAACAAGTGTGAAGTTTGTCGCAAATTGAGAAATATTTTTTTCCATAAAAATCCTAATAAATTAGCTTCTTTTATAAGCAAATGTCTCACTGAATTATTTTAACTAAAAGTTATTTATTTTTTAATCTTTCATTATCTGATTAAGCAGTTTTACTTAAGGTAACTTGATGGTTAGGGGGTTTTGTTAAAATAAAAGTATATAGTAATCATTTGTTATTATAACATTGAGTTATTAAAATTATTATGGTTACGTGAAAATGGCTAAAAATGATAAGTACGAAGACAATTAATAATACCTTTAGTGCTTTTTATTTTGAGCACTAACTGAATATTTTAAAAATGATGTAAAAAACATTTGGAAAATGGAGTGTTCTTAATTGAAACCTACATTTTTTGCTCTTAACACAAAAGTGATAGGTTAGCGTAGGTTGATCTTTTTATTAAAAAAAATGAATTTTTTGCCATTTTACATAAAAAATAAATATTAATTAACCCAAAAAAACTACTTTAATGAATTAATAACAAAATGATCACTTGAAATAATAAATATGCAAAAATATCTTACAAAAATATTTAAGCTGAATAAACTTTCATTATTGGTAATCGACGTAAATTTTATTAGTTTTATTAATATTACAGGGTGATGATACTTATTTTATAGTTTAATGATTCTAATGAAAATGGAAGTGAATTCTTAATATGTATGACAATATAATGGCTGTTTATATGATAACTGCGATTGAATAATTTTGAACGATGGCTGTAATATATATCAAACTTATTGAAAATTAATGATTAAATTTTATTCCAATAATGCCGATAAAGCCTTAATACAGTAATGTATAACTCAGTTTCTTAATACTAAAAATTGATTTGGATCAATATATTGTTTTTGATGTTATGCTTGGTTTATTAGGCTTAATAATCACATGTAAAGAGTGATTGGTTTGATTAAAACCCTGGCATTTTGCTTAGGTTAACTCAAAATGTTGTGGATATTTAGGATAAGGTAATAGAAGATAAAGAAATAATGAAGATTATTTAATGAATTAATGGGTAATCGCCCTATTGATACAAAAAGAAACATAAGTACCTTGAATAGTTAATTTAGTGGTGCATAATAATTAGCGACTAATAATGACATCAGCAATTTCTGATTTTTATGGAAACCGCTAATTTTTTAGTCATTCTTTATTGTTGTAGGTATTCAGGAAATATATTTAATTTAAGTTTGGAAGCTTGTGTATTTGTACTCCAAATTGGGTATTTTGAATGGATAACATGGGGAAATTAATGGAATTACATTTACCCAATTTAATTAATTTTTTAATTTAATAATTTGAATACACAATACTTTCAAATTCATATTTGTTCTTTTTGCACACAGATCGCACAGATGTTGATAATATTCGGAAAGGAAAAAAAATGAGCTCGACGACAGATTTTCTGAAGCATATATACGATATTAACCTCTCATATTTGCTATTAGCCCAAAAACTCATCTCTCAAGAGAAAGCCTCTGCGATGTTTCGTCTAGGTATCTCTGATGCAATGGCAACTACTTTAGCAGACCTTACACTCCCTCAATTAGTCAAATTAGCAGAGACAAACCAGCTAATCTGCCAGTTTAGATTTGATAATAGTGAAACAATTGAAAAACTAACTCGTGATTCAAGAGTTGATGAATTACAACAAATTCATACAGGTATCTTACTTTCGACCCGATTATTGCAAACGCATAATGAGGGCGACACTGAAATAGCGAGAAAAAGATGAGTACCGCAGCTGAAAAAAGTATAGTCCAAGAAGCGAATGACATTCGACTAGCCATGGAATTGATCTCTTTGGGCGCTCGCCTTCAAATGTTAGAAAGTGAAACGCAAATCAGTCGCGGTCGTTTAGTTCGTTTATACAAAGAGCTAAGAGGTAGCCCTCCACCGAAAGGGATGTTACCTTTTTCTACAGATTGGTTTATGACATGGGAACAGAATATTCATTCATCCATGTTCTATAATGCTTATCAATTTTTACTGAATAGCGGCCAATGTCGTGGTGTTGACGCTATATTAAAAGCCTATAGGTTATACCTTGAACAGTGTATTCCAGAACCCGGCGAAGAACCTTTGTTGGCTTTAACACGTGCTTGGACGCTAGTCCGTTTTGTGGAAAGTGGCATGTTACAAAGTTCACAATGTAGTTGTTGCCATGGCTCTTTTATTACTTACGCACATATTCCTGAAAATAGCTTCACTTGTAGTTTATGCCAACCGCCATCACGTGCAATAAAAAAACGTAAACTTTCCGAACATCTAGCCGATATTACGGTATATCGACAGGATGGCATTACTAAAGCGGTAATGTAATTGGATTGATTTGGTTAGCAGGCAAAATTTTTTGCCTGTCACTCCTAATATTCCCTTTGACTGCCATCTGTTAACCAACGGAGTGAAAGGGAATATTGTGTTAATACTCATCGGGTATATCATTGTTACAGTTGCGGTTATTGGCGGATATATAATGGTCGGCGGCCATTTAGGTGCGCTTTATCAACCCGCTGAATTTGTCATTATTTTAGGGGCAGGTTTAGGTGCTTTTGTTGTTGGTAACAGTGGCAAATCCATCGTCGCCTTGTGCAAAGTATTACCAAAACTCTTTCGTCGTTCCTCTTACAATAAAACAATGTCAATGGATTTAATGGCATTGTTATTTCAATTACTTAATAAGTCGCGCCAACAAGGGTTACTTGCACTTGAGAAAGATATTGACAATCCAAGTGAAAGTGAAATTTTCTCCCAATATCCCCGTATTTTAAAAGATGAGTCCACCATGATGTTCATTGTGGACTATTTACGTCTGATGGTGAGTAGTAACTTACAAAGTCATGAAATTGAAGCATTAATGGATGAAGAATTAGAAACTTTTCGTCAAGAAAATGAAGTACCTGCTTCGGGGCTAAACATGGTCGGTGACTCTATGCCTGCATTTGGGATTGTTGCGGCCGTCTTGGGTGTCGTGAATGCCTTGGGCTCAGCAGACCGTCCCGCAGGTGAACTTGGTGCTTTAATTGCTCATGCAATGGTTGGTACATTTTTAGGTATTTTAGTGGCTTATGGCTTTATTTTGCCTTTAGCTGCGCTGATTAGGTTGCGCAGTAGTGAGCAATTGAAAATGATGGAATGTATTAAAGTGACTTTCCTCTCTGCATTGCAAGGGTATGCTCCTCAAATTGCGGTTGAATTTGGCCGTAAGGTGTTATTCAGCGCAGATAGACCTTCATTTGTTGAACTTGAAGATAAAGTTCGAGAAGTGAAAGTAGGTGCTCGCTCACAAGAAACAACTGAGGAGTAACAAACGAATGGCAGCCAATACACCTCATGTTATTCGGGTTAAAAAGCGCAGTTCACATCATCAAAACGGACACGGCGGTTCATGGAAAATTGCTTATGCCGATTTTATGACGGCGATGATGGCGTTTTTTTTAGTGATGTGGCTGATCTCAATTTCAAGTCCTCAAGAATTAACACAAATTGCTGAGTATTTCCGTACTCCCTTGAGTACAGCTATCAACCCGGGAAGTAAAAGTGGTGATGCCACAAACCCTATTCCTGGTGGGGGTAAAGACCCGATTTTCCGTGATGGGGATGTGATGCCAGAGCCCAATAATATTATTGATGGAAATGCAAATTATCGTTTTGAAAAATTAAAAGAGTCCCTTGAGCAGGCTATTTTAAAAGACCCCCGTTTGAATGAATTAAAGCCACATTTATTGATTGATATGATTAATGATGGGCTACGCATTCAAATTGTTGATAGTGAAAATCGCCCAATGTTTAAAGTCGGTTCGGCAACGGTTGAACCGTATATGCGCGATATTTTGCGTGCAATAGCACCACTTCTTAATGATGTTCCTAATCGAATTAGTATCTCCGGTCATACTGATGATCTCGCTTATGCCAACGGCGCCAATTACAGCAACTGGGAGCTTTCATCAGATCGCGCAAATGCTTCGCGCCGTGAATTGATTCGCGGTGGAATGGATGAAAATAAAGTATTACGCGTGGTTGGGATGGCTTCAGCCATTCATTTAGACAAAGAAGATGGTTTTGCCCCGATCAACCGCCGGATAAGTATCATTGTGTTAAATGATGAAGAAACCAAACAAATTCTCCGCGAATACGATGGCGCCAAGCCGATCAATGATGTGCTGAATAAACCGCAAAAACCCATGCAAGAAACGGCTGTGGGTGTTGTCGCTGCGGTGAAAATACCGTGATGAATTGCTGTTATTTGAATTTATTACATAACTTGTTTAGTTGTCTGCCGGAGGTTCCGGCAGTCAGCGTTAAGTGAAACTTAAGCGAAATTGGATAAAAACCATGGATATTACCGAGTTTTATCAAACATTTTTCGATGAGGCTGATGAGTTGCTCAGGGATATGGAACAACATTTACTTGAGCTTGATCCTTTTGACCCGGATAGCGAGCAGCTAAATGCCATCTTCCGCAGTGCCCACTCAATCAAAGGAGGGGCTGCAACCTTTGGTTTCACTCAGTTGCAGAATACAACTCATACATTGGAAAACCTTTTAGATAAGGCGCGTCATGATGAGTTAACCCTCACGCCTGACATAATTGATGTTTTTCTTGATGCTAAGGATGTCATGGCATCACAGTTAGATGCCTATAAAAATGACTCTTTACCGGATGAAGATACCTTTAAGCGTATTTGTGAGGTGCTTAGCCGGGTTGAAAATAGAGCGGAAGAGGTCGCTGAGACAGGTACTGCGATAGCTGAAACTAAAGTTGAAGATGCGGTTGTTGAAGACACACCCGCGAAGCAAGGTGAATATTCACACTGCTTTATGATCTCGTTAAATCAGCTCAAAGAAAATGAAGTTGATTTATTGGCGGATGAGCTCAGTTTATTTGGGCATTTATATCATACTGAAAAAACAGCAAATAGTTTACAAGCATGGGTAGGAACTAATACGGATATTGATGATATTAGTGGGGTGCTATGTTTTGTGGTGGATGAATCGCAAATTAGCCATGAAGTAATTTCATTTGCCGATTGCCTCGCTTTTTCAAAGGAAGAAACGTTATTAAATGATGATAAAGTTGCAGCGAATGAAGTCACAGAGCCTCAAGTAGATACTCCGCAAAGCTCGGCAAAACCTGCTGCACCCACCACGGCTAAAAAAACGGCAATCGCTAAACCGAAAGGGGATTCGAGCAGCATTCGTGTGGCTGTAGAGAAAGTTGACCAGCTGATTAACTTAGTGGGTGAGCTGGTGATTATTCAATCAATGTTGACCCAACATAGTCAACATGTCGATCAGAACGAATACAGTGATTTGTTAAGCTCAATCGTACAGTTAGAGCGTAATTCCCGCGCTTTGCAAGAATCCGTCATGTCAATTCGTATGATGCCAATGGACTACGTATTTAGCCGTTTCCCGCGCATGGTACGCGATATCGCTTCCAAATTAGGTAAAAAAATTGAACTGAAAGTAGAAGGAAGTTCGACTGAACTCGATAAAAGCTTGATTGAGCGCATTGTTGATCCACTAAATCACCTTGTTCGCAATAGCCTCGACCATGGGATTGAAAAGCCAGAAGTTCGTGTGGCAAATGGTAAGCCGGAAGCCGGAACACTGACCTTAGCGGCAGCACATCAAAGTGGCAACATTTGTATTGAAGTGCGTGATGACGGCGCAGGGCTAAATCGTGAACGTATTTTGGCAAAAGCGAAGTCACAAGGCATGAATGTGCATGATGGGATGAGCAATGATGAAGTTGCGATGCTGATTATGGCACCGGGTTTTTCAACAGCAGAGGTGGTGACGGACGTTTCGGGACGCGGTGTTGGAATGGATGTGGTTAAACGAAATATCCAAGACATGGGCGGTCGTATTCAAATCGGTTTTACCGAAGGTAAAGGTACCGTTATCCGCATTTTATTACCGCTCACTTTAGCCATTTTGGATGGTATGTCTGTGAAAGTAGCGGAAGATGTTTTTATCGTTCCATTGAGTGCCATTATCAGTACCTTGCAGCCTCGGCAAGAGGATATTTATCGCTTAGCGGGAGAAGAAAAAATGCTGCTTGTGCGAGGGGAATATTTGCCACTTGTTGAATTACACCAAGTATTTTCCATCGAAGAAGCCGAGCGAAATTTAGATAACAGTATTGTGCTGATTATTCAAAATGCAGGCCACCGTTTTGCGTTGTTAGTTGACAAGCTCGTCGGGCAACAGCAAGTGGTGGTGAAAAACATTGAAAGTAATTATCGCAAAATCCCTGGTATTTCCGCAGCAACGATTATGGGCGATGGCTCTGTTGCATTGATTTTAGATGTGGCTGAGCTGCAAAAAATGAATAACAGCATTTTGATTAAAAAGAAACAGCAGGTTTCTCAACCTGTCGTGCACTAAATAGAGGCCATACACCATGTCTATGTTAGATGATGATTTAAATAAACACGAAGAAGAAAAAAACGGCGAAGGCTACCTCATTTTTACCTTGGGTGAAGAAGAGTATGGCATTGAAATCTTAAAAGTGCAGGAAATTCGTGGCTATGAACAAGTGACTCGTATCGCGAATACCCCTGATTTTATCAAAGGTGTGACTAATTTACGTGGAGTCATCATTCCAATTATTGATTTACGGGTGAAGTTTTCCCATGAAAACGTGGTGTATAACGATAACACGGTCGTTATTGTGGTGAATTTAAAAGATCGCGTTGTCGGTATTGTCGTCGATGGAGTTTCGGATGTACTGGTCTTGAATGAAGAACAAATAGCACCACCACCTGATTTTGCGGTGACATTATCGACCCAATATCTGACAGGGCTCGGAACATTAAATGACCGTATGTTGATTTTAGTCGATATCGAAAAATTATTAACAAGCGATGAAATGGCGCTGATTGACAGCATGGCTGAGTAATTCTCAGCCCCAATAATTGTTCAAATAATAATAAGTCATTAACTAAAGTTTTTGGTTGGATGACCGATATCCAAAATACAACAAAATTATGTTAGTAAAACGTCATGTACAGTCGAATTAAAATCGTATCGGGACTTTTGTCCGTCATTTTTATCTTTATTTTGCTGCAACTGGTATCCAGTGGGTTGATGTTTACCAAACTGGGCGATAACAGCGACAGCATTAGTTATTTGAATTCCTTACAACGCCAAAGACAAGTATTAACAGAAAGTTGGGTTAATTTGTTACAAGCCCGGGCGAACTTAAACCGCTCTATCAATGCCTATTTGCTCGAAGGTCGTAAAATTCAAGACGATGCAACGACAGAAGACTTGATTAAAGCCGCTAAACGTAACTTTAAATCAGCGGATGACGCTTACGCACGTTATAACAAGCTGATGCAAAGTTCAGATTATGATAAAGCCAAATTTGAAAAGCTGTTTAGTACCTATGAAACCTATCGTGATGCGTTAATCAAGCTAAGTGAATTCGCTGAAAAAGGTGACCTTGAAGGTTTTTATGCACACAGAACCTCAGGGCACCAAGTGAAATTTGAAGAGCAATTTAACGCTTATTTTGCGGATATTTCAGCAGATTTCCAGGCCGAAGTTGTCAATGCAGATAATAACTATCGCCAATCATTATACATGTTGGTGACGTTATCTATCTTACTCGCTTTGATTGGTTTCTTCAGTTATCGCTATGTTCGTAAAGGTATTATCGAGCCACTCGGTATCTTAATTGAACGTATTAAAGTCTTTGCTTCAGGGGATTTAACACCGAATGTGACAACAATTGCCAAAAATGAAATTGGTGAATTGGCCAATGGTGTTCAACACATGCAACAAGAGCTGATTAATACGGTTCGTGGTGTGCTAGATGGTAGCGAAACTATTTACCAAGGTACAACCGAAATTGCAGCAGGTAACAATGACTTGTCAGCACGAACGGAGCAACAAGTCGCTTGCTTAGAAGAAACTTCAGCCAGTATGAGTGAACTGACTGCCACTGTTAAACAAAATACCGAATACGCCCACCAAGCGAGTGAATTTGCAAACCAAGCGTCAGTGATAGCAAAAGAAGGCGGCAAAGTGGTATCTAATGTCGTTAGCACCATGCTGAATATTGCGGATAGCTCACAGAAAATCTCTGATATTACTGCAGTTATCGATAGCATCGCTTTTCAAACTAACATCTTAGCGCTTAATGCGGCAGTTGAAGCGGCAAGGGCAGGTGAGCATGGTCGAGGTTTTGCCGTTGTTGCTGATGAAGTGCGTAATTTGGCACAACGCAGTGCAGATGCCGCTAAAGAGATTAAAACGTTAATTGAAGATTCGGTGTCAAGAACTGGGACAGGCGCTCGCCAAGCTGAAGATGCAGGCGAAACAATGACCAAGATTGTTGAATCTGTTACACGTGTTACTGACATTATGACGCATATTGCGACCGCATCAGACGAGCAAAGCAAAGGAATTGCACAAGTCAGTATTGCTGTCGCTGAAATGGACAAAGTTACGCAGCAAAATGCATCGCTGGTTGAGCAATCCGCGGTTGCAGCCAATGTATTGGAAGAGCAAGTGGCAAAACTGTCGCAACTGATTTCTATCTTCCGTTTACCACCATTAAAACAAAGTGAAATACGCAATATTCAGCCGGCAGCAAGAACGGTTTCAAATATCGTTAAAACACCGGATCTGACAAAACTGTCATCGAAAGAACATAAAGATGATGACAATTGGGAAACTTTCTAAGGGTTAAGCTCAGTTTCGCGCTGCAAAGCTACGGTTTTGCAGCGTTTCTGCGCATTAGAAAACAAGGCAATGTTTCAGAGGTTCAGTTCTCTTAGCTGGCACAAGTGGGGATTTCTATGTTTGGTAAAAATATCCGGATTTCGGTGAGTTTATATCTTCTTCTCATTTTATTTTGTGGGATGCAGATTGTGTCTAGCGGGGTTTCTGTTGGGATTGTTGTAAGCGAATTAAAATCCTTAGAGCGCATTGATTTGGGGTCTGATAAGCGTTCGATGCTTGAAGAAACCAATAAGCACCTAATGCAAGCACGCAATAGCCTAACTCAAATTGCATTGCTGCATAAAGTCGGTGGTAATGAACCATTGATTGAAGAAACAAGAGTGACTTTTGACAAATTACTCGCAGAAGCTGAGAAAGACTACACTATGTTTAAAAACCAGCCTCTTTTAAGTGAGAAAGAAAATCTTGCGGCTTTAGAGGCTCGGTATCAAGCATTTGTCTTAACACTCAAAGCATTAAAAACACATTTAGATAATAACGATATTGCAGCCTATATTGAACTTCCTGCTCAAGAAAACCAGGATCAGTTGGAGCAAGTTGTTGAGGAATACCTTGAATTACTGAATGCTGAAAGCGACGAATCTCTTGCGGCAGCAAGAATGTATAACACCTTCGCTTGGAGCTCATTTTGCTCAGTGATCGTCATTATCATCGCGGTTATTGCATTTGCTCATTATTGGATGAAACGTAAAGTAATTAACCCACTGAGGAGTATGGGAGAGCACTTTGCATTAGTGGCTGATGGTAAACTCAATCAGAAAATTGAAGTGACGACCCGTGATGAAATCGGTGAGGTATTTGGCAAACTAAAGGATATGCAGGAGTCTTTAGTGACTTCAGTGACCGCCTTGCGTTCAAACACTGACCAAATGTATACCGGTATTCGTGAAATCGCGTTAGGTAATAATAATTTATCTTCACGCACTGAGCAGCAAGCGGCATCACTCGAAGAAACTGCGGCTAGTATGGAAGAGTTGACAGCAACCGTTAAGCAAAATGCGGATAACGCACGTCAAGCCAGTGAACTTGCTGTTAGTGCATCGAAAACCGCAACGAAAGGTGGAGAGATCACCGAAGACGTGATTGACACCATGACTTCCATTTCTAATAGCTCACAAAAAATCAGTGCCATTATTAGTGTGATTGATGGGATTGCTTTCCAAACCAATATCTTAGCATTGAATGCTGCCGTTGAAGCCGCTCGAGCAGGTGAACAGGGGCGCGGATTTTCTGTGGTTGCTGGTGAAGTTAGAGCGCTAGCTCAGCGCAGTGCGGAAGCGGCAAAAGAAATTAAAACCTTGATTGATGAGTCTGTCGGTAGAGTGAGCCAAGGTTCTCAGCTTGTTAATGAAGCGGGGGAAACCATGAGTGAGTTAGTTGCAGCTGTTAACCAAGTTACTGAATTAATGGGCAACATTGCTTCTGCTTCCAATGAACAAAGCCGTGGTATTGAGCAAGTCGCCACAGCGGTAAGCCAAATGGATTTAGTGACACAACAAAATGCGGCATTAGTGGAACAATCGACCAGTGCGACGGCGGCGTTAGAAGACCAAGCAAACAACTTAGTTGATACGGTTGCATTCTTTGAATTACCCGAAAGTCATTTAAATCGTAATCGGCGTTAAGTGTTGTGAAAATTCGTTTCTGAATTTTCGGTGGATAACCGTAACTGGTTATTTTTCATTAGGTTATCCATCCTAAAAGGCAGCCAAATAACTGGCTGCCTCTGGGTTTTTATTGAATAGGACGACAAGTACGATGCTTTTTGTACCACAGGTAGAACCACTGACTGATGATGAGTTTGGTCGGGTTTGTCGATTTATTCATAAAAAATCAGGCATTGTCCTCACCATGAATAAAAAAAATATGGTCTATAACCGGCTGTTAAAGCGGTTACGTGATTGTAATATCGACAATTTTTCCGACTATTTGCGGATGTTAGAGCGTGAGCCTCACCATGCAGAATGGCAAGCTTTCGTGAATGCTTTGACGACAAATTTAACTGCGTTTTTTCGTGAACCGCACCATTTTGTGACGTTAGCGGACTTTGTTCGTACGCGTAAAAATAGCGCCATTAATATTTGGTGTGCCGCATCTTCAACAGGAGAAGAGCCGTATTCGATAGCAATGACATTAAGTGATGTACTTGGGCCGAATGCCATCAATGCCAAAGTGATTGCCAGTGACATTGACACGGAAGTGCTAGAAAAAGCGAAACAAGGCGTGTACCGCATAGAAGAGCTGAAATCATTAACGGCATTACAGCGACAACGTTATTTCATGAAAGGGGTTGGTGAATTTGACGGTTATGCACGAGTCAAACCTGCATTGCGCCAAATGATTGAATTTCGTTACTTAAACTTGAGTGACCATGACTGGCAGATGCAACATCGGTTTGACGCTATTTTTTGTCGTAATGTCATGATTTATTTCGATAAAGAAATGCAAATTAAAATGTTAGAGCGCTTTGTTCCATTGCTTAAGCCAGACGGATTACTTTTTATCGGGCATTCCGAAAATTTATCGCAGTTATCACAAAGTTTCGTTATTAAAGGGCAAACCGTCTATAGCTTGCAAGCGGCGAGGAGGGGGTAATGAAAAAGATTAAAGTGCTATGTGTGGATGACTCAGCACTGATGCGCCAATTAATGCGCGAAATTATTAATAGTCACGAAGACATGATTGTGGTTGATACTGCACCAGACCCTTATGTTGCACGTGACTTAATCAAACAACATGAACCGGACGTGATCACGTTAGACGTGGAAATGCCGCGAATGGATGGTATTGATTTCTTAGAAAAACTAATGCGCTTGCATCCAATGCCTGTGGTAATGGTTTCAACATTAACGTCGAAAGGTTCGGAAGTGACGTTAAAAGCGCTGGAATTAGGTGCTGTGGATTTTGTCACGAAACCACAAATTGGTATCCGCGAAACCATGATGAGTTATCGCGATATTATTGGTGAGAAAATTCGCGCAGCAGCCATGTCTAAAATTACTCAGCGCAGCCGCTTTGCCCGCCCTGACAAAAAGGTTAATGAGCCAGTTTCTCAAGCGAAAGCACTCTCTCCCTATGTTTGCAATAGCCGTGTGATTGCGGTTGGCGCATCGACCGGAGGAACGGAGGCAATACGGCAATTTCTGGAAATGTTACCTCATGAATGCCCTCCGGTAGTGATCACTCAACATATGCCAGCGGGTTTTACGCGTTCTTTTGCTGATCGCTTAAATAAGCTCTGTGTATTGACCGTAAAAGAAGCTGAACACAACGAACTATTACAAAAAGGCCATGCATATATTGCACCAGGCGATTCGCACATGTTGATTGCGGATAAAGGCAAGGGATTTCAAGTTATTTTGCAACAAAGCGAACCTGTTAACCGGCATCGTCCTTCTGTTGATGTGTTGTTTGATTCAGTCGCTCAATGTGTTGGGCGAAAATGTATTGGCATTTTATTGACAGGGATGGGGATGGATGGCGCGAAAGGGCTATTAAATTTACGTAAGCAAGGGGCTATCACTTACGCACAAAACGAAAGTAGTTGCGTGGTGTTTGGTATGCCTCGCGCGGCGATTGAATTGGGGGCTGCGGATGAGGTGCAAGATATTCTCAAGATTGCCCCAAGTGTTTTAGCAAGACTTTCTTCTGTCACGGTTTAAACCGTGACAGGAATTCACAATTGTATTTTGAAGGAGTGGTTATGGCCGCTAAAGATCTCAGTTTTTTGGTTGTCGATGATTTTTCTACAATGCGACGTATCGTCCGTAACTTATTAAAAGAGCTCGGATTTAACAAAATAGAAGAAGCAGAAGACGGTGTTGATGCTTTAGAAAAAATCCGTACAGGCAGCATCGATTTTGTTGTTGCTGATTGGAATATGCCAAACATGGATGGCCTTGAGTTGCTTAAAACCATTCGTGGTGATGATGCCTTGAAGCATATCCCAGTACTCATGGTGACAGCAGAAGCGAAAAAAGAAAATATTATTGCCGCTGCACAAGCGGGTGCGAGTGGTTATGTCGTTAAGCCGTTCACTGCCGCTATCTTAGAAGAAAAACTGAATAAAGTATTTGAAAAAATGGGGCTGCAATAACAGTGCGTGCCAAAGGAGATTTTCATGACTGAGCAAGTGGGTATGGAAGGTATTCGCAATGGTAATGATGATTTAAAACAAGTCATTACGCGCATTGGTACGCTAATGAGAACGCTGCGTGAAAGTATGCGCGAATTGGGTCTAGAAAAAAGCGTTCAACAGGCAGTGGCGAGTATTCCAGATGGAAAAGACAGGCTGCGTTATATCGCCCAAATGACGGCGCAAGCGGCAGAAAAAACTTTAAATGGCATTGATGTCATCAAGCCACTGCAAGTGGAAATGAATAAAAATGCACAGGGGCTGCAACAGCAGTGGCAAGAAACAACTGGAGATACGGTTCCTGCACAATTGCGTGAGTCAACAGAAGCCTTTTTAGGGCAAGTGATCCAAGACAGCGAAACTACCAAAGCAGAGCTGTTGGAAATCATGATGGCGCAAGATTTCCAAGATTTAACAGGGCAAGTCATCAAAAAAATGATGGAAGTGGTTGAAGAAGCTGAAAAACAACTGCTCGCACTGTTAATGGAAAATACACCACCTGAAATGCGTGCGAAAACGCAAAACGAAAGTTTGCTCAATGGCCCACAAATCAATAAAGAAGGCGTGAATGTGATGGCATCACAGTCTCAAGTTGATGATTTGCTTGATGAGCTGGGCTTCTAATCGCCGACAAGTTTTTAATTTAACTACTCTAATTACATAGGGTTAGGGTAGTTTTATTGTATTTGCGTTACAAGGAGAGGATTGCAATGATAAATAACGATTTAATTTCTACTTTTGTGATTAAAGAAAAAAAAGAACTAAAAGAAATAGTTCAAGAAAATGATGGAGATATTAATGAGTGCTCTACTGAATTACAGATGAGACAGGCGTTAATTAATCAACTCAAAAAAGCGCGTTTAGCCAATAATTTAACCCAAATTCAAATTGCGGAAAAAATGCAAACTCAGAAGCAGAACGTGTCCCGTTTGGAAAAAGCGCAGTTCGACCCAAAATTAGGCACATTATTAAAATATGCAGAAGCGGTGGGGATGCGGATTACCTTGGATTTTTCCTCTAAACCTTGAATTATATAGAGCCTATGAATATTCAGCTGAACAATTTAATTGCTAATCATGTTGATAAACAGCAATGATTTTACTACCGAGAACTTGCTCAAATTGCTCGACAAAATTATCGCGTATATCCCAATTATGAAAACTAAAACCTAAATTGCCGAATGCCCATTGAGGGTCAAATTGCCATTCATTAAGTGAGCCATGAAAATCGCAATAAAAACAAGCGAGATTTTCTGGTTTTCCTTCATACCAATCCGTAACAGTATCACTCCATGCATGGCTATGCTCACTTTGTTCCTGATTACATTGTGGGCAATAAATACCAAGGCCATTTCCCCCTGCATGAAAAACTGTTCGTTCTGTCACGATAGACAGGTAGTTTTTTAGCGTATCTTCAGGAAGTTGAGTTGGGACGATTTCATCATTAATCACGTACAAAATGGGTTCTTTGTGAGCGGGGGTAGGACGATAAATCACTTCACCATACTCGATACTTTGAAAGTCAGGGTCGATAATACCTTGATGTTTTAGCCAATTAAGCATACGTAAGGCTTCTTTTGGGGCATCTTCTAAAGTGATATCAGGGGCAACAAGGTGACAAATATCCATAATAACCCTTCATTGTTAAAAGCCATCAATCAGTAAGTCAATTGCGTGTTTAATGGTGTCTCGTTGGCTACTTAAGTCAACGATTTCTTTCCCTAATAATGAATGAGGGACGCAAGCCATTTGGTGAGTCATTAAAATAAAAACCTGCCCGTTGATTGATAATTGTGGATTTAAGCGTACAGGTAATGGCTTTTTAACTAGCCTGCTATCGAATAACGGGATGACTAAACGAGTATTCAATATATCAATAATGTTACTTTGAATATCCAGTAAATATGGGTATTTGACCGTATCTTCTCGGTTTTGATAGAGGCAATATTGCATTAAAAATCCTTGTATTTATCTGAGAGTAATCCATATTCTTCATTTATCCTGTTTAACTCATTAAAGCCTTCGACATTGTCATTTTTCCATTTTTGCGCTTCGAGGCGTTTTAATTCAGCTTGTAAGGCACAAGCCAGTATTGCTGATAAGTTAAGTTTAGCCCGCCTTGCTTGTTCGTAGAGTTCAGGCGCGACAGTGACACTGACGGTTTTTTTTGTTCTGTTCATAGATGCCCCTTATACACGTGTTATGACACGTGTACTTTAGCACAGCTCATCGATCACGATAGGGATTTTATCAACAAATATTGCCATTATCAGAGTATCTTTAATTTATTGCGATTATTTGCGAAACCCTTCGCAAAATTGCCGCCTTATTGCTCAATAGCCAAATAACCCCCTTGAACTGCGTCTATTTTCCACCATTGATTTTTTTACACTCTGTCATGCTATAGCGATAACTCGTATTTTCATTACATTTTGGAACCGCGGTGTCCGACGAGAGTGATGTAGAAAAAACCGAAGAGCCCACGCCCCATAAAAAGCAAAAAGCCAAAGATGATGGGCAAATCGTTCGTTCAAAAGAACTTAGCTCGCTAATGATGATGTTAGCAGGCGTGAGCTTGCTATGGCTAAGTGGTGGACACCTCGCGGCACAACTGCGGCAAATTACTCGCCAGGGTTTTATTTTTGATGGCCACTATTTACAAAATACTGGCTTGATGATCAGTTACTTAGGGCGTGTGGTCAGTGAGGCGTTATTTGCCTTACTACCTGTCATTGGCGGGTTAGCTTTGGTTGGAATTTCTGCGTCATCGTTAGTCGGTGGGCTCGTTTTTAATAGCAAGTTGATTAAATTTGATTTGAAAAAGTTAAATCCAATCAAAGGGCTAAAACGTATTTTTTCGATGAATGCCTTATCTGAGTTATTTAAAGCGGTTTTGAAATCGTTATTTGTGGGGTTGGGGGCGTTTATTTTTCTTTGGCAAAGTTGGCCATCGTTACTGCATTTAGTGATGGAATCACCCGTTACGGCGCTAAGTAATGCATTACAGAAAGTGATTTTTGCGGGATATTTAATCGTATTTTTGCTTATCCCAATGGTGGCTTTTGATGTTTTCTATCAGTTTCGTTCCCATTTGAAAAAATTGCGCATGAGCCGTCAGGAAATTAAAGATGAATTCAAGCAGCAAGAGGGTGACCCGCAGATTAAAGCCAAAATTCGCCAACAGCAGCGTGCGATTGCGCGTAACCGAATGATGGCGGATGTTCCGAATGCAGATGTTATCGTCACTAACCCAACACACTATGCGGTCGCCCTTAAATATGACGACAAAAAAATGGGGGCACCCAAAGTATTAGCGAAAGGAGCTGGAGTATTAGCTCAGCGCATCAAAGAAATTGGTGAAGAGCACCGAATATTACAGTTAGAAGCACCGCCTCTTGCTCGTGCGCTATACCGCCATGCGGAGATAGGCCAAAGCATTCCTGTTGCACTATATGCGGCAGTTGCAGAAGTTTTAGCATGGGTTTACCAGTTGCGCCGCTGGCGCCGAGAAGGTGGGCTCAGACCAAAAAAACCGAAAAATTTACCAGTGCCACCGACGCTGGACTTTGCTGGAGATAACAATCGAGATGGCTAATTTGGCTTCATTATTAAAATTGCCGAAAAATTTACAAGGAACGCAGTGGCAAATACTGGCCGGCCCTGTTCTGATATTAATGATCCTGTCGATGATGGTATTGCCATTACCGGCTTTTTTATTGGATTTACTGTTTACCTTTAATATTGCACTTTCCATTATGGTGTTATTAGTGGCGATGTTCACAAAGCGCACATTAGATTTTGCGGCATTTCCTACCATTTTGCTATTTGCAACTTTATTGCGCCTCTCTTTGAATATCGCCTCGACGCGAATTATCCTGTTAGATGGCCATACAGGGCCAGATGCTGCTGGGCGAGTTGTCGAAGCCTTTGGTCACTTTTTGGTGGGCGGTAACTTTGCCATCGGTATTGTGGTATTCATTATTCTTGTGCTGATTAACTTTATGGTTATCACTAAGGGGGCAGGGCGTATCGCGGAAGTGGGCGCTCGCTTTGTGTTAGATGGCATGCCGGGTAAGCAAATGGCCATCGATGCCGACTTGAACGCGGGTATCATTAATGATGATGAAGCGAAAAAACGTCGTGCGGAGGTTACGCAAGAAGCAGATTTTTACGGTTCGATGGATGGTGCGAGTAAATTCGTGCGAGGAGATGCTATCGCGGGGATCATGATTATGGTGATCAACGTGGTTGGCGGGTTAATCGTTGGTGTAGGCCAGCACAATATGTCTTTGGGAGATGCCACCAGTGCCTATACCTTGCTGACTATTGGTGATGGGCTTGTCGCGCAAATTCCAGCTTTGATTATTTCCACCGCTGCTGGGGTTATTGTCACTCGTGTGGCAACAGATGAAGATGTGGGTGAACAAATGGTCACTCAGCTATTCAATAACCCAAGAGTGATGTGGTTGAGCGCTGGGGTTCTAGGTTTAATCGGTTTAATACCGGGTATGCCTAACTTTGTATTTTTACTGTTTACCGCGGCACTGGCTGCCCTTGGTTGGTATTTAGTCCGCAAATCCCAACAACCCGAAAGTAGTGCGGGGGATAATAGCCAATCTCAGCATTTTCAAGAAGCCAATAAAGTGGTTGAAGCCACGTGGGATGACGTTCAACTAGAAGACTTGTTGGCGATGGAAGTGGGGTATCGGTTGATCCCATTAGTCGATAATGACCAGCAAGGTGAATTATTAGGGCGACTACGTGGTTTACGTAAGAAATTTGCTCAAGAAGTGGGGTATTTACCACCTGTCGTACATATTTGCGATAACTTAGCGCTTTCCCCTTGTGAATACCGAATTCTGATCAAAGGTGCAGAAGTTGGGCGGGGGGAAGCACAGCCAGGGCGTAGTCTGGCTATTGACCCAGGTAATGCGGCTGGGTCGTTACAAGGGGATGTCACTAAAGAGCCAGCATTTGGTTTACCCGCCATTTGGATTGATGATGATTTGCGTGAGCAAGCACAAATCCAAGGGTATACCGTGGTATCCGCGAGTACTGCAGTGGCTACTCACTTTAATCAAATTTTACTGCAAAACTCGAGCACCTTATTTGGCCGCCAAGAAGCCCAAATGTTGTATGACCGCGTGAAAAAAGAGATGCCAAAATTGGCAGATGACCTGATCCCAGATACGATTTCATTAACGATTTTGCACCGCGTTTTACAAAACTTATTAATGGAAGATGTGGTGATCCGCGATATGCGTACCATCATTGAAACCTTGGCTGAAATGGCAGGAGAAAATGGGGAAAACAAAGATACTGATTACTTAACATCCCAAGTGCGCATTGCATTAGGGCGAGCAATTACACAGCAGTGGTTTGGTAATGCAGAAGAAATTCAAGTGATTGGTTTAGAGGCTAGCCTTGAGCAGATTTTGCTGCAAGCCGCGAAGAACGGCGGTGGGTTAGAGCCGAACTTGGCGCAGTTCATTCAAACTCAAGCGGAGCAAGCTGTCGCTCACCAAGAAGCGATGGGCGCGCCAACGGTATTATTAGTTAACCATGGTTTACGTTTGATTTTATCGCGTTTCTTGCGCCGCAGTCTGCCGCAGCTGGTGGTCATGTCGAATTTAGAAATGACGGACCACCGTAAGATAAGAATGACGTCGATGATCAGTGGTAGTTAATTTTATCGGTATTATTTGACATTTAGGTACAGTATTAAAAAGAGGAAAATCGCCAACATGATGTGTGATTTTCCTCTTTTTTTATTCCATGGGTTTGCTTAATTAGGATATATTTTTTTCTTGTACATGGTAATTTTTACTATAGTAAAAATTATGGTGGGCTGAAGCTAACCTGTTGGTGGGGATTCATTATGAGTAATAAAATAAATGAGTTACTGAAATTTTCTCAAGAATGGAAGCAATTGGTGCTGCTGATGGTACTGCGGCTCGCCGTATCGAGGTGCGGATAAAAGCACAAGAGCTCAAGAAAAAATTCACTAATCCTAAGCCTATGACAGGAGAGGATATTAAACGTATTCGTGAGCAAAATAATATTTCTCAGTCTTCTCTCGCTTTGATATTAAATATGACCAAGGAAAGTGTTTCCAAATGGGAAATAGGGGAAATTAAACCAAATGGTGCAGCATTAAGGCTACTCACATTAATTGATGAAAAGGTGTTTATTATCTAATAAATGCAAGGATAATCCTTTTTAGTTTAAAAAGACAAAACACACCTTAAATTGAAATTTTCTTACCTAATGCAGGGTGCTTTGACTCTAAACCATCAGCACCATAAGTGGATTGGTTATTATGTTTTTTCACAAAGTTTAGGCGCTGAGCATTCAGCTCAATATGCAGTTGCAGCATTTGGTGATTACGATAATTCAGCTCTTTTAGCTCTGTGGTTAAGGTTTTAATAGCTTCCCATATACCCATTAGTGCATCATTGCCTTCATAAGGTGCGCTGATCTCAGCTTGTGCTTCTAACGCTAAGCGGTTTGTTTCACCATGGCCGATAGCAGCAACTAAAAACCGTTTTTGTTCAGTGGTTTCCTGAAAAGGCGAAGGCGGCACACGGTGATAACCTAGTAATAGCTCTTCATTTTTCATCACTATTTGTAATGATTTCAAATGAGCGAGTTGTTGCTCTAGTAATATCAGTAATTCGTCAGTCATAGTGATTATTTATTTCATTGATAACATGCATTCATGGGCATCACGCAAAATGCCATCAGCAATTTTCCCTGCATCCATTTTTAGAGTACCGTCTTTAATTGCTTGTTTAATTTGTTCAACTTTAGCGTGATTAATATCACTAGCTTGAGGTTGCAATAATTTTTTCTGCAGCTCACTAGGAACAAAAGAACTCTCTTTAACGATTTCATCGGCAGATACTTTTTTATCCCGCATCGGGGCTGCCGCATCTTGCGGATCGCGGTTTGTCACCTGAGTCAGTGCAGAAATTGCAGATGTTTGCTCAATAGCCATAATGTATTTTCCTATTTCCGATTTTTTTCATATGTCAGTTATCGGCTTATGTTTATGAATCTTTAGTGTATATAGTGTTACAAAATATTGCACTACTCGTCATACTTCAAGTTGCAGCGTTGTTGACTGTGCTCAGCTCGCCGAATCACATACTCATGTATGCTCATCGGCCTCTCTTCACTTGTCGCCTAGCTGCTACTCGAATTATTTAGAGTATATACTCGTGATGCTTCAAGTTGCAGCGTTGTTGACTGCGCTCAGCTCGCCGAATCACATACTCATGTATGCTCATCGGCCTCTCTTCACTTGTCGCCTAGCTGTTACTCGAATTATTTAGAGTACAAGCGGGGGCGCTTTATTTTAATGCCACTTGAACGCTGCCATTTTCTAGCGCTTCCCCATTTACAACTTGCCCATTTAACAATCGTACGCGGGTATTTTGGCCAGCAGTGGCATTATTTATTGCTCTTCCTTCGTATTTCACTGAAAAATTATCACCACTGGCGAATACAAATACGGTTTGCCCTGCTTTTATTGCCCAAGGTTGCCTTGTCATTGATTTTGTGAATGTTTGACCTGCTGGAATATTACGCAGAGCTATTGCTCCGCGAAGTGCGATTTTGTCTGTACTTGCACCTGCAGGGAGTTTATGTAATAAGCCTTTTTTGGTTCCGATATCAACAAATTGTATGGATTCCCCTCTATTTATATTGCGTGTTGCCACGTAATACTGGCCTGTCACATTCACTGTTAGCTGAATAAATTGCTTTTTTTTACCACATTGCACAGGAAGGGACACATTCCCCATATTACGCCCGCCAATAGGTGGGTTGATTTGTGGCTTCTCGCAAATGGGCCAACGTTCAATTGGCGTTTTAATTTCGATTGAAACGTGGGTTTTCTTGCCATGGATTTGGCGAAAATAATGGTTAATATCTTGGGGTAATGACGCTTGAGAAAGCGCTGGAGTAAGACCTAACAAACTGATTACCATATATAAAGGCAATTTTTTAGTGTAATACATCCCGTTTTATCCCCCCAGTAAGCAAACTTTTTCACAATTGCAGTTTACGCAGCTGCGTAATAATGAATGAGCCAAATAGGTCAATTATTTTGCCTTTATCCCGCCATTAGATTTTTTAGTAGGCCGCTAAGATATGCGGGTCGAATTTTAATTTTTACTCGCGAACGTTCAAATTCAGGGATCGCGTTATCTCCATTGAGGACCACTATGATTGATAAATTAAACGCCACGTTTGCTTTCCAGCAACAGGCTTTGTCAATACGCGAAGCAAGGCAGACTGTATTAGCTTCAAACATTGCTAATGCCGACACACCCGGCTACCAAGCACGTGATATTGACTTTAATCGTCAACTTCAACAAGCCATGGATAAAGGTGTGGTAGGGGGAAAAGGTGTGACTCTTGCTGTCACTTCGAAAGGGCATATTGAAGGCCGAGGGGGCAAAGCGCCAAATATTGACCTGAAATATCGTGTTCCTTACCAAACCTCAATGGATGGTAATACGGTAGATATGGACATTGAACGTAGCCAATTCGCAGATAACACCCTGAAATATCAGGCCGACCTTACATTTATCAATAGCCGCGTCAAAAGTATGTTGGCTGTCTTACAGCAAGGGTAATTGCCATGGCTTTACTAAGTATTTTTGATATCTCCGCATCGGCATTGACTGCGCAATCTCAACGTTTGAATGTCAGTGCGAGCAATATGGCCAACGCAGAAAGTATCGTGGGGCCAGATGGCCAACCATATCGCGCAAAACAAGTTGTTTTTCAAATGGCACCACAAGGGCGTCACGAAGTGGGAGGCGTGCGTGTGAGTGAGCTGATAGAAGACCCTACGCCACCCCGTATGGAATATAAGCCCGGTCACCCGTCAGCGAATGAAAAAGGCTATGTGCAAATGCCAAATGTCGACATGGTTGGTGAAATGATCAATACCATTTCAGCCTCTCGTAGCTATCAAGCTAACTTAGAAGTGATGAATACAGCAAAAACATTGCTGCAAAAGACACTGACTATAGGCCAGTAAGGGAGCATTTTCATGGGAGTTGCAGCCACAATGTACGACTCTTTGGATAATACGACAGCTGGCCCTCAGCCAGCTGCGAGTAATGTGCCAAAGAAAAGTCAAAGTGACGATATGCGTGACACTTTTTTAAAAATGATTGTCACGCAAATGCAAAACCAAGACCCAACAAAACCAATGGAAAATACGGATTTAACCAGCCAATTGGCGCAAATAGCGACACTTGAGAGTATGAATAAACTCAGTGATAGCGTGAGTGGTATTTCCCAACAAATTGGTTCAGGTCAGTCATTGCAAGCCACTCAGCTGGTTGGTAAAGGTGTGCTTATTCCGCGCAATGAAATCATCTTAGCGCCGCTCAAAAAAGCGAGCACAGGTGAAGACAGCAATGTGATTAAGCCATCAAACCCGCTTCCAGACGAAGGCATCAGCCCAAATAGCCCTTCAATGTTTGGATTAAGTAACAAAGATGCCATTGAAGGTGAAGAGGGCACTGAAGAGCCGCAATCTGAATATATTTCCTCGCCGTTTGGCTTCTTTTTGCCGAAATTGGCGGACAACGTTGAAATTACCATTCGCGATAAAAACCGAATGGTTGTGCGAACCATTACCTATGATACGGAAGTTAAACCCGATATCTATGATATGGCATGGGATGGCCGTGATAACAACGGGAACTTAGTCACCGATACAACAGGAAAATATTACTTTGATGTGAAAGCTGTTAGTTCAGGAGCTGAAATCGAAGTGACCAAACTGGGGTATACCCGTGTTAACGGTGTGACTCCTGGAGCTGACGCACCATTACTTGATGTTGGCATTGGGCAAAGCGTCCCGCTGAGCAGCATTTTCAAAGTTTATCCATCTTCTTAATTTACCCCCAATACTCATGGAGAAAATATGTCTTTTTCACAAGCAGTCAGTGGCTTAAATGCAGCCTCAGCGGGGCTTGATTCAATTGGTAATAATATTGCCAACTCCGCAACAAATGGTTTTAAAGGGGCGACGACCTCATTTGCAGATATGTTTGCAGGTTCAGGTGTTGGCCTAGGCGTTAATGTGGCCGCGGTGACACAAAATTTTAAAGATGGTCCAATCACGCGTACGGATAGAGCAACAGACGTTGCCATCTCCGGAAATGGCTTTTTCCGTGTACAAGACCAAAACGGTGATACTTATTACAGCCGAGATGGTCAATTCTTACGCGATAAAAGCGGTAATTTAGTGAATAACCAAGGGATGGTAGTCACAGGTTACCCTGCGAGTGTTGATGAAAAAGGCAATGTTACCATCCAAAGTGGTGGTGTACCTGAAGGCTTGAATATCCCAACGGATATGATGGATGCGAAAAAATCTGAGTTAGCGAAACTGACGATAAACCTTAATTCTGAAGATAAAGTTAAAGATAAGAAATTTGACATCACAAAGCCTGATGATTCAGCAACGTATAACTTTAGCACCACAATGACCGCTTTCGATAGTCAAGGTAATACCCATGAAATTTCAGTGTACTTTGTTAAAGAGTCAGATAACAAATGGACCGCTTATGCGAAAGACGCTAACGAAACTGAAGCTAAAAAACTGGGTGAACTAGAGTTTGATGGTAATGGTAAGTTAAAAGACGCAGATAAAGCCACATTTGCTTTCGCGTATAACGGGTTAAATGGCGCTGATAATGGAATATTAAACGTTGATTTAAGTAAGACTCGTCAACAAAAAGTCAGCGAGTCTTCCGTTAGTGCGATTGATGTGAATGGCTATCCTGCCGGTGAATACACCACCTTTAAAATCGAAGATAACGGTTTAATTACTGCTAACTATTCCAACCAACAAAAACGTGTGGTTGGCCAAGTGGCGTTATCTGCTTTCGCAAATCCAAATGGTCTGGTATCCCAAGGTGGCAACGTTTGGGCCTCTTCCAATGCGTCAGGTAACCCAATGGACGGCGTTCCGGGTGTCGGCCAGTTCGGAAAATTAACCAGTGGTGCGTTGGAATCTTCTAACGTGGATATGAGCCAAGAGTTAATCAGCATGATTGTGATGCAGCGTAATTACCAATCAAACGCGCAAACCATCAAAACACAAGATCAGATGTTACAGACGCTGGTTAACTTACGATAAAACAAGAGGGTGGCCATGGATCACGTCATTTATACCGCGATGGGAGGAGCGCGTCATGCGCTGGAAAACCAAGCGATTGTTTCAAATAACATTGCCAATGTGTCAACCGCAGGCTTTAAAGCGCAATTGTCCGCAATGCGTGCCGTGCCGATACATGGTGACAGCGAGCAAACCAGAACGCTGGTGGTGGCATCTACTCCCGGCGCTGATATGAGCCAAGGGCCACTCAATTATACGGGTAAGCAAACCGATGTTGCATTAAATGATAAGCATTTTTTGGCTGTTGAATTAGCCGATGGCACAGAAGCTTATACCCGTAACGGTAACATTCAAGTGTCTAGTGAAGGTGAGCTTGTTATTGGTGAGCGCCGCTTACAAGGTGATGGCGGGCCGATTAACGTTCCGCCAAATGCGGAGTTAACTATTGGCGCTGACGGTACCGTTACTGCGCTTTTGGCGACTGACCCCCCGACTATGTTAGGGCAAATTGGGCGCTTGAAAGTGGTTGAAGCACAGCCGCAGGACTTGATCCGTGGCGAAGACGGTTTGTTTCATTTATCACCACAAGGGCAAGCGGCAAATGGCAATGCTTTGCCACAAAGCGAACGAGGCATTGTCACTGCGGGGGTGATTGAAGGCAGTAATGTCAATGCCGCAGAAGCCATGGTTTCGATGATTGCCAATGCAAGGCACTTTGAAATGCAAATGAAAGTTGTCCGCAGTGCTGATGAAAATGCACAACGCGCCAATCAACTGCTCGCGGTTAGCTAAATACAGTAAGGAATTATTATGATCCGCTCATTATGGATTGCTAAAACAGGGCTTGATGCTCAACAAACTAACCTTGATGTTATTTCTAATAACTTAGCCAACGTTAGTACCAATGGTTTCAAACGCCAACGCGCTGTTTTTGAAGATTTAATGTACCAAAATATTCGTCAGCCGGGTGCCATGAGTTCAGAACAAACCTCGTTACCATCCGGTTTACAAATGGGAACGGGTTCGCGCCCTGTTGCCACCATGCGTATTCATGCGCAAGGCGCATTAAATAAAACAGGAAATACCAACGATATCGCTATCCGAGGCCAAGGTTTTTTACATGTGCAAATGCCTGATGGTACGGATGCTTACACCCGTGATGGCGCATTGCAACCAAACCAAGATGGCCAGTTAGTGACCTCAAGTGGTTACCAAATCGTTCCTGCGATTATGATCCCCGATAACGCGAATAGCTTGTCGATTGCGCGCGATGGTACCGTGACCATTACCGTCTATGGCGATAACCAACCACAGCAAATTGGCCAAATTACATTAACCACCTTCATTAATGATGCTGGTTTGGAAAGTATGGGTGAAAACCTGTATATGGAAACCGCAAGTTCCGGCGCACCAAATGAGAGCGCACCGGGGACCAATGGCGCCGGTTTACTTTATCAAAACATGTTAGAAACCTCTAACGTCAATGTGGCAGAGGAGTTGGTCAACATGATCCAAACTCAGCGTGCTTATGAAATCAACAGTAAGGCGGTATCCGCTTCTGACCAAATGTTACAGCGCTTAACGCAATTGTAATTGGTAAAAAATACGTAAAAATAACTCATTGCGATAGTGATGAGTTATCAATGAGAGGGATCTCTTCGTGATGATAAAACGTACACAGCAGCAAAAGAGTAACATGATGATTGAAAGCGGCACGATTTCTCAACAGCAAAAAGCAGCGTTACTAACGCGTTTCATAGCGCCTAAACAGGCAGGGTTACTTGCCATTTTGGTCTTAGTTACCAGCGGTTGTGCACAAATCAAATCGCGTCCATTAGTGGACACACAAACCACGGCAATCCCAACAGCACCGACAGCACCAGCACCCAATGGCTCGATATTTCAAAGTGCGCAACCCGCTTATTATGGCTATCAGCCATTATTTGAAGACCGGCGGCCTCGTAATGTTGGAGATATTTTAACCATTAACTTGCAAGAAAACGTGAGTGCGAGCAAAAACTCCTCAGCGAATGCCAACCGTAGTGGGAAAACAGGTTTCTTAGCTGCGATATTGCCGGGTTTCATGCAAGGGTGGATTGGCGGTAAAAACACAGAATTAGATATTAAAGGTAACAGTGACTTTAGCGGCAAAGGCGGTGCCAATGCCAATAACACCTTTAAAGGTACCATCACTGTCACTGTAGACCAATTATTGGCGAACGGTAACTTACATGTGGTTGGTGAGAAACGTATTGCGATAAACCAGGGGACGGAGTCGATTCGTTTCTCAGGAGTGGTTAACCCGCGCACTATCGGCTCAGACAATCATGTGAGCTCGACACAAGTCGCTGATGCACGCATTGAATATGTGGGTGACGGTTATATTAACGAATCGCAAAACATGGGATGGCTACAACGCTTTTTCTTAAATGTTTCGCCTTATTAATTAAACATTAGCGAGAAAACAGCCGAGATAATTTAATGAAAAACAAAGTATTAATTTTGCTATCACTATTTTTTTGCTTCACTTTTTCAGCACACAGTGAGCGTATTAAAGATTTAACCACCGTTCAAGGTGTGCGAGATAACGCCTTGATTGGCTATGGTTTAGTTGTGGGTCTCGATGGGACAGGTGACCAAACCATGCAAACTCCATTTACCACTCAAAGTTTGAATAACATGCTGTCGCAAATGGGGATTACGGTGCCGCCGGGTACCAATATGCAATTAAAAAATGTGGCGGCGGTCATGGTCACCGCAAAATTGCCGCCTTTTGCGCGTACTGGTCAGTCCGTGGATATTGTGGTTTCCTCAATGGGTAACGCGAAAAGCTTACGTGGCGGTACGTTGTTGATGACTCCCTTAAAAGGGGTTGATGGGCAAATCTATGCGATGGCTCAAGGTAACATCTTAGTGGGTGGTGCGGGTGCCAGTGGCGGCGGCAGTAGTATTAAGGTCAATCAACTCAATGGCGGCCGTATTACCGGTGGAGCAACTATCGAACGCGAATTACCGAGCAGTTTTGGGCAAAATGGGGCAATTAACCTGCAATTAAACGAAGATAGCTTCACATTGGCACAAGATATTGCGGATGCAATTAACCGTATGGGCGGTATGGGGACGGCGTCTGCGTTAGATTCAAGAACAGTACAGTTACTGGTTCCAGCTAATAATCGTGACCAAGTGCGTTTTTTAGCACGGGTACAGGAGCTTAATGTACGGGCGCCAGTGGCTGAAGCGAAAGTGATCCTCAATTCACGCACTGGTTCTGTGGTGATTAACCGCAGTGTAACACTAGACAGCTGTGCTGTTGCACACGGTAGTTTAGCGGTCACAGTCGAAAGACAAACTCAAGTGAGCCAGCCGGACACCCCATTTGCAGGTGGGCAAACCGTAGTCACTCGTAATACGAATGTTGGGGTACGTGATCAGGGTGGGGCACTCCAAAAAGTCAACGCAAGTGTGCAATTAAACCAAGTTATTCAAGCCCTAAATACACTCGGTGCAACGCCAAACGACTTGATGTCGATACTGCAAGCGATGGAAAGTGCGGGTTGTTTACGTGCAAAACTGGAGATCATCTAATGAGTGACATGCAGCTATTGCAAGGTGCCGCATTTGATTTACAGTCACTGGGGCAGTTAAAAGGTGAACTGAATAAAAATTCGGAGCAAGGGCTGCGCCATGTCACGCAGCAACTTGAGGCAACATTCGTTCAATTGATGCTAAAAAGTATGCGTGACGCACTCCCACAAGATGGCTTATTTTCCAGCGACCAAACACGCATGCTCACCAGTATGTATGACCAACAAATCGCCCAGGACCTGTCGCAAAAAGGTTTAGGTTTCGGGGAAATGATGTATCAGCAGCTTACACGAGACCAACACACGTCAAGTGGGCCCACATCCAATAGCCTGTTGCCGTTAGATGAAAAAACAGTGCAATCATTACCGCCATTTAATATGGAACAAATGATGCGCCATTTTACACCAATGGGCGATGTATTATCGGCACCATTCCAAAAAATCAAAGCGTTATCGCTTAATAGCAGTAATTTTATTAGCCGTTTAATTGAACCTGCAAAAGCGGCAAGCCAAAACAGTGGTATTTCACATTTTCTGCTATTGGCACAAGCGGCATTAGAAAGTGGTTGGGGCCAGCGAGAAATTCTGAAATCAGATGGAAAAACCAGCCATAACCTGTTTGGTATAAAAGCGGGAAAAAACTGGCAAGGGCCCGTCACGAATATTATGACAACAGAAGTGATCAACGGAAAAACCATCAAAATGCGGGATGATTTTCGCGTTTATGGCTCTTATGAAGAGGCGATTGCCGATTATATCAATTTATTGACGGAAAACCCGCGTTACAAAGACGTCAAAAAAGCGCCAACACCAGAGATTGCTGCGCGCCGTTTACATCAAGCCGGGTATGCCACAGACCCAGGTTATTCGGACAAACTGATCACCTTGATTAACCAGATACGTGGTCATCAACCCGCGGCGAATACCTCTGCATCAAGGGCTGTTCAGGCATATACCATAGACTTAAACGATATTTTCTAAAAATCCGGAATTATTGCGCGTTTGGACTAAATAATTACGCTGAATTTCCGATAACCAAATATGCTCTAAATAATTTGCGTTGCTATCGCTTTCATTGTGTCAGCCAATGATGGCGATAAGCATCCAGAACAGGAAAAGCTTATGCTGAACAATGTAATGAATAATGCGCTCAGTGGTGTGAATGCTGCACAAGGCGGGTTAAGTGTTATTTCTAACAACTTAGCTAACGCAGGTGTGGGTTACTATCATCGCCAAAGTGCTGTTTTCGGGGAGAATCCCGGTACGATGACACCTAATGGCTATTTTGGTAACGGCACTTATTTCAGCCATGTTCGCCGTGAGTTTGACGAATTTATCAATGCGCAGTACAGCCAATCCCGCGCACGTAGCGGTGACTATGAGGCATACGTTAAGAACTGCAATAAAGTTGATGATTTGCTTACTAATGATATTGAAGATATTTCAAGTAATATTGGTAGCTTCTTCACCGCGTTAGACGCTGCCTCCAGCGATGCAAGTGACAAAACCTTGATTGACGTTTTCTTAGGAAACTCAAATGCATTATTAGGCCAGTTTAAAGAAGCGGATCGTCGTTTGCAGGAAATGGAACGGGATATTAATCACCAGATAGAAAATAAAGTGAAAGATATCAATATTTACGCTGAAAAAATTGCGGGTTTAAACCAGCAAATTTCGCGGATCCGTTCTGTGAGTGGTTCTGAACCTAACGATTTATTAGATGTGCGTGACCGTTTAGTTAATGAAGTTAACTCATTAGTTGGTGTCAAAGTTATCGAACAAAACGGTAACTATAACGTGACGTTTGCTAATGGCTTACCGTTAGTCACGGGTGAAAAAGCGAATCGCTTAGAAGCCGTCCCTTCTTCTAAAGATGATAGCCGTTTTAGCATTGGCTTTGTGGGCGCGAATGGCCAAGCACGGGAAATTCCTGATGAGTCATTCCGTGGTGGGGAACTCAGCGGTATCTTGCGTTCTCGTCAAGAAGTTATGGACCCGGCTTATCAAAAACTCAATAAATTAGCATTGGTTTTTGCGACCAAATTCAATGAAGTGCACAGCAAGGGGTACGATGCCAACGGCAACACCGGTAAAGACTTCTTTGAAATTGGTAAAGGCTCTGTTGTTAGCAACACTCATAATAGTGGTAAAGCAGACTTTGATCTCAGTTATAGCGATGTGTCTAAAGTCACAGGTAATAACTACGAAATGCGCTTTGACGGCAATGAATGGAATGTCACACGTTTGCCAGAAGGTATTAATGTTCCTGTGGATTCAAATACGGCAGGTACACTGAAGTTTGATGGTTTAGAGATCAAAATCAGCAACAGTACTGGTATGTCAAAAGGTGACTCATTCTTGGTAAAACCAGTAAGTGGTGTAATCAACGGTATGCAGACCTTGGTCAGCAATGCATCCGATTTTGCGGCGGCTGGAAGTAAAGACAGTGGCCCAGGTGATAATGAAAACATTAAACAACTGGTTAAACTGCAAGACGAAAAACTGATTGATGGTAGTTCTACGTTCTCTGATTTCTATGCGACATTAGTTAATGATGTGGGCAGTAAAACTAAACAAGCGCAAATTGATTCTGAAACACAGAACAAAATGACCGAGAGCTTCTATGAGCAAGAACAAGCTATTTCGGGCGTGAATATGAATGAAGAAAGTATTCAGATGCAGAAAATCCAACAGTTTTTCAATGCCAATGCGCAAGTATTAAAAACGGTGGATGATTTATTTAACGCATTAATGCGTGCATTCTAAATATTAGCGATAGGATAAGGATTTAGCGATGCGTTTAAGTACCAACATGATTTATCACCAACGCTTACAAGACATGAACAGTGCTCAAGCGCGTTGGATGGATGCAGGAAGTCAATTAGCTTCTGGTAAGCGTGTAAGCAAGCCTTCTGATGACCCTCAAGCGTCTTCGCAAGCGGTGCGGATTAACCAGTCAGAGAACCGAAATCAACAGTATGTTGCCAGTCGTGGGTTTGCCAAAACAGGAATGACGCTGCAGATGAGTATTTTGACTCAGATGACAGATGTGACGACGCAAATTGATACCACCATTATTCAGGCATCAAACCAAGGTGCTTTAAGCGATAAAGACCGTAATACTTTGGCTGAGCAACTAACGGGTTTGAAAGAACAATTAGTGGCGTTAGGTAATTCGACTGATGGGAATGGTCGATATATTTTCGCAGGTTTTAAATCAGATAAACCGCCATTTGAAATTGATGCTAACGGTGATGTGTTGTATCACGGTGGCGATAAAGCGATTATGCAGAATGTGGCGAGTGACCGTGAGATGACGACTTATTTCACTGGCGCACAAGTGTTTGAAACCGATAGCAATAATGTGGTCAATATTTTTAAAGCGCTGAACACCGGTATCGAATCACTGAAAAAGCCATTGCAAGGCGCACCACAAGCAGATTTAGACCAAGCGCAAGCTGAGTTAGGTGAAGCGAACCGAGCCATCAAGTCCGCATTAGATCAAATTTCTAATATTGAAGCTAAGCAAGGCTTACAATTACAAGAAATTGATAAATTAGATTTTTTAGCGGATACGCGCTCGATTCAAAATGCGGCCCGCAAAAGTGAGTTGTTAGAAACTAACTGGACTGGCACCACCACAGATTATTATAAAGAAAAAGCGATGTTTGAAGCCTCACAAAGTATTTTTAAAGACTTAAACAGCATGTCACTTTTCGGCAGCCGTTAATTATTTAATATTCTTTTTACTCACCGCGCTTTGGAGCCATTCAAGCGCGGTTTTTTGTTTGGGGATTTTTAGTCACCACAAAAAGGGGATTTGAGTTTATTATTGTGTCTTTTTTATATTGCATAAATTTGCTTTTGTTTTACCCTTATTTGACCTTTCATTTTTGCTCTTTAAAAATCCGCTGATTTAACAATTAGTTATAAGATTCACTAAAAACAAAGGTATTTTTTGTATTTTAAAGCTAGTCAGTTGTTTTTACTTGTTTTATTCTGTTTTTGTTATAGTTCACTGCCGTATAGGCAGCTTAGAAAAATTCTAGTAAAAACAGATGGGTGCGTAGGATGTTCACTGCCGTATAGGCAGCTTAGAAATATAACGGTAAGCTTCATGCTTATATTAGAAAGTTCACTGCCGTATAGGCAGCTTAGAAATTGAAGATAGTGAAGGAGCCTATAACGGTAAGGTTCACTGCCGTATAGGCAGCTTAGAAAACCTGTAGGAATGTATTCAAGCGTGTAAACACGTTCACTGCCGTATAGGCAGCTTAGAAAAGTTCATAGTAGAGTCAGAAAATGAACCCAGTGTTCACTGCCGTATAGGCAGCTTAGAAAGTCTAAAATTGCTGCGCGTTCTTCATCTGAGTGTTCACTGCCGTATAGGCAGCTTAGAAAGTGCTAGAAATCCACCAGCAATTTTAAGAATAGTTCACTGCCGTATAGGCAGCTTAGAAATTATTAAAATACTCGATGATGTTAGAGAACATGTTCACTGCCGTATAGGCAGCTTAGAAACAAATCGTATTCTACGACGGTTCTTGGTACATGTTCACTGCCGTATAGGCAGCTTAGAAAGTAAACACAAACGGAAGTGACTATGCTGAGTAGTTCACTGCCGTATAGGCAGCTTAGAAAGGTGATTTTAGTAAGCCACAATTAAATAAAGCGTTCACTGCCGTATAGGCAGCTTAGAAACAACTAATTCCGCGCCGTCACCTTCTTTTAACGTTCACTGCCGTATAGGCAGCTTAGAAATTTATAGATTTGAAAGATGTCATTCTTCCTTAGTTCACTGCCGTATAGGCAGCTTAGAAATCGGTATATGTACCAAGAACCGTCGTAGAATAGTTCACTGCCGTATAGGCAGCTTAGAAATGATAGTTTGGTTTGGGGTAATGGATCTGTGTGTTCACTGCCGTATAGGCAGCTTAGAAACAGTGATAAGCGTGGACAAGCGCAAGCAAACTGTTCACTGCCGTATAGGCAGCTTAGAAATCTTGATGCAAACACATAATCCCCTGGGGTAGGTTCACTGCCGTATAGGCAGCTTAGAAAACATGGGGAAAGTGTAGAGAGAAATTTAGTAAGTTCACTGCCGTATAGGCAGCTTAGAAAAAGAACTCTATGAGTTAACGGGTTATGCTAAAGTTCACTGCCGTATAGGCAGCTTAGAAAACCGCAAGCGCTATTTGTGATACTAACTCCTTGTTCACTGCCGTATAGGCAGCTTAGAAATAATCACTTGTGCCGAATTGACCAGGTATTAAGTTCACTGCCGTATAGGCAGCTTAGAAATCTCATGAATTGCAGGACAATTACCCCTAGCTGTTCACTGCCGTATAGGCAGCTTAGAAAATTTCATCATCGCTATAAACGCTTTGCGACTCGTTCACTGCCGTATAGGCAGCTTAGAAAACTATAGTTTGTCTGTTGTGCAGTTGCTGTAAGTTCACTGCCGTATAGGCAGCTTAGAAATTGATGGTAGTGATGGTGCGTATAACGGTAAAGTTCACTGCCGTATAGGCAGCTTAGAAATGATAGTGTTGAGTCACGCTCTTGAACTACAAGTTCACTGCCGTATAGGCAGCTTAGAAAGTAAATCTTACCCGAACGTCAATGCAGCAAATGTTCACTGCCGTATAGGCAGCTTAGAAAAATATACAGTTGAGCTTTTGAGTCCCCTTTTATGTTCACTGCCGTATAGGCAGCTTAGAAAAAATTGCCATTTTTCAGCGTCGTATCTCTACAGTTCACTGCCGTATAGGCAGCTTAGAAATCCTCACGATTCACGCCGAAATGAGCACGTGCGTTCACTGCCGTATAGGCAGCTTAGAAAACTATCGAAGAAATCACACTCTTCATATGCGAGTTCACTGCCGTATAGGCAGCTTAGAAAAGCACCTGTGACTTCAATCGTTGGATTATATCGTTCACTGCCGTATAGGCAGCTTAGAAACGATGAAAGAAATCATCACGAATGCGCTGAAGGTTCACTGCCGTATAGGCAGCTTAGAAATGTAGCATTTATCACACAGGAAGCAGCAAACAGTTCACTGCCGTATAGGCAGCTTAGAAATTCAGCGCCAAGCTCACGAGAAACCCCGCATTGTTCACTGCCGTATAGGCAGCTTAGAAACACTTAGAACCGTAACCTCGCTCATGTCGGC